>JAKFDY010000330.1:0-4101 GCA_036675885.1 Lacibacter sp. | reverse complement strand
GAGAAACTGTTAATACAGTATTTTTGAAACCAGGCACATTTACTGCAAGCTTGCAATCATTCCCTTCTAATTCAGGCTCTTATTCTGACGGTTACGGCCGCTACTTCCAAGGATCTGCAAGAGGATTTGTTGGTTATAAGGATGAATTTGGTAAAAATGGTGAACATAAAATTAATGTAACAGCAAATGCTGAAAACATTTTTCAACGTACCAAAACATTCAATTTTACTGGTTTTGGAATCAATGTTAAGCTTCCTAACACTCCTGCTGCTATAACACCCGGTACAGTTGACAATCGCCTGATTCCAACAGTTGGTGGCAGTAAATCACAACGTGTGTTTGCTTCCTTCTTTGGGTTATTGAAATATTCATACGATGACCGCTATATTCTTGATGTTGCCGTTCGTCGTGATGGCACTTCAATTCTTCCGGAAGCAAATCGTTTCCAGACCTTTTATTCAGCAGGTTTAGTATGGAACACCTTAAATGAGCGTTTTGCAAGCAACTGGAATGTATTCACCACTCTTCGTTTCCGCTTCAGCTATGGTACATCGGCAAATGCTGAGAACTTTCCGTTTGGTGATTTTGGCTATTTCCCATTGTATGGAACGGGCTCGTATGCAGGTTTACCAACTCTGGTACCTACAACACCGGGTAATCCGGCAGGAGATTGGGAATATACAGACAAAGCAAACCTGGGTGTAGAATTTGGTTTGTTTAAAGAGCGCCTGTATGGTGAGGTGAACATCTATAACGAAGTAACACGTAATCTCTTTATCTCTCAAGGTATTCCTATTGAGAATGGCGCTGCATTTACATCAGCTCAGGTAAATGCCGGTACCATGCGCAACAGAGGTATTGAAGTGTCTTTAAACTATGACCTCGTTCGTAATAAAAACCTCACATGGTCAGTAGGTGGTAACTTCGCTTATAACCAAAACGAAATTACGAGCCTCGGTCAGGAAAGTGAATTTCCACAAGGTACTTCCATCATCCGTGTAGGTTTACCTTTGGGCTCACACTACATTAATAAATGGGGTGGTGTTGATCCAACAACTGGAGCACCTTTGTATTATACAAAAGATGGTAAGTTGACGAACGTATTTAGTTCTGAAGATCAGGTAGCTGAATTTGGCACCTTCTACGCACCATGGACAGGTGGTTTTAATACATCAGTTCGCTTTAAGGGATTAGATATCTCTGCCTTCTTTAATTTCCAGGCAAAGTTCTCCCGTTTCAACAACCAGACTTTCTTCCAGCAAAACCATGCGTTTGCTGTATCAGGCTACAACCTGTATACAGAAATGCTGACTATGTGGTCTAAACCTGGTGATGTAACAAACATTCAAAGTCCTTTATATCAACGTCAGTTTACCAGTAAGGATATTGAAGATGCATCTTATTTGCGTTTCCGGAACCTGCAGATTGGATACACTGTACCTGCCGCAGCAATTCAGAGTACAAAAATTATCAAGAGTCTTCGTTTCTATGTTCAAGGACAGAACTTAGCCACCTTCACTAAATGGACAGGGTTTGATCCGGAAGACAGCAATAATATTGCTTCTTACGAGTATCCGCTTCCCCGAACATTTACGTTTGGTTTGAATTTAGATTTCTAATGCACTCTTAAAAATTATGAAGATGAAAAAACTAAAAATAAATAGTATACTGCTGGTTGCATTATTAGCTATGGGAATGCAAGCCTGTAAAAAAACGGTTGATAAGCTGCCGACAGACTTCATCAACGAGCAAAACGTTTTCCAAACCGTTACAGATCTTGAGCAAGGCTTGTTAGCTGCTTATGGTACCATAAGTGGTGAAAATAACATGTATGTGAACGCCATCGTTGCTGATGAAACCAAGATTTCAAACGAAAACAGAGGGCAAGGTCAATTTGAATTCAAATGGCAATATGTTCCGGCACAAGGCGGATCTGCGTCTGGTAGTTGGACAAATTTATACCAGGTAATTGGCCGAATTAATAAAGAGTTGGCTGTGTTTGATAATGTTACTCCTGTTGATGCAGCTGAAACAACCAAAAAGGAACAAATACGTGGCGAGTTATTTGCGATACGTGCACTTTGCCATTTTTACTTGGTACAGGGCTTTGGTGGCAGATATGTGGCAAACGCTTCGGGTGTGCCATACACAACCACATCTGATATCGCAGCACGTCCTGCCCGCCAAACAATTGGTGAAGTTGTTACTGGTATTGAGGCTGATTTATTGGCAGCCAGTAATACACCACTAACCAATGCACCTGTTGCATCTGGTACGGCGGGTGTAATTCGCATTTCGAAGTCGGTTGTAGCTGGTATCAGAGCAAGAGTTGCTTTGTATAAAGGCGATTGGGCAAGCGCAGTTACATTTGCTAACGATTGCATTACGCTGAGCGGAAAAACACTGGCTACAGGCACAACCTATGTAGGCATCTGGACTGATGCCAATGAGTCCGAATTGTTATTCAAACTTCGCAGAACAGGTACCGGAGTAGGAACATTGTGGCAGGACAATAATGGAGACGTGTTTTTTGAGCCATCTGATAAGTTAAAAGGGCTATTTGACCGAGTAAATGATATCCGTTTCAATACCTTTTTTCTGATTGATCCATCTGCGCAAGACACTTGTTTGGTAAACAAGTTCTTTACAAGTTCAAGAGGGCCTAAGATTGTCGACGTAAAGATGATGCGCATTTCAGAAATGTACCTGATCCGTGCTGAGGCAAAAGCCGAAAACAATGATCTGGTTGGTGCAGCCGCCGATTATAATGCAGTTCGTGCTGCAAGAATTTCGGGCTATGTAAACGAAACGTTCGCAAACAAAAACGATGCAATTGCAAAAGTGCTGGAAGAAAGACAACGTGAATTGTGTTTTGAAGGATTCCGTTATTTTGACCTTTTGAGAAGAGGGTTAGAAGTAACACGCCCTGCTTCTGATGTGCAGAGCTTGAGTTGGCAAACACTTCCTGTTAGTGATACAAGAAGATTATTCCCAATTCCGCAGGCATCAATTTTAGCCAATCCGAATATGGTTCAAAATCCGGGTTATTAATACAACACGTTTATTTAACTAATCAAATCATAACAGATATGAATTTAAAACCATTAAAAAAGCTGGTACTGCTTACCATTCTTATTGCAGGCTTTATTGCCGGTTGTAAGAAAAGTGATGCTGTGCTGACTCCACCACAAGAGGCGCATTTTGCATTTCGAACAAAGGCAACTTATCAAATAACAGGTCCGGCAGTTTCATACAAGTTACCTGTAGCGCTCACAACCGTTTCAAATGTTGACCGTAACGTTAAGGTAAGCGTAACGTCACCTACAGGTGCCGTGTCAGGAACGCATTACACACTCTCAAAATCGGATGTAGTAATACCTGCCGGCAAATCGGTTGATACAATCGTTGTACAGGGCGTTTTCAGCCAATATCAAGCAGGCCGAAAAGACACGCTTGTTTTTACAATTCAGGAGGGCGATGGCATCAAGCCTCTTTCATCAAACACGAAGTTTACGCTGTTTATGAGAGGTCCTTGCTTTGAAGACGAAACTGTGTTAAGCGAAATGATCGGAACGTATGCGAATACAAATGAGGATTTTGGTGGTGCTTATGGCCCTTACACCACAACGATCAGTGCGGCTACTCAGCTTACCCCAACCACAGGTGAAATAACGGTTACAAACATTTTTGATGCTGGTTGGAATCCGATCAAATTTATCCTTGATTGGACAGACCCTTCAAATACAAAAGTAACATTGGTTCAGCAGGCAGGTATAGGAAATGCTGGAACCCTCAGTGGAACCTATGCAGGACAGGATATATCGGTTCGTCCTTTTGCAGGTCAAACCGGAACATTCTCCTATTGTAATAAGACATTGGTTTTGAAATTACAACTTGGAGTTACCGGTCTTGGCTTTTTTGGCACACTATATACCGTTACTATGGCCAGATAAATATTAATGAATAAAGAAGAGGCCGTCTTCTATGTAGAAAACCAAGCTTCAAGACAGAAAATTTCAATATTGCACCAGCCTTCGGGTTGGTGCAATTCTTTTCAGGTCCTATAAAAACAATCTTCTCTTAACAGACATCGCATTACCG
>JAKFDY010000329.1:0-8339 GCA_036675885.1 Lacibacter sp. | reverse complement strand
TTACTTCATCTAAAAATGTCCAGGCGGTTTTTAATACATCTTCACTAAGTTCTGTATCAAGTTCCACTTCGCTGCTGTAATCGCCAGCTGTAACAATCGTGCCTTTTGCAATTGGTTTGGCTGTTTCCCTGTTATATGTGTTTGATGGATAAAGTGAAATGCTGGTACCTGCAAACACACTATAAATTTTGCCGCAGGCAATGGTTATTTTTTTCTTGTTGATGATCTGTTCGGTGACATAATAATTTGGCTTGCCCAACGCTTTGCCTCCGAATATTTCTTTATCAAGATCACCTTCGGCATTTGGTGTTTGTCCGGGCACCATCTTACTCATCTCTAAACGCACATAATCGAACAAACCACGGTAACTGGTTTTGCTGTCGCTTTTTGCTAATGCTTTGGAGAAAGCGAGTGATAAACTTCCGCAGTGTTCATCGCCACATTCCTGGTTAAGCTCTGATGCGGCTGATGCAAAAAAAGCACTCATAGGTGCAAGCCCCGGTTTTGATTCACCAAGACTGAATAAACCTTCATTAACTATTTTGGTATTTGTAGCAGGTATGTATCCTTTGGGTGCATACTTTGTTGTGGTACCACGGTAATTACCAAGCCCCGATCTTGTACTTGTTCCGCTGTGGCAGGCATCAACGATCACCAACAGGTTACCGTTATTGCCAAGATGTTTTCGTATTTCCTCAAGCTTTAATCCAAACACATCATCTCTCAAATGTTTTTCAACACCTGCTTCATATTCCATAGGTGAATCATAAGTAACCAACGCTTCATCATACCCATCAGCTTCGTCGCCGTTATCATCCATTACCTGCTGACCATGCCCGCTGAAATGAAACAAACAAATATCACCCGGTTTGGGTTTAGCGATCAGTTGCTGTTGCATGGCTGTGAGAATACCTGTTTTAGTTGCTTCTTTATCTTTTATGATGCGGATGTTTTCTTCTTTAAAACCCTGGCGCTTCAACGATTCTTTAATGAGGGGGATGTCGTTATCAGCATTCAGTTTGTTCCAGCCGGTTGAAGGAGCATAATTCGAAACTGCCACGATCAAAGCATATTTTTCAGTTGTTTGGGCAGTTGCATGCAGCAACAAAGTGGAAAGGGTTAAGAACAAAAAAAGTTTCATTTGATGGCCGGGAATTGGTGATCCCGTTTGCTTGAACAATGTTAGTAATGAAGTATTGCTCTTACTATACCCTCTGCATGGTATTTTGATCGCTAAGCACCTGCCTTAATTCGGTCAATTGCCCCAATCTTTCTATTTTTAGCCCATGTGGGCTGTTTTATTTTACTGTTCTGCCGGAGTAATCGTGTATTCTTATCTTGGCTACCCTGTGCTGCTGTATATGTTCTCATTCAGGCAAAAAGGGAAATCTGGTTTCAGCCAGGGAGATGAACCTGCAGTATCAATCATCATTGCTGCGTATAACGAAGAAAAAGTGATTGCTTCGAAATTACAGAACACGCTTGCATTGGATTACCCTTCTTCTAAACTTCAGGTTATTGTTGCAGCTTACGGATCAACCGATGCAACAGCAATAATTGCATCATCTTTTGAATCTGTTCTCGTATTACATGCAAATGAACGAAAAGGAAAAGCTGCTGCCATTAATGAGGCTATTCAACATGCAGTTCACTCCATTGTTGTGTTGACTGATGCCAACACAGTACTATCAACACAAACCTTGAAACAATTGATCGCTCCTTTTGCTGATGAGCAAACAGGTGCAGTGGCAGGAGAAAAGAAAGTGATCAGTGCCGATGGAGCCGCAGTTTCAGGTGAAGGTTTATACTGGCAATACGAATCGTGGCTCAAAAAACAGGAGACAACGTTTTATACTGTTGTTGGTGCAGCAGGCGAATTGTTTGCGTTACGAAAGGAATTATTTGTGCCGGTGCCCGGGCAAACCATTACAGATGATTTTTTTATTTCAATCAATGTAAACTTTAAACATAAGAAAGTGCAATATGCTGCAAAGGCTGTAAGCACAGAAACTGCATCTGCATCATTAGCCGATGAATGGAAACGAAAAGTAAGAATTGCAGCAGGAGGCATTCAGTCACTTTCATTATTGGGCAAAGCACTTAACCCGTTTCTTTATCCGCTGCTGGCATTTCAGTTCTTTTCACATCGTGTACTGCGTTGGGTGTTTTGTGCACCTGCGTTGCTCTTTCTTTTTTTGAGTAACATAGTATTGGTTTTTAATGAAGCTGGTGAAGTATTTGTTTGGTTAATGGTGCTGCAGGTATTGTTTTACGTATTTGCATTTATCGGTTGGCAGTTGGCCAGAAATAACTGTTCATTCTTCTTGTTCAATATTCCGTTTTATATCGTGTTTATGCATGCGGCGATGCTGGCAGGTATTGTGCGTTATGCTAACGGTCAGCAATCAGTGCTTTGGGAAAAAGCAGAACGCTAACCATTGCTAATGGTTTCTTCAATAATTTCATATTCTTAAATTCCGGTTATCAACACAACTACAACTATACTGAGCAGTCCTATCGAATACCTCAAGGGTGTTGGTCCTCTTCGTGGAGATCTGTTGAAAAAAGAACTCAACATTTTCACTTTTGGCGACTTGCTTGAACATTTTCCTTACCGCCATTTGGATAAAACCAAGATCACGCCCATTGCACAGGTAAACATGAGCATGGATTATGTGCAGGTGACCGGTCGCTTAACAGACTTTGAGATCATTGGTGAACGAAAAGGGAAAAGACTGGTGGCACATATCAGGGATAACAGCGGCACAATGGAGCTTACCTGGTTCCAGGGAATTAACTGGGTGCAGAAAATGATGGCGATTGGCGAAGAGTTTTTGGTATTTGGAAAGCTTGGTTTTTTCATGGGTAAGCCGCAGATCGTTCATCCCGAACTGGAAGTGCGTACACAGGTGAATGCCGGAGGCAAATCGTTGCTTGAACCAATCTATCCCACAACAGAAAAATTAAAAGTAAGAGGGTTGAATGGTCGCAGTATTGCCAAACTTACTGCCGTGTTGTTACCACAGATCCATGTAAAAGATCTGCCTGAAAATTTGCCTGAGAGCATCATCAAAGAATTAAAACTCCCCTCACGCTACGAAGCATATTGCCATATTCATTTTCCTGCTGAGCAATCGCAATATGAAAATGCGCTGCGACGGTTAAAGTTTGAAGAGCTGTTTTTTGCACAGCTGCGTATGGGCATGATCAAGGGCAACCGTCATCGTTTTTCCAGGGGAATTGTGTTTGATAAAGTAGGCGACATCTTTAATGATTTTTATAATCATCATCTTCCCTTTCAATTAACAGGTGCACAAAAAAGAGTGCTGAAAGAAATACGGCAGGATACTGCACGTGGTCATCAAATGAATCGTTTGTTGCAGGGCGATGTTGGTAGCGGAAAAACCATCGTGGCATTATTAACCATGTTACTTGCTGCAGACAATGGTTACCAGAGTTGTTTAATGGCACCAACAGAAATATTGGCGCAGCAGCATTTTAACAGCCTTTCAAGTTTGTTGAGCAAAATGAATGTGAGCATCCGCTTACTCACAGGATCAACCAAAAAAGCAGAACGGGAAAAGATATTGAGCGGCCTCCAATCTGGCGAAATACAACTGCTTGTGGGTACGCATGCACTTATTGAAGGAGTGGTGCAGTTTAAAAATCTTGGTTTGGCAATAGTTGATGAGCAACATCGCTTTGGTGTGGCACAACGTGCCGAACTGCAAACAAAAGGAACCATTCCGCCACATGTATTGGTAATGACGGCAACACCTATTCCACGAACAATGGCCATGACAGCCTACGGCGATCTTGATTATAGTGTGATGGATGAATTACCGCCGGGACGTAAACCCATCACCACTGTTCATCGCTATGAAACGGCCAGGCCTTCAATCATGGACTTTGTAAAACAGGAAATTGCCAAAGGCAGGCAGGCTTATTTCATTTACCCGTTGATTGAAGAAAGCTCCAAGCTTGATTTTGAAAACCTGATGAAAGGCTATGAAGAAGTGAAAGCATTTTTTCCGGAACCGGCGTATTACATCAGCATGGTGCATGGAAAACAAAAACCCGAAGTGAAAGATACCAACATGATGCGTTTTAAAACAAACGATACGCAGATCATGGTTGCAACAACAGTGATTGAGGTTGGGGTTGATGTGCCTAACGCCAGCGTAATGGTAATGGAAAGTGCAGAACGTTTTGGCTTATCACAGCTTCACCAGCTTCGTGGAAGGGTGGGCCGAGGCAGTGAACAGAGTTTTTGCATTCTTTTAACAGGGCAGAAATTAACGAATGATGCCCGGGAACGGTTAAAGATAATGTGTGCAACCAATGATGGTTTCCTGATTGCAGAAAAAGATCTTGAGCTGCGTGGGCCAGGTGATATTGAAGGAACAAGACAGAGTGGTATGCTCAATTTTAAACTGGCAAGTATAGTGCAGGATAAAGACCTGTTGGAAATTGCAAAAAATTTGAGCGACCGACTGCTGCAAGACGATCCGGACTTGTCTTCGGCCGAAAATTTGCTGTTGAAATCATACCTGTTGTTGAAAAAAGGAAAAACGGAATGGAGCAGAGTGGCTTAGTGTAAAATAAGCGATAGTTATTTCCGTTTTAAAGTTTTAAATTCAGAGTCCCGTAGCATAAGAAAATATTTACATGAAAGTACTCCGACTCCTCATTGCCCCTTGCCTGTTTATGGTTTCACCGCTGCTCAGCTTTTCACAACTTTATTTTGTTGAAAACAAAGGTCAGTGGGATCAACAGGTTCACTTTAAAACAGAGGCGGGTAACAGTGCTTTCTTTCTCACCAAAGATGGTTACAGCATCTTAATGAATCATCCCGAAGATTATCAGCGTTTGGCTGAATTCAATCATGGTCATGGGTTCGATTCGTTAGTGAAATACAATGCAAGAGCCACAGCACCTGAAAAAATGCGTGCACATGCGTTTCGGGTAAAATTCCTCGGTGGCAACTTCAATTCAAAACCCATCATGGAAAAACCCCTGCCGGGAATTGAAAACTATTTTATTGGAAACGATCCATCAAAATGGGCAAGCGAATGCCGCTTATACCAGGCCATTACTTACAAGAATGTTTATCCAAATATTGATGTGCGATATTATGTGCAGGACGATCAGTTGAAATATGATATGGTGATTTATCCTGGAGCCGATGTGTCAAAGATTCAGATGCGTTATGAAGGTGCCGATAAGTTAACGCTCCGTGATAACGAATTGGTGGTGGGAACTTCGGTTGGTGAAGCCCGTGAGTTAAAGCCTTACACTTATCAATTTGTAAACGGCAAACGTGAAGTGGTTGGTAACAAATACAAGATAACCGGTAACACAGTAAGTTTTGATGTGAAGGCGTATAACAAATCAACTACATTAATTATTGACCCTTCACTAGTATTCTCCTCCTTTAGTAGAAGCACTGCCGATAACTGGGGCTTTACAGCAACACCCGGTGCTGATGGTAGCTTTTTCGGCGGCGGTATTGCGCAGCCATCCGGATTTCCTACAACACCCGGAGCTATACAAGGAACAGGTAGTGGCCCTTCCGGTAGTGGCGCACCTCCTGATATTGCTATCATCAAATTATCGCCTGATGGAAGAAACAGGATCTATGCAACATATCTTGGCGGTAATGGATTAGATCAACCACATAGTCTCATTGCAGACGCAGCAGGAAATCTTGTTATTGCCGGCAGAACAAATTCAGGTGCAAACTTTCCTGGAACATTAGTTGGCCCCGGAGGGGGTCATGATATTTTCGTTACGAAGATCAACGCAACAGGTACAGCTATTATTGGTTCTTTACGTATTGGAGGTGCGGGTGATGATGGTGCTAATATTACTGCAACACGTAGTGGTGCAAATTCACTTCAACGTTTTTATGGTGATGATGGAAGAAGTGAAGTGATACTTGATCCGGGAGGAAATATCTTGGTTGCTTCTTCAACCAGGTCAACAAATTTTCCAACACAAAATGGTTTTCAAACAGGCTTGCGAGGTAACCAGGATGCTGTGGTATTAAAAATAAATTCCAATTCAACAGCTGTTATCTGGAGCACAACTTTGGGTGGCGATGGAGATGACGCCGGTTTTGTGTTATCAGTAAATCCTTTGAGCCCTGCAAATATTTATGTTGGTGGTGGCACAGGTAGCAGTAGCAATTTTACAGGTATTGGAGGAGGTGTTTTGCAGGGAACGTATAATGGCGGTATTGCTGATGGATATTTAGCTGAACTGCAGGATAATGGCGGCAGTGTTGGGATAGTTCGCTCCACTTATCTTGGCACGAATAATATCGATATTGTTTATGGCGTTCAGTTCGATTCGAAAGGATTCCCGTATGTAATGGGTATTACAACAGGTAGCTGGCCTGTTATAAATGCTGCTTACTCAGTTGGTAATTCAAGACAGTTTATTGCTAAACTGCAACCAAATCTCAGTGCATTTGTTTATTCAACCACATTTGGTACAAGCGGAGCGCTTAATCCTAATATTTCCCCGGTGGCTTTCCTCGTTGATAATTGTGAAAATGTGTACGTTTCCGGATGGGGTGGTGGCGCAAACAGTTTTGGCGGCGCAACGGGTTATCCCACTTCGGGCACAACAGGCTTGCCAGTAACAGCCGATGCGTTCCAACGAAACACAGATGGAAGTGATTTTTACTTTTTTGTACTGCAAAAAAATGCAGCGTCTCAACTATATGGAAGTTTCTTTGGTCAGTTAGGTGGAGGTGGCGGGTTAGAACATGTAGATGGAGGTACCAGCAGGTTTGATGCAAATGGTGTAATCTACCAAGCCATGTGCGCAAACTGTAAAAATGTAAACAGCGGTACACCCCTTACGGCTCCATTCCCAATCACCGCAGGCGTTTATGGTAATACAAACCCGGCCGGAGGAGCAGGTTGTAATCTTGGTATGGTAAAAATCAGGTTTGATTTGTCAGGGATCGACGTTGCATTAAGAGCTGTAGGAGCAAAACAATTAAATTTCTGTTTGCCTGCCACTATTCAGTTTACAGACACCATCCGTGAGGCAAAACAATACATCTGGATATGGGGTGATGGTACGCCAAATGATACAACAACGATTAATCCTTTTACACATACTTACAACAGCACAGGATTTTTTAACGTGAAAAGTTTTCATGCGTCGGGTAAAGAGCTGCAGGGCGCGTCATCCAGGTCAGCTACCACGATGACGGGTAGCGAACCTAACCGCCAAAATCAACCAAGTGAACTCCATATTTGTTCGTAACTATCTGATTAATATGACCTAGACAGGAGCACTTTGGCAGATGTAGGCGAGCATGGTGTAAGTGTGATCACTCTGTCAGACCCTCACCAGGCCCGCATTGCAAACTCGGCCAGGGTTACCACCAAAGCCGCCTTCGGCTACACTCTTCATAGGGTATCTATCAGCTGAGTAGGGATTTGGCCTATGAACCGGCGCCACACACTGGTCGAATATCGACAAGTCGAACACCGTCTTACGATGGCGTTGAGGGCCTTGAAAGCGGTGCAAGGGCAAGCTGATTACCAGCTAGATCTTCAATTCCATGCGGAGCTGACTGCTTTGATGGATAGCTTTGACTTGCATAAAGACGACGTAGTGCAGCTGTTGCTTGCTCGTGATCATGCGGGCCAGGCCAGTATGGAGTTCCTAACCATGCTGGCTGGCCATCAGGGCAATGGACGTCATGGGGTCGCAGCAAGTGAGGAAACCCTATTTGAGCAAGAAGCTACCAGCACTGTGTGAAAACCTAACTGCAGACTTTGCAGCAAGGACACTATTGGGTAATTATAATGGCAGCAAATCAAGCTATAGCGAAAGTAACAGGCGTACTCTCGGCCAGTGCAAATGTTGCACCCGACTATGAAGTGCTCAAACCGTTAATTGATGATCTCCAAGATCCTGAGGTTGCAAAATCTTTGGAGTTTCTCAGGCGCTTAGAAATTATAGCGGCAAAATATCAGTTCTCAATTAAGGATATTATCCTTTTGCTTGATCCATCACAGGCTGAGAAACTTCAATCCGCCCCTGGCGGCAGAGGTTTCGAAGAGTCGGCTAAGCCTAAATCAATTCGACCTCTTAAGATTTATATCAATCCTCATACCGGGCAACGAATTGAGACGCGTGGCGCCAATCACTCTGTATTGAAAAGTTGGAAGCTGGAGTACGGCGCTCAGGAGGTTAGTAGCTGGGCGCGGTGATTTTTTAGTGCAAGTGGCCAGGTTGGATATATTTACGGAGTGACTCAATCGGTCGTGTACTGCAAAGCCTTTGATAACGTATCAGGCGCTCTGTACCTCCTG
>JAKFDY010000328.1:0-8336 GCA_036675885.1 Lacibacter sp. | reverse complement strand
GTAACACAAGAAGTGTGGCTGAACTGGTGATCGGGTTAAGTATTATCCTCATCCGCAGAATCATTGATAAAAACAAAGCTGCACATGAAGGCATCTGGAACAAGGAAGCAAAGGGCAGTTATGAATTGCGTGGTAAAACACTCGGTATTATTGGTTATGGCAATATCGGCAGCCAGGTGAGCGTATTGGCAGAATCACTTGGTATGAAAGTGATCTATTACGATGTGGTTACGAAATTACCTTTGGGAAATGCAGTGCAATACAAACACATGAAAGATGTGTTGAACAAAGCAGATATTGTATCACTGCATGTTCCTGAAACAAATCAAACAAAAAATCTAATTAATAAAGCAGCTCTCAAACAGTTTAAGAAAGGAGCCATCCTCTTAAACTATGCAAGGGGAGAAGTGGTTGATCTCGAAGCATTGCGCCAGGCATTACTTGATAAACATTTATCTGGTGCAGCAATTGATGTGTTCCCATGGGAGCCAGAGAAAAACGGTGATCGTTTTCAAACGCCGTTGCAGGATTTGCCAAATGTTATTCTTACACCACATATTGGTGGAAGTACTGAAGAAGCACAGGAAAATATTGGTGCCGATGTAAGTAATAAACTTGTGCAGTATTTAGAAGGCGGTACCACCATCGGTTCACATACAGTGCCCGAACTGGCATTGCCAGTGCAGGAAGGCACACACCGTATTCTGCATATTCATAAAAACGTGCCGGGTGTATTAAGCCAGATCAATACACAACTGAGTAAACACAACATCAACATTCTCGGGCAATATTTAAAAACCAACGACCAGATAGGTTATGTGGTATTAGATGTTGACAGCAAGCTTTCTAAAAAAGCAGTTGAGCTTTTGAAAGAAGTAAAAGAAACTATTAAGGTGAGGATGGTGTATTAAGTAAATCATTAAGTGAAATATGAGCCCCGTTATTGCGGGGCTTTTTTATGCCCGATTAAATTATTCCGATATTTTCAAAAAATATTGAAAACTTAGTAACTTTACATCATCAAACACTTAACATGAAACTCATCATACTCGGCGCCGGCTTTGGCGGCTTACGTCTTGCCCGTCTTCTCAGCAACAAAGAAGGGATCGACATTACACTCATCGACCGGTTTAACTATCACCAGTTTCAACCCTTGTTTTACCAGGTGGCAACAGCAGGCCTTGATGCATCCAACATTTCTTTCCCTTTACGCAAAGCTTTTCAAAAGAGTGAGAATGTACGTATCCGCATGGCCGAAGTGGAGCGTATTGATACTGTTGCAAAACAAGTGATCACAAATGAAGACACGTACAGCTACGATTATCTTGTGATCGCTACAGGTGCATCTACAAACTTCTTTGGCAATAAAAATCTGGAAGAGCATGCGTTTCCTATGAAATCAACGGTGGAAGCATTGCAACTACGGCATAAACTCATTCACAATTTTGAAGATGCTTTGCATGTTACCGATAAAGAAGAATTACAACGGTTGATGAATGTGGTAGTAGTAGGTGGCGGCCCAACAGGTGTTGAGCTGAGTGGCGCTATTGCTGAAATGAAAAAATATGTGTTGCCGAAAGATTATCCTGAACTCGATTTCAACATGATGAATATTTACCTGCTCGAAGGAACAGGCAAAACCCTTGCAGCCATGAGTGAACAAAGCAGTGCGCATAGTTTGAACTATCTGCAACGGGTGGGTGTTACCGTTATGACCAATTCGTTGCTGCAGGATTATGATGGAAAAAATGTAACACTCAAAGATGGCACAAGCATTCCTTCTACGTTGGTGATATGGGCCGCCGGTATTAAAGGAAATATTCCAGCCGGTATTGATCCTTCCTTAATTGCAAAAGGCAACCGTATTAAAGTGGATGAATTCAATTTTGTGCAGGGCCTTAACAATGTGTTTGCCATCGGCGATATTTCTTACATGGAAGAAGATCATTTTCCCAATGGTCATCCACAGGTTGCACCCGTTGCTATACAGCAGGCTACATTACTGGCAGCAAATTTGCTGAATCTGCGACAAGGAAAAATGGCAAAACCTTTCCGTTACAAAGACAAAGGTGCGATGGCAACTGTTGGCCGCAACCTTGCGGTGGTGGATGTGCCAAAGCCCAGGCTGCATTTCGGTGGTTTCTTTGCGTGGCTCATCTGGATGGGTTTGCACCTGATGTTGATCCTTGGTGTGAAGAACCGATTCTTTGTGTTTACGAACTGGTTGTATAATTATTTTACATACGACCAGAGCTTGCGGTTGATCTTTAAAGAGTTTTATAGAAAGGAAGGTGAGGAGAAGTTGATAAGTAAATAAGTAGATAAGTAAACAGGTAAATAAGTATTGAGTAGAAAGTAATTGCATGAAATGAGTGATAAAAAGATACAGACAAAAGCATTTCTTACAGCCGAATGGCGCAACCTGGTGATGATGAATTTTGTTGTGTCAGAAGAGGCGCTGAAATCTTACCTGCCAACAGGAGTTGAGCTGGATGCTTATGATGGCAAATGTTATGTAAGTTTTGTGGCTTTTCATTTTCTTGATACGAAAGTAAAAGGCATTGGCTTTCCTTTTCATAAAGATTTTGAAGAGATCAACCTGCGGTTTTATGTAAGATACCCAACAGAAGAAGGCATGAAGCGTGGAGTTGTGTTCATACGTGAATTGGTACCCAAACGGATGATCACATGGATTGCAAAATGGATGTATAATGAACGATATGTTTATTCGCCCATTAAAAGTAAGATTGAGCAGACCAACCAACGTTACCTTCAATTTGAATGGGGTAAAGAACTTGAACATGAATTAAAAGTTGAAACAGCAGTACATGTGCAACCAATAGTACCGGGCAGCAAAGAAGAATTTATTTTTGAACATTACTGGGGTTATACATCATTATCTGCCTTTCGAACAGGAGAGTATAAAGTTGAACATCCACGATGGAATGTATATGCTGTAAATGGTTTTTCTTACAATATCGATTTTGGAAAACTATACGGCGACGACTTTTCTTTCCTGAATGAAATGCAACCCGATTCAGTGTTTGTGGCCGAAGGTTCGGAAGTGAGTGTGTATGAGCGGAAGATCCTTAAATAGAAGAATACCTTGAACCAGGATGTTTCAATAAGAGATGCCAGGTAAAGGCTAACCAGTAATACAAATCAGCTAACTTTCGTTATAAAAACATTCGGCATGAAAACAACTCCCGAACATGATGAGCGAATAGCAAAAATGATATTTGCATCGGTATATCCGCACTATGTAACAAAAGTTGAAAGTAAAGGCAGAACAAAAAAAGAGTTACACCAGGTAATAGAGTGGTTAACCGGTTTTGATGAGAAGAAACTGCAGGCACTCATTGACGAGCGGGTAACTTTTGAAACATTTTTTAAAAAAGCAAAACTGAACCCCAATGCTCAACTGATTACAGGGATGATCTGTGGCTATCGCATAGAAGAAATTGAAACTCCCTTAACAAAACAAGCCAGGTATTTAGATAAGCTGGTAGATGAATTGGCGAAAGGTAAAAAGATGGAAAAGATTTTGAGAGTGGCGTAACTGAAACAAGGGTTGCCAACCTTTTATCATAACCGCTCAAATTAATTGCTGCAACTGAAAGGTTGGCAACCCTGTAAATACGGAAAGCATTGATACCAATCTTCTCTTTCGTTTTCCAGTCATCAAATTTCTCACGCAATGCCTCAACTGCATTCGTATGATCATCATTGCCATAAATAACCAGGTTCAACCAATGTTTATCAATATCCTCCGGTTTACAAACGGCTAAGAAAGCGCTTGATGCTTTTCGTTCACCACATCGTTTATCACCACCTGCTATCGCACCTGCTTCCAGTGCAAGCATCAATATATCCTGTACAGGCAATGAATCTTTCTGTGCTTTTACAGCAGCATCGAAAATTGCCTGTAATTCATCAGCATTGGTTAGCGTGTTGCCCTGCACCGAAATTCCATTTCCTGTTAATGTGCCTGCATGTAAGAAATTTTTTGTACCGGTGTAAGTTGCAGGATGATTAATATCACTCATGCAAAGAATGGCGTATTGCTGATGTTCAGGATTGTAATCGGGATGCCTGATCTTTTCGAGTATGGCTGCCGCCGAAGCGCCTTCCATGATCATTCTGAATCCCTGTAACCTTGCTAACCCATTAGACATGGCCTGCACCACGATGGCACCCTTGCCCGGTACAATAGCACCAATGCCATAAACACTCATTGTACAGGAAGCCCCGGCTATACCTATCTCTTTTGTTTTCGGATCAGCAACAATGATTGACCACGTGGCGAAAGTTGGCCCACACAGAACCGTTACAAAAAAGATGCTGAGCCAAATACTCTTTATTGTTGTTGATTTCATTTGGCTAATGATTATATGATGAAGTTAAGAATAGATTATTCATTCATTTATGCAGATACTGCAACTGATTGATGAACCGGGATTTTGATTCACGTTCGGCAAACAGTTCCGTCATCGGGTGGGGTAGTGCTGAAGTTTTTTATGTTGTTAAGATCAATCAAGTGGTTGATGCGGTATTGTTTGATGAAAATAAGTAATGCTGGTGATTTTGCAGGTAATATAAACAGCTTTGTCCCAGAGGAAAGCACTTCTCAAAAAAGAAAGGCTTCAACAAAAAGATGAAAGCAGTTGTTTCGAAGTATGGGAGCGCAGTTATAACCATGTGCAAACGCTTATGAAATGTTTGTACGCAGTTATTTAAAAACTGTATTGGCGTAACTACAATATAAAAAGGCAAATACAAAATTATTGATATTGAGGCTTTGCTAATTTCGTAATGTTGCGTATAATAGCATAAATACCAGCGTTGCCTGCTATAACGAGGCGATTATCAAAACAATACTTTTCATGGTTTTAATATTTATACATTACTGGTAATAACTTAACCAATTCTTCAATATTCATAAAAATTCCATTAAATAAACGATGACATATTATTATATAAGGATAGTTATTGTATTTATTTTCCTTATTAAAAGCAGCCTTTCAACTGCACAATACATTACCACCCTTATAGGCGAAGGCACCAGTGCCTGCTTCGTAAATGATAAGGCGCCACTGTGCACTCCACTAAGCTATCCTTCCAGCGTTTGTGTAGCTCCCAATGACGATATATATTTCACATGTGGTAATGCCGTTAAAAGGCTTTCCAGGTCCACAGGTATTGTTACCAGAATAGCCGGCTCCGACACTTATGGAAATTCCGGTGATGGCGGTCCTGCTATTAATGCATTATTCCAGTTTACCAAATCTGTCAGAATGGATAAACAGGGAAACCTCTTTATTGCTGAATACGCTGGTCACAGGGTTAGAAAAATAAACATCGCTACCGGAATCATAACTACTGTTGCAGGCAATGGCAGTGCCGGTTACAGTGGTGATGGTGGCTCCGCTGTAAATGCCAGTGTTAATACGCCTTCCGATCTTGCAATCGATGATGCTGGAAATATTTTCATTGCTGATTATTATAATAGCCGCATTAGAAAGGTAGACGCAGCAACAGGTATTATTTCTACTATTGCCGGCACGGGTGTAGCAAGCTATAGTGGAGACGGCGGGGCGGCTACGAATGCCGGAATACCTTATCCCAACAGCATTTGCGTGGATAAGCAGGGCAACTTGTATGTTTCGGAAAGTTTGTCTTCTAACTCGTGTCGCATACGAAAAGTAAACGCAGGAACAGGCATTATCTCCACCATTGCGGGTAACAATGCTTATGCTCATAGCGGTGATGGTGGCCTCGCCGTAAATGCCAGCCTGTTTGATCCCAGTGGTGTTATGGTTGATGCTTCGGGTAACGTATATATATCACAGTATGATGACTCCCGAATCAGGAAAATAGATGTTGCTACAGGAGTTATTAATACTATTGCAGGTACTGGTGTAAACGGTTTTAGCGGAGATAATGGTCTGGCCGTAAATGCAACGCTAAGATCTCCTGTTGGTCTGGCGATTGATAATGCAGGAGACTTGTTAATATGTGACAATTTCAACTTGCGTATAAGAAAATTATATACCCATGCAGCCGCTCCGCCGACGGGAAGCCCTGTCATTACGATAACTGCATCCACAACCACAGTTTGCAGCAGCGCTAGTATCACGTTTACAGCTACAACGGGCTATACTGTACACGGTTCATCTTATGTGTGGACAAAAAATGGTAGTGTTGTGGGCACTGATAGTGCGCAATGGACAGGCACGGGTTTGCTGGCAGGTGATGTGATTATGTGTACGTTGCCATATCCCGTTTGCGGCGGCTCCACAAAAGTGAAAAGCAATACGATCACATTAACGGGAAGTTCAACCCCGCCAATATCCGTATCAATAGCTGCCAGCAAAACATCGATCTGTAAAAACGAAAATATTGTTTTTACTGCTACCACTCTCAACGGTGGTTCCAATCTTGTTTATCAATGGAAATTGAACCAGAATAATGTAGGCACAGGAGCGACAGTTTACAGCAGTTCAACATTAGCCAATGGAGATGTCGTGTCGTGTGAGATAACCGGACCATCCCTGCCATGTGTAGCCGGAGGTGTTGTTGTTTCTAATGATATCACCATCAGCGTGAACAATTCATTAGCTCCTTCTGTTACCATTACTGCATCGAATGATAAAATTTGCAAAGGCACGGCCGTAACATTTCAGGCGAGCGTGCAAGACGGCGGCACTTCACTACTATTTCAATGGAAATTGAATGGAAGTAACACAGGGAATAATAGCGACCGTTACAGTAACAGTAACCTGGCTAACAATGACGAAGTGCATTGTGTAGTAACGGTGGCCAATGGATGCACTGCTCCTGATACATCCAACATTGTCAGAATGGCGGTAGAAAGTCCACCATCAATAAAACTATATCCTTCCGATACAGTAGTGAACATTGGCAGCCAGGTGCAGCTACAAGCCATTGTTAACGGTTCTTATACTGCCTATACATGGATTCCTTCAGCGGAGCTCAGCAACACGAACACGCTGACTCCCGTAACAATGCCGCTACAAAAAACTACAATGTATACTTTTAGGGTAGTTACTTCCGGTAATTGTGTCGACTCATCAACTGCAACGATAAAAGTTGGGCAGAATATATATATGCCCAATGCATTTACACCTAACAGCGATTCAAAAAACGATATATACAGGATACCTCCTAATGCTTTAATACAGCTAAAAAACTTTAGCATCTATAACAGGTGGGGCAAAAAAATCTTTTCCACCGAAAATATTAATGAAGGGTGGGATGGCACAGTTAATAATGTACATCAAAGCACCGGAGCCTACATTTATGTTATCACCGGCAATGACAATAACGGACCGCTTTTCTTAAAAGGAACATTTTTCTTAATAAGGTAGCTTCAGAATACAAACTGATTGGTATAAATTATTGAGTACTTACGTTACTATGCATTAATAAACAACAGTAACTTGACATAACTAACTTAGAGTATACAGCAGCCAACATGGTTGCAATAGTGTGGCTGACGGAAAGTCAATGGCTTTTGTTCTTAAATTCAACAATATTTTTCAATCAGCAGTGGTTATCGGCAGACGGAATACTAATTCCAAACCTGCATAAAGCCCCGGCCGTTAGTAGCAATCATACACAAGTAACAATGACAAAAACAACATTAACACTCTTAGGACTCTTCTTGACAGTTCTAACGTTCGGACAAGCAAACAACAATGCAAAACTTATTGAACTGGGAAAGACTTACAAAGACTTTATGTTTCGTAACGAACCAACCAAAGATGTTTTCAAAGACATTAAAGAAGGCGTTACGGAAAATTTAAAAACTGCAACTGATTTTATTGTTCAGACAATTAAGACAAAAAACAAATTGTTGACACAGCAGTTTTTGTCACGCCCTGACGACCAAACTTTAAAACAAATTTTCATAATCAGAGCCATAAATCTTAATCTGCGAGAGGAAGACCAGATTGACAATAACAAACTCATTGATAGTTTGACGACTGAAAACATCCCGACTTATGAATTGCTTGACAATTATTATGGTATGTTATTTACAGCTGTTGGAAACAAAAATCAACCTTTTGACTTTTCAAAAATTGATTTTAAACTCAAGGAATATAACTTTAAAGACGAGACAGAAAAAGGGATTTTCTATCTGCGTTGTATGAGAGATTGTAACAGTGTAATTTGGGGTTATATGAATGTTGTAAAACCGCCCAACACTCAAAAAGCATACAACAATATTAAAAAGTATCCCAAATTTAACGGACGACCTTACTATCAATACACTGACTTTTACTTTACAGACTTTGAAATGAATATTGTGGAAG
>JAKFDY010000327.1:0-13226 GCA_036675885.1 Lacibacter sp. | reverse complement strand
AAAAGTAAGAAGAGATCCATTTGCAATGCTTCCTTTCCTTGGTTATCACATGGGCGATTACTTTAACCATTGGTTACAGTTTGGCCGTGACTTGCCAAACGCACCACGCATTTTTGGTGTGAACTGGTTCCGCAAAAATGATAAAGGCGAATTTATGTGGCCGGGCTTTGGCGAAAATATGCGTGTATTGAAATGGATCGTTGAACGTTGCAAAGGGCAGGCAAGTGCTGTGGAATGTCCTATCGGATGGCGCCCACGTTACCGTGATCTTACATGGGATGGACTGGGCATCGACAAATTTGCACGTGAACAGTTCCATGAATTACAAAACATCGATTGTGAATTATGGAAACAGGAATTGTTAGGTCATGAAGAATTATTCGAAAAATTATATGACCGGCTTCCGAAAGAATTTTTATTCATGCGTCAGTTATTGTTGAGTGCGTTATGGCGCTCACCCAATGAAGTGCTGGCGCCCGAAAGGCATTAATACAAGAAGAGCCGCTCATAATAGCAGAGCGGCTCTTTATTTTTCAGTAAACGGGTTAAAGCTTCACTGCGGTTCCGGTGGCAACCACCATCAGCATACTGCCACCGCTGCCCACGGTTTCAAAATCAAGATCAATACCAACAACAGCATTGGCGCCAAGCTGTTGTGCTTTTTGCTGCAGTTCAACCAATGCATTTTGCCGTGCCTCTTCAATTACACGTTCATAGGTGCCGCTTCGTCCACCCACAATATCACGGATGCCTGCAAAGAGATCTTTAAAAATATTAGCACCAATAATTGCTTCGGCTGTAACAATACCAATGTATTGCTGAATCGGTTTGCCTTCTACAGTGGGTGTTGTTGTGAGTAACATAGTTTTTTGTTTAAAGGTACAAAGCTGTTTAATGCGCTATCTCATCAGCCAAAATTATCCTGCCTGTTACTTTAAGAAAATCCAACCGGCAATCAGAAGGTTTTTATTTGGCTTATAACCGGCTCTTAACTTTCAGTTGTAAAAGCTTGTAATGTTAAAACCTTGCAAACACTTTTTTTCGTTTGTGCATTTTCACAAGCCTTTGCATCCAAGTGAAAAATCAACGCTATGCAATCTTATCACAAACCATTACTTGCTGCTGTAGTTATACTTGCAGCCATATTTATTGTGTCGGCATTTAAAGAACCAAAAAAACAGAGACAGGCAACTACAACTCCACAAGAACAGGCACAACAGCCTTTAGACCCACAAACCCCACTTCAGCAAACACAGGCACTGCCTGCAGAGCCGGGAACGCTTCTTCCACCAACAACCGATCAGAAAATACAGGTAGCCATCCTGCTCGATGTTAGTAATAGTATGGATGGGCTTATCGATCAGGCCAAAGCACAACTCTGGACAATGGTGAACACGCTTGGCCGTGTGCATTGCGATAACAAGGCCAATCCAAAAATTGAAATTGCCTTGTATGAATACGGCTCACCACGTAATGATGTGCGCAACGGATACATTAAGCAGATCAACAATTTCATTACCGATCTTGATTCGCTTTCTGAAAATCTGTTTGCATTAACTACAAATGGTGGCGATGAATATTGTGGGCATGTTATTTTTAAATCGGTGCAGCAGTTGAAGTGGGATACTAACCCCAATTCGTACAAAGTTGTTTTTATTGCTGGTAACGAAAGCTTCCGCCAGGGCAGTGTAAGTTTTACACAAGCTTGTACAGAAGCAAAAAGTAAAGGCGTGATCGTGAACACCATTTATTGTGGCGATCGTCTGCAGGGTATTCGTGAATACTGGAATCTTGTGGGCGAATGTGGCAACGGAAGTTTCAGCAACATTAATCAGGATTATAAGATCGAGGATATTGCTACACCTTATGATGATGAGATATTTAAACTCAACGAGAAATTAAACAGCACTTATATCACTTACGGTGCAAGAGGCCAGGAGTATTACAGCAAGCAACAGCAAATGGATGCAGCAAATGCAACGATGAGTAAAAAAGCTGCCATTAAACGTGCTGAAACAAAAAGCAATTCTAAAGTATATAACAACGCTGGTTGGGACCTGGTTGATCGTGCTGAAATAAACGATGCAGAGATTGAAAAGATCGATAAGAAAACATTACCCGACAGTTTGCAAAACAAAACAACAGCCCAGTTGAAAGTGATTGTAAGCGAAAAAAAGAAAGAGCGTGCCACTATTCAAACAAAGATCATCGCATTGAATCAACAGCGCCAGCAATACATAAACGATCAAAAAAATAAAACAAATAACGGAGCAGCGGTAACAACACTTGAAACAGAAGTTGAGCGCATCATCAAAGAACAGGTGAAACGGTTCAGGATGACGGTGCAATAAAAAGCTATTAAATTATGTTGAATGAAGAATCAGGAGCAGGCTAAAGCTGCATACTTGGTTCTTCATTTTTCATTTGAGCCTGAATTTTCCGTCCTTCCTTAACAATAATCTCAATGATCTCTTCAATATCTTTCTTTGATGTTCTGAAGTTGACGATACAACCCCGCAGGCAATATTTGTTTCCAATAACAGCATTGGATAAAAATACTTCGCCGCCTTGTTGCAGATCGTTGAGCAATGCTTCGTTCAGCTTGTTTAAATAAGTTGTTGTTACGTCGCTGTAATTTTCAAAATTCAATGGTACATATCGCAGGGTAGTAATGCTCAGGTTTTGCGTAACCGCTTCCAGCTCCGGATGCTGATCTGCCAATTCAAAAAATAATTTCGACAGTTGAATATCATCATTGATCATGTTGATATAACCACTGCGGCCCACCTGTTGTAACATCATCCATACTTTCAATGCACGGAAACCACGTGAGTTTTGTAAACCATATTCATAAAAGTTTTGCGTAAGTGCTTCATCATTATTACCAAAATTATAATACACCGGATGGGAACTATAGGTATCGATCAAATGATTGGGATCTTTCACCAATGTGCAACCAGCTTCCAGCGGACTGTATAACCATTTATGCGGATCAAGTGCAATAGAATCGGCGTCTTCAATACCGGCGAACAATTCTTTTTGTTCAGGTATAACAGCAGCAGGAATACCATACGCTCCATCGATGTGAAACCACAGATCATACTTTTTACAAATAGCAGCAATACCTTTCAGATCATCCACAACACCGGTGCTTACATCGCCGGCAGTGCCAACTACAAGAAATGGTTTCTTCCCTTTTTGCAGATCAGCTTCAATTGTTTCAATCAATACATCATTATTCATTTTATTGTCTTCATCAGTAGCTATCCAGCGTATTGCATTCATACCATGACCAAACAATACCGCTGCTTTTTCAATCCATGTATGTGTTGTCTTGGGGCAATACAAAACCATATCAGCACCAGCTTTTGCAAGACCGTCTTGTTTTAAATTCTTTGGTGCTTTGGCTGTTCTTGCAGCAAGAAATGCAGTGAAGTTGGCCATGTTGCCACCACTCACCAGCACTCCACCATAAGATGGAGAAACACCAATAAATTCAGCTAACCATCTTACAGTTTGCTTTTCAATGGCAGTAGCCATGGGACTTAATATGTTTGCACCAACATTCGGATTAACTGTTGCTGCAAGCAGATCGGCCAATGCTCCTATTGGTGCAGCAGACGAAGTGATATAACCCATGAATTTTGGATGACCATTAAGCAGCGAATGATTCATCATTAACTCCGTTGCCTTCTCAAGTATCGCCGAACCACTTGTTCCATGTTCAGGTAAAGAAGAAGTGCCTAATATGTTTTGGATCTGTTCAGGCGTTTCTCCTGTGGTTACAGGTTTTTGATTGATGTTATCGATGAAATCAGCAATGCTGTCAATTAATTTGTAGCCCATTTGTTTGAACTCATCTTTGTTCATTTCAATGGCTGACTCACGGTTAGTTGTCATATGCAAGCTTTTAATTTGTGTAAGAAGCTGTTTAAAGATCGCTGTATTTTGCTGTAAGCATTGTAATCAAAGGGATGCGATAACGGACAATTAAGTTAATTCATTTATGACAGTTGCACAAGCAACAAGTTACGAAGCTGTTTAAAAATGATTTTTTGGCACAGAGAAAGGAGAAATGGCCCCGATAGCTATCGGGTTTAACGCAGAGTATTTTTTCTCTTTGCGTTCTTTTTCTCTCCACCTAAAAAAGATATAATGTGCCATCAGCTACAGTAACTTTATGCAAGTTGCCTTTACAAATGATCACAATAGTTTGCGTCAATTCGTGGCATAATCTGTGTTTATCAATGGTAATCTTACATCTTTCTTATTTTTGCTGCATGGTTAAACAGTTTTTCATTCTATCTCTTTCACTTTTCATTTTTCTTTCTGCGGGTGCTCAGCTTTTCCCGGATCAAAATTATCCCGACAACTATTTTCGGTATCCGTTGACAATACCCTTAAAACTGAATGCAAATTTTGGAGAGATGCGTCCCAACCATTTTCACATGGGACTTGATCTGTTTACGCTTCGCCGTGAAAATTTACCCGTGTATGCACCTGCAGACGGATGGATATCAAAAGTAAAAGTAGATCCTAATGGTTTTGGCAATGCCATTTATGTAAGTCATCCAAATGGATACACAACATTGTATTGTCATATGAATACTTTTCCAACAAAAGTGTTGAAGGCCATGAAAGAAGGACAGTATGCAAAACAAAGCTGGAAAGGAGACGTGGAGTTTGCAAAAAATGAATTTCCTGTAAAGAAAGCTGAACTGTTAGCATACAGCGGTAATACCGGTGCATCTGCAGGGCCACATGTGCATTATGAAATACGCAGAAGCGATGATGATGCCTGTTTGAATGCCTTACTCTTTCATCGTGTTCATGATGTAACGCCTCCTGATATAACGAAACTTGCTGTTTACGACCGTACAAAAAGCTCCTATGAGCAAACACCCAAAACAATGATGTTAACACGTGCTGCCGGTGGGTACAGCGTAGCAGGGGGCACAATCACTGTCAGCAGCGAAGTTGTTTCGTTTGCGATTGTTGCAACCGATCGTATTACAGGTGTGCCCAATCCTAATGGAATTTTTGAAGCAGTGGTATATGTTGATGAAGAGCCCATCAGTGGATTTCAAATTGATGGCATTGATTATTTGCAAACACGTTATCTTAACGCACATATTGATTACCGCATAAAAGCAAATGGTGGTTCTTACTATCAACACCTGTCACCTTTACCCGGCGACCGTTTACCGATTTATTTTAAACAGGATGACGGACTGATTCATTTGAATGATACAGCAACTCACCAGGTAAAGATTGTTGTAAAAGATGCAAACAGCAATGCATCAACACTTCGTTTTAAGTTGAAACGCACTGCAACAGTATCGCCTGCTGCCAACATACAGAAAGACAGCAGGTATATGCTGCCCAACCAGATCAATGTTTTTGAACAGGCCGATGTGCAAATGGTGAGTAGCGAAAAAAGTTTTTATGATGCTTTCCGTTTTGTGTACAATTATAAAACAAGCGCAACGGCTTATTCCAATATCCATGTCATGCATTCGCCATTGATCCCCGTGCATGATTCAATGATATTTCGCATTAAACCCAACAAAGAAATTCCTGCAAGTGCAAGCAATCGTGTAATCATGATCCACAATAGCAGAGGCAAAACGGTAGTGGAACGTGCTGCATTTGTAAAAGGCTGGTACGAAGCAAAGTCACGTGACTTTGGTGAGTTCTGGCTGGAAGTGGATGAAGTGCCGCCAACAATTGCAATAACAGGTGTTGCAGATGGAGGTACTGTTGGTAATGGTTCAACAATTACCTGCACTGTTGCAGATAATAAAAAAACGATTTACAGTTTTCGTGCAGAACTCGATGGTGAATGGTTAATGTTCAGTGGACTTGGTCCTGTGTATCGTTACAAGGTTGATGATCATTGTACACCAGGTGAACATGAACTGAAAATAAGAGTTGAAGATGAAGCAGGTAACAGCACAGTTCGTGTGATCAGGTTTACAAGAAAGTAAAAAGTCAGTTGCAAGTTGCTTGGTGAACTAATCACCTTTGTTCGTATAAAAATTATCGTTGCCAGATGAATCAGGGCTAGAGCCCATCAAACAGATTTCAATAACCCCAGCCTTAAGGCTGGGGTTATTGAAGAAGGCGACTAAAGGGCTTTAGCCCTGACAAATATTTATTAACCCGCAAAAAGCATAATAAAAAGTTCATGGCAACAAAGAAGAAAGCAGTGGTTAAAAAAAACACAGTAAAGACAGCAGCCAAAGCGGCAAAGAAAGAACCTTTTAAGAATTATGTAACGAAATTAAAAGTGGGTGATAAAGCTCCTCCATTTAAAGGCGTTGACCAGGATGGGAAGAAAATTTCATCTACTGATTATAAAGGCAAAAAACTGATCCTCTTTTTTTATCCTGAAGACGATACGCAGAGCTGCACACAGGAAGCATGCAACCTGCGGGATAATTACAGCATGTTAAAAGAAATGGGTTTTGAATTGATCGGCATTAGTGAAGACGGCGTTGAGAAGCACAAGAAGTTTGAAACAAAATATAATCTTCCTTACCGCCTAATTGCAGATGAAGATCATGCAGTGATCAATGCCTACGACGTTTGGGGCAAAAAACAATTCATGGGTAAGATTTATGATGGACTTGTACGCACCAGTTTTGTCATCGACGAAAAAGGGATCATTGCAGGCATAGTTACACGTGTACTCACAAAGATCCATACAGAGCAACTTTTAAAAGTTATGCAGGAGGCAACCAATTAACTCAATCTCTCGTTAGTTGAGTAAACAGGTGTTGTAACTTTTAAATTATTCAGTATGAAATGGCTTGTATTATGCACAATGCTGTTAGCATTATGCTTTGTCTATTCCTGCAAAAAATCTGGCGGAGATTCAACAGGTGGTGGTAATAACGGTGGTGGAGGCGGTGGAGGTGTATATACTCCCAATTGCACAGGTGCTGCTATACAATTTACAGCAAACGTATCGCCTATTATTCAGTCGAGTTGTACTGCAAGCGGTTGTCATAACGCCGGTTCTTCAAATGGCCCGGGTGCATTAACAACTTATGCTGAGATCAGTGCTGCAAAAACACAGATACGTGCTGCCGTATTAAGTGGGGCAATGCCAAAAACAGGTTCATTAACTGCCGCACAAAAGAATTCAATTATCTGCTGGATTGATGCAGGTGGGTTGAATAATTAATTGTCGATTTCTAAATGAAAAGAGCCACATATATTTTATATGCGGCTCTTTTTCTATTTCATTAATTCAGGAATCAGTTTATTGCCCCTGCGCTAAACTATACGCCTTCTTATCGCCCCACATATTCAGTAATTCAAATGAACATATCTTGAAATTACCACTCATGCTTACATACAATCCAATTACATCCTGCTGATTCAGCGGATAATCTTCAATGCTTTCAAAACGCACATTGTATTGGTTTACCAGGTTGGTATAAACAGAACCTGTTGGCCACACTTGTGTACCACGGTTGCTGATGTTTACCAGTTTAAACTTAACACCTGCATGTCGCTGGCATTTTTCTGCAATAGCAATTGGTTGTTCATCACTTTCAATAAACAGATCTACACCCACAATGGTTTCTGCTTCACCTTCTTTTGATACCATCATAGAGTTGTATTCCAATTTCAATGGAGTAGGTGTGCCCGGCTTATTAGGAACAATTTCCCGGCCGCCACTTTGAGGTTTCTTGCCAAAATTATTGATGATGGCTTCAGCAAATTGGGTAGTGTTTACAGGTGGAATAGATTTATCACCAAAATCACCGGTATGAATGCCATTCTCCAATGTGTACAGCAATGCATTTTCAATCAACCCTGCATTTTCTGTTAAACCAAGATGACGAAGCATGGCCAAGCCACTCAGCAATAATGCTGTTGGGTTAGCAATATTTTTTCCGGCAATATCAGGAGCTGTACCATGCACCGCTTCAAAAATGGAAATATGATCACCAATATTTGCACTTGGTGCAAAACCTAATCCGCCAACAAGACCGGCGCACAAATCACTTACAATATCACCTTGTAGGTTGGTGAGCACAACCACATCAAACAGATCGGGGCGTGTTACCAACTTCATACACAAGTCATCCACAATAATATCATCAGCTTTCAGATCGGGATATTCTTTTGCCACATCATAAAAACACTCGAGGAATAAACCATCGGTGATCTTCATGATGTTTGCTTTATGACCACAGGTAATGCGTTTTGCTTTTTTCTGTCTTGCCATTTCAAATGCATAACGGATCACCTGCATACTGCCGGGGCGGGTAATAAAACGGCGGCTCAATGCAACATCATGCGTAAGCATATGTTCAATACCGCCATAGGTATCTTCAATATTTTCACGAACTACCGTAATGTCGATAGGAATACCGGCTTTGCTGAACACAGTATCTACACCATGCAATGTCTGGAAATCACGTTTGTTGGCGTAAGTATTCCATGTTTTGCGTGCAGTAACATTAATACTCTTTACACCTTTGCCTTTTGGCGTTTCCATCGGTCCTTTAAACAAAAGACCTAACGCTTCGATGGTTTGTTTGGCTTCAGGCGTCATGCCATTGTTAAAACCTTTATCGAACACCCATTTACCCATATCCACCGTTTCGTATTCCAACGGAACTTTGTTGGCGTTAAAAATGGATAATACTGCTTCCATAATTTCCGGACCTATTCCATCGCCTTTAGCTACAGCAATTTTCATGTGATAATATTTATTTTTTTGCCCGATAGCTATCGGGAGCGGCAAAGGTAACATCCGCTAAGCCTTATAAAAAATGAACTCTTAAAAAAATCAATAATTCTTGTTGAAATACGAAGCAAGAGGTACAAAGTTCGGTGTATGTCTTTCGAACTTCGCAGTTCGTACTTTGTTTTAAATCAGCCATTCCACTTCGCCAAAATCAAAGCATTCTTCCATTTCATTGCCGGTAATTAACTGGCCTGAAGTAGTTACCCCTTTTATATTGGTGGTTAGAATGCGACTTTTTTTCTTTAACCGAACGGGTTGTTGCAGTTTATAGAGTTGACGATTATAGGTTTCAAAAATGCCGGGGAAGCCCTGCTGTTGCAGATGATTGCAGTTTTTTAAAACAGCTTTTTGTATAACATGCGCCAGTTGCAGCACATCAGTATTCTTACCTGTTACCTGTTTTATGGAAACGGGATTTTTGAGCCCTTTGAATTTGGTTTGATTTACGTTGATGCCAATGCCAATCACAGCCCATTGCCATTGCCTGCCACGAACAACGTTTTCAATGAGGATTCCCCCTGTCTTTCTGTCACGCCAGTAAAGGTCATTGGGCCATTTAATTTTTGTCTCATCGCCCAAAACTTTCTCTAATTCATCTCTCACAGCCAAAGCTGTAGCCGCCAGCAATTGAAAACTTTGGGTAAGAAGCAAGCCGGGTTTCACAATAATGGAGAAACTGAGGTTGGCGCCGGGTTCGGTTTCCCAAACTTTCCCTCTTTGTCCTTTTCCCTTGGTTTGGTGGGCTGCACGAATGGTTAAACCATGCTGTGCCAGTCCTTCATGTATCAGCCCCATGGCATAGTTGTTGGTGCTGTCCACAGAAGGAAGCTCAATCCATAAGTTATCTGATTTTTTAGGAAGCATGGTTACTGAAGATTGACTAATTTTGGACAAATTAAAAAGTAAAAGGCTGCGATGAAACGTCGTTAGCAAAAAACAGATTTATTCATTAAACCACCAAGCGATTGAGTACTTTATCTCTCTTAAATAACCGGAGCAAGGATTCTAAAAGCACTACGGCACGCATTAACCGAAATAGCAAATTATTTAAAACCATCATTCGGGCCATCCAGGAAAAAAAGGGTGAAAACGTTATCAGCCTCGATTTGCGGAAGATACCGGAAGCCGTTTCTGATTTTTTCATCATCTGCGAAGCAGGCAGCACCACACAGGTAAAAGCAATTGCCGACCATGTTGAATACCTGGTGAAAGAAGAATGTGGTGAAGGTCCTTACCGACATGAAGGGATGAGTGCCTTGCAATGGGTATTGGTGGATTATGTAAATGTGGTGGTGCATATTTTTCACCCCGAAACACGAAAATTTTACCGGTTGGAAGAAATGTGGAGTGATGCTGCTGCTGCTGACCATGAATAAAGCCGCAGGGAAAAATTAACAAAGTACCCGAAACATTTAGCCATTTATTTGTAATACTATCTGAAATCCCAAGACGGGAAAAAAACAACAAGATGAGTTTGAATCAAGGAAATAATCCAGACAGCAGCGGCGGTGATAAGAAAGATGGCCGTAAACCGTTTCGTTTTAATATTTACTGGCTCTATGCTTTAATAGCTGCCGTGTTGATCGGCTTTAACCTTTACCGTGGAATTACACCCGATGCTATCCCCACTTCACAAGTTGTGTTTGAAGACAGCATGCTTATGAAAGGCTATGTTGAGAAATACACTATTGTAAGAAATAAGGATCTTGTAAGGGTTACACTAAAAACGGAAGCGGCAAATGATCCGGCTATTATAAATATTGTTGCAGCCCGGGAAGCAAAAACGAAGATCGATAAAACCAAACCGCTCAACTTTGAGTTTACGGTTGCAGATCATAAAGAGTTTGATAAACGTATTCAGCAGATTATTACAACCAATACAGCTGTTACCGGTAAACCTATTGCCAGTTACAGTACGGATGAGAATTGGTTAAGCCCTCTTATCAGTTTACTCCTTCCCATTCTTGTATTGATCGGTCTATGGGTTTTACTCATGCGCAAGATGAACAGTGGTGGCGGAGCTGGCCCCGGTGGTGGCGGCATTTTCAACATTGGTAAATCAAAAGCCCAGTTGTTTGAAAAAGGAACGAGAGTAAACGTAACCTTCCAGGATGTAGCCGGACTTGATGAAGCAAAAGTGGAAGTGATGGAGATCGTTGATTTCCTGAAACAACCCAAAAAATATACAGCACTCGGTGGAAAAATTCCAAAAGGTGCATTGCTGGTCGGCCCTCCCGGTACCGGTAAAACATTGCTGGCAAAAGCAATGGCAGGTGAAGCACAAGTGCCTTTCTTCAGCATCAGTGGTTCCGATTTCGTGGAAATGTTTGTGGGTGTGGGTGCAAGCCGTGTGCGTGATTTGTTCAAACAGGCAAGAGAAAAAGCACCATGTATCATCTTTATTGATGAGATTGATGCCATTGGCCGTGCCCGTGGAAGAAACGCCATTGTAAGTAACGATGAACGTGAAAATACATTGAACCAATTGTTGGTGGAGATGGATGGATTTGGTGGCGATACCGGTATCATTATCCTTGCGGCTACAAACCGTCCTGATGTATTGGATCCTGCATTGTTACGTCCCGGTCGTTTCGATAGACAGATATCTATTGATCGTCCCGATGTAAAAGGTCGTGAACAGATTTTTAAAGTGCATCTGAAACCAATCAAAATTTCTGAAACACTCGATATTCATAAACTGGCTGAACAAACACCAGGCTTTGCCGGTGCAGATATTGCCAACGTTTGTAACGAAGCTGCTTTGATCGCTGCACGTAAAGGAAAAGCGGCGGTTGATATGAGCGATTTCCAGGATGCCATTGATCGTGTAATTGGTGGTTTGGAAAAGAAGAACAAACTCATCAGCCCCGAAGAAAAAGAGATCATTGCTTACCACGAAGCTGGTCATGCAATATGCGGTTGGTATTTAGAGCATGCCTATCCGTTATTAAAAGTAACCATCGTTCCAAGAGGAACGGCAGCATTGGGTTATGCGCAATACACACCAAAAGAACAGTATCTCTACAACATTGAGCAACTGAACGATCAGATATGTATGACACTTGGCGGCCGAGCAAGTGAAGATATTTTCTTCGGTAAAATTTCTACCGGCGCAAGTAATGATCTGCAACAGATCACACGTATTGCCTATTCAATGATCACCGTATATGGTATGAATGATAAGCTGGGTAACATCAGCTATTACGATCCTAACCAGGAACAAACATTCACCAAACCTTATAGTGAGAAAACAGCAGAGATGATCGATAACGAAGTTCGTTTGCTCATCGATTCTGCTTACATGCGCACCAAAGCATTGCTTACTGAAAAGAAAGCTGATGTAGAAAAACTGGCGAAGGCTTTATTGGAAAAAGAAGTGTTGTTCCAAAGCGATGTGGAAGCGTTGATCGGCAAGCGTCCCTTTGAACATAAGAAGTTATTAGATGAAGATAATGTCCCGGTGATGCATGCAGCAAATGTTGACAAAGAAGGTCGTGACTTGAAAGAATCATTGTAATCGTTATGAGCATTTCTCCCGCAAAGGAAAATATTCTGAAAAAAATAAGACAGGCACTGAGTCATCCGGTGCCTGTTCCTTTTCCCCATAGTGAAGGAAACAGCAGCGTGTTTCAACCACCGGTTGATGATATGGCTGTGCAGTTTGCGCAGGAGTTTACAAAACTGCAGGGCAGGTTTGCGTTTTGTGCCGATGAGCAGGACATGGCTGATCAACTGCTTCAGCTGGCTGCTACACGTAAATGGGATAAAGTAGTTTGCCGAGAACAGAAGTTGATCGATATTTTTAAGCAGCAAAAACTGGCGATCAATTTTCATGAAAGCCTGAGTGATTGCGATGTGAGTTTAACCACCTGCGAATTACTGGTGAGCCGCACCGGCACAATGGTATTGAGTACAGCCAATGAAAGCGGACGCACCACAAGTGTATATGCACCCATTCATGTTTGCATCGCCTACAGCAGCCAGTTAGTGTATGATCTCAAAGATGCATTGCTTGCAATTCGTGAAAAGTATAATGGGCAGTTGCCATCCTTTATCAGTTTTGCAACCGGCCCCAGCCGCACAGCCGATATTGAAAAAACATTGGTGGTGGGTGTGCACGGTCCCAAAGAAGTATATGTGTTTTTGATTGATGGATAGTTATTAGGTTAAAGGTGGAAGGTTATGGGTTAAAAGTGTGGCGTGTTCTTGTTTTTATTCTTCTTTGGACATTGAATTGTCTTCCTTGTATTTTGGATATTGGTTTTTGTATTTTCTTCTTTTGTGCCTTGTTTTTCCTGAGCCTTGTGCCTTCCATCATGTATCTTTAAGCCATGAATAATGCCATACAATTAATATTTGTTTACGGAAGTTTACGCAGAGGTTTTCATGGTCCTGCTTTTCAATACATTGCTCCTTATTTTAAACATCTTGCCGATGGAAAAGTGAAAGGCAAGTTGTA
>JAKFDY010000326.1:0-3596 GCA_036675885.1 Lacibacter sp. | reverse complement strand
GGTCCATTCTGCATCGCTTGGTATATGCCACCCCTCAGGTGCTAAGCCCCTTGGGTCGTGTACTGCATACCAATTGTACAGCTTTCCAAACTTGCGTCCATTGGCTGGATCACCATTGTAATAACACCATGCCGGTTTGTGGTTTTCTGCCGCTTTTATCCATCCTTCGGCAAATTGTATCTCTGGTATTGCATCCCCATTACGAAAATGTGCTACATTCAAATTGCCAGCCATCCATGTTTGACTACCTATCTTTACTGTAGCATAGCTATTGCCATCCATATCTACTACCGTGTTGGGTTGGGTTTGGGCAAAAGAAAATAATACTATAAACAAAAAAGTTATAATAAAAATTATATGTTTCATAAAAAACTATTTTACTGTTTAGTTTTCATTTTGTAATTACATCCAATTCAGCATAACCAATATTATTATTGTTATCTGCATTTTTCAATGCACTTAGTTTAATGTATCTCGCTTTTGTTTCAGTAATCATTTTTGTTTGCCACAGGGGATTATTTTTAATGTTCGAGAATTCTCCTTCGCTCACTAATTTCCAATCAACGCCATTGGCTGAAACAAAAAACTGGTATTGCCAAATAAGTCCGCCACCCCACAAACTTTGATCGGGCAGGTATTTAAACCCAACTAAATTTTCTTCTTTACCCAGGTCAATCGTTAATTCTGCAGGAAGTTTTATTTTGTTATCCTGGTGCCATGCAGTTGAACTGTTGCCATCGATAATTGCATTTACTTTCTCATCACTGATTCCAATGATTTTCCAGTTCTTTCTTACAATATCAAATTTTTCGTGTGATACGCTGCTCGTTTTTTTGGAAGCGGGATCAAAAGCGATGGCCTTTATTTCAACTTTTCCATCAGTTACAAATGGCGCTGTATATTTTTTTGATTGTGTTGTGGGCAGCGTTCCGTTTGTTGTGTAAAATATTTTCGATTCGGCATCGGCAGGCGTAATAATTATTTCACCTGATTGATTGCGGATAATGGTTGGCGCTGCCAGAATTTGCGGAGCATTATAAACTCCAATATTGGAGATCAACGGACAAGCTTTTGCAGCAATAATATTAAACCGGAGTTTGGTTGCAGTAATTGTAGGGAAACGAAGTATGCGTTTATACCCAATTGTGGTAGCCTTCGCCACTTCTTTCCAACTGCCATCAACCAATGCTTCAATAGAAAATGATTGTACTCTCTGTCCCAAACGAATATATTCCTGCACCAAAAAACGATTAAAAGTGGTTGCCTTTGCGAAATCTATTGTTAGTGAAGATGCAGTAACATGATCATTGGTGGACCAGTATGTGTTTTTATTTTCATCAATAACATTCTGAGCGCCGAATTTTTTATCGTTGTTGCGAAAATTTGCCGCCGTTACTTTTGCATTTTTTGCAAGGTTTACGGCAAATGTTTTTTGTACAGTTTTAGCAAACTCTATGGCATTTTTTTCATCAGTTTTATGAATCAATCCATTTGGCATAATGGGAAAATTGAGCAGCATAGTAGCATTACGGCCAACTGAATTGTAATACAAATCCATCAATTGCGTCAAATCTTTTACCCGTGTATTTTCAGCAGGATGATAAAACCATTCAGGGCGTATAGAAGTGTTTACTTCTGCAGGCACCCATGCGTTTCCATTTTCCAAACCAAAGTGCAGCATGTTCCATGAAACTTCGCCGGTGCTATCCAGCAAACTCCAATTGGTTTCGCCAACGTAGCCTGATTCTGTACCCACCCAACGCAAATCTCCTCTTTTGCCACCATCGTTCCATATTACACATTGTGGTTGCAGTTTGCGAACCAGCTTGTAAGTATTTTCCCAATCGTAATAAGTAGTACGGTCGATGGTACGGGTTTCATTTGCGCCACCATAATATCCATCGCCGCCATTGGCACCATCAAACCACACTTCGAAGATTGGTCCATAGTTGGTGAGTAATTCTGTTAATTGATTTCTGAAATACGTAATATATTCAGGCTTTCCATAGTCGGCCCTGTTTCTATCCCATGGCGATAAATAAATTCCCAACTTCAATCCATACTCTTTGCATGCATCGGCCATTTCACGAACCACATCGCCTTTGCCGTTTTTCCAGGGTGCATTTTTTACTGAATACTCTGTGTACTTTGAAGGCCACAAAGAAAAGCCGCAGTGATGTTTCGCTGTAATGATTACTCCTTTCATACCTGACTGCTTGCAGATACGGGCCCATTGACGGCAATCCAGTTTTTCAGGATTAAACAAGTTGACATTCTCATTTCCAAAACCCCACGATTGATCGGTGTAAGTGTTTAACGAGAAATGAACAAAAGCATATTGTTCCATTTCCTGCACACGCAATTGATTTTTAGAGGGAACAGGTCCAAATGCAGCAGGCGCTTTGGTTTGTGCAGTATTTATTTCAACAAAGCATAAACAAACAATAACAACGCAAATTAAGTTTTTTACATTCATATACTTTTCTTTAATGTTCTTATCAATTATTTCGAGATGACTGATTAATTTTTACTGAATTAAAATCCATTCATTATCATCCATTTTTTGCAGGCTTCCGTCCATGAAGATTCTGTATTGGATGAGCGCCCCATGCCATAACCATGTTTACCCGATTGATAAATATGAAGTTCGCAGGGAATATTATATTTATGCAATGCAGCGGCATAGTTGATACTGTTCTGAACCGGTACGGCATCATCATCAATGGAATGAATTAAAAATGCAGGCGGCGTATTTTCAGTTACATACAATTCGTTTGAAAAATACAGTACATCTTTTTTTGCAGGATTATTTCCTAACAAATTGTTTCTTGACCAGGGATTTGTTGTTGCTGAATCCATTGTAATTACAGGATAAATTAAAATGGAGAAATCGGGTCGTGCACTGACAGAATCTTTTGCCTGATATACTTTATGGTTGAAATGTGTAGCAAGAGTAGATGCAACATGCCCGCCTGCCGAAAAACCCATGATTCCTATTTTATTGGGATTGATGTTCCATTCTTTTGCATGCAACCGAACAATGCGCATTGCTTCCTGTGCATCCTGCAATGGCGCAATGCTTTTGTCCGTCATTGCGGCATCATCCGGTAAACGATAGTTTAATACAAAAGCAGTAATGCCTAAACTGTTCAGCCATTTTGCAACCTGCGAACCTTCATGAATGATTGCTAAAGCTGAATAAGCCCCGCCGGGACAAATAATAACAGCCGTTCCATTTGCATTATTTTTTTCAGCAGCATACATTTCCAAAGTAGGATTCGTAACATTTTTTCTTTTGATCCAGTTGTTTGCAGAATCAATTTTTTCGTTGATATTTTTATTAGAAATTGAATTAGGAACCTTGCCATTCCAAATGTCTATCACTTTGGTTTGTGCCGAAATACTGTTAAAAACTATTGCAGCAAAAAACACAGTCAATATTTTTTTATTTGAAAACATAATTTTAATACTTGTTTCATTAGTGTCCCGTAAAACTACATAGCAGTTCTTTGAAATTCTTAATAGACGTGTATTTCAGCCGAAAAACCAACGGTGACGATTTGAATTGAATTCAGATTATTTCCGTTAAAATACCG
>JAKFDY010000325.1:0-8224 GCA_036675885.1 Lacibacter sp. | reverse complement strand
GACTGGAGTTTGCCACCTGTTTGCTTGCTGTTACTCATATTTAATCCTTGAGAAACAGAAAAATTAATAATATCGGCTACAGCAAAGTACATACGCAATGAATTATTCATGTTCTGTGTACGGGAAACAGAAAATATCTTATCGATATAATTTGGCGATTGGCTGTTGAAAATGGAGCCGTTGTAAGAAAACTGGAGTACATTCTTTTTCAACCTGATTGATGTATTAACGTTTCCAAACAAACTCCAGGTTTTTCTTCCGTCAATATTAATGAGGTAAACATCCCGGCTACCGTCATTATAAAAATTACTGCTGTCTGCTATTGCATTTTTTACCCTGCCTATATTACCATTCAGGTTTAGGTTAATATCGGCTTTTTTATTTCGGTTATTGCCCCTGTTATAATTTAAATTGAACCCAAAGCTGTTTGTTGCGGAAGGTTTTAAAAAGGCGTTCCCGTAATTGAAGTAGTAACGATTCGCACTATCGATAATAGGATACAACTGATCCAGACCGGGTATTGCATAACTTTTCGAATGGTTAACACTTAAATTGATATTGTAACCATTTGTTTTTTGATAGTAGTAGGTAATATTTGAGTTGGGTGTAAAGAATGCAAAATCCCTGTTCAGGTTACGGTTGCTGAAATTAGAGCGATCTTTTTCCCATGAAAACTGTCCGCCAAGATTAGTTGAAAATGTGATTGTCCTGTAAAAACGATTGGAGAGGTTTTTTGTAAATGACTTCGACAAATTCAAAGCCGGCTCTTCACTTACATGATTATTCTGATGCAGGTTCGTGATCTTACCATTGATGACATAAACCTTTCCTGTAGAATCAAAGTCGCTTACATTATAAGTTACATCCGACTTGCTGACCTGGAAGTTATTTGTCAGCCTTATGTTAATATTCCAAAGATTATTACTACCAAACAATAATCGTTTCAGCGCATTATAAGTAAAATTTACACCGCCATTCCAATTACTGGAGCTTGAATTATAAAGACGGTTCAGCGAAGTATTTCTTGCCGGGTTCTCATACGAATCAAAATCTGTGAGTGTGTTTCGAATGCTTTCATTTTCACCATATCCTCCATTAAAGCGCAAAGAAAAACTTTTCAGGTTACGCTCATCACTATCCTTGTTTTGAAAATTACCGCTGAAATTAATATTCCGGTTTGTTGAATGTGACTCTGATGATTCCTTATTTTCACTTACTACACCAACACTATCTCTCTCGCTCCTAGAAATTGAAGCAGAACTACCGAAGCCTTTTGTTTCGTTTACTGAAGCCCGAAAGCCAAGATCTTTATCTCTATCCCGTTTATTATAACTTAATCCGAGTGTTTTAGTATCGTTATCCTGGGTTGAGTTCCGTTGTGAGGTTGTATATAACGCACCTGCACCAGTTGTTGAAATACCGGTTGTATTTGAGCTTACATTATTAATGTTACCACGACCGGTTAAGTCAAGTGACAATTCATTTGTCCTTTGGTTGTTGGTTGTTTCAATAAAGCTATGCTGCAGGTTAGCACCAACGAAGTATATTTTGTTAATGCCTTGTCCGCCAAAATTGGCTACATACCTGTTGCGTGGGTTAAAACTTCTATAAGTTGTTTCGCCCAGAAGCGATTGCAGATCATCAACACCTTTATTTATATTGTTGATGGCGGCGCCAATACCAAGTCTTGTTTTTTTATTGTATGCCTGCAATCCCAGATCTCCTTCAAAGCGATTATCAGTACCAACACCAACACCACCTTTCCCAAAGTACCCATTCTTCTTATCTGCTTTCAGTTTAATGTTCATCGTCAACAGTGAATCGGAAGCAGTTCGTTCAGCAGCGCTTTTCGTTCTGTCTTCTTCTGTATACACCTGGATTTTATCAATGGCATTCTTCGGCAGGTTTTGCGTTGCAATTGCAGGGTCGTTACCAAAGAAAGGCTTACCATCTACATATACATTGGTTACTTTTTTCCCATTGACCGTTACGGTACCATCTCCCCAAAGTGTTACACCGGGAACTTTGCGCAACATATCTTCTACCACTGCATTTGAATCGAGTTTAAACGCTGCCGGATTTATTTCAAGCGTATCACCATTCATCCGTATCGGTAAGACGGCTTCAATCACCACTTCACCAAGGTTTTTAAAATTTGTGCCGAGTTGTATTGTACCAAAACTGTAAGATGAGTTTACACTGTCGAGCTTGATTGTTTTTGAAAATGATTTGTAGCCTGAAGATGTGAGGCTGATAAGCAAAGGCACATTCAGGGGCATCTTTTCAAAATTAAATTCACCTGAAGTATTCGTCAACTGATAGTTGAGTAAAGTAGAATCGCTTTTTTTATACACGAGCACAGTTACAGATTCAAGTCCATAATCGTTTGCAGAATCTTTTACTGTTCCAGTGATAGCACCAATAGGGCCTGCTATTTTCTCCTGGGAAAAAATAATGGATGGAAGAAGAAGCAGCAGAATGGTAATTAATTTCATGTGTTAATTGTTGTTGTCCTATCGCCACATAGTATAACCATACAAATTATCTTCGCTCTTGTTAAAAGATAGCTTCTAATTTGTATGGTTATTTCATTTGGTTTTCGAGAGTGGTTTCAGGATGATGATAACGGGGTTTGCTGAAGATTTACTCTTGTCGAAATATGTTTTCACTAATTCAGAATAAACAGGTTTTTTATTTCGCTCAGTTTCTTTTGAGCGGAACATAGCATCGGAAGAAATACTGCTGTACAATGCTGTGTTATCATAGTACTGAATGTTCCAACCCATTATTGGCAGGTAAGCATTGCTGCTGTCTGGCGTTATCCTGTTGACGTTATAAAACCTGTTGCCATTTCTATCAAACAAAAAACGACGATCACGTTTTTGATAATCGAGTGAGAAGAATAGGAAATTATTAAACGGAACCAGACCATCTATTTGCCAGACATAGTCAGGATTGGTTTGTTTGTATTCACGCAATTCATTTCGTGAGCTGAACTCTTTGTTGAAAAAAGACTTGGGTACGGTATTCTCAAAAGGAAGAACAAAATTGTAAAGAGGGGTAATGCTGTCAGGTGTTAATTGGTAAATGGAATAATTATACGGTCTTGTAAAGAGTAAAGTATTTGTTTTGCTTGTAGGGAAAAAATCAATATTCCCTGGATCAGATAAATAAGATGACTTTCGTTTAGCATAAGGGAAGTAAGCACGGAGTGTTTTATTGCCATCAGATATCTTCAGTTCGTAATCAACAGAGTCTTTTGCATCCCTATCTTCCAACACAATACTGTAGGCCCATTGTTTAGGCGCAAAATAATAGGGGTTGGCCATGTAAACTGTAAAATCAGGTATTTCTTTCACTTGCTCCTTCTGAACATCAGAAAGCTCATAAAGAATAGCCCTTGCATATTTCCTGTTGTTCTTTGAGAATGGATTACGGATGAGCTCATCTCTTTCCTGTTCAGTTGGTCTGAAATTTCTGTTCACCTGCAAGAGATAGAGTGCGTTCTCCTTTTCAAAAAATTGCATGTTGCCAATCGTGTACTTATCATCCTTGTATTTTTTGATAAACTTTCCTGACTTATCAAAAAAATACAAGCCTTGTGTATCGTAATCGAAAATGATAAAATATTGCGGCGTTACCACCAACCGGTTTATTTGTCCAAACAGGCTTTGTTTGGTTGTTTCAAGAGGGATGTAGGTAATGCTTTCAAAAATTCTTGATGCTGGTGCGCCAATGGTGGAAGTGGGATCGAAATAAAGGGTTTGGGGAGATTGTCCTCCGGCTACATAGGTCATCAACAAAAAAAGGGCAAAGAAAAAATTTCTCATAGATCAGTTTGACGAGTTGTTGGGAAAATCCCTGCAAAATAATTTCTGAAATGTTAAGCAAGTGTCAATCATTGGATGAACGGTTGTGCAACCGTTTGGCCAGTATTAAACCAATAGCTTCCGCCAGACAAACAACTAACGAGCGACATCTTTTTTCTCCCCCTAACCCATTTCAGTTACCTTTGCCGCTCATCCTGTTGCAAAACAGCAAACTCAACGAACATGGCAAAAAGCAGCTTCGGCAATTTTCAAAGTCAGAAAAGTAACGCACAAAAGAAAGAAGAGTTCCGCCAGGAAAAGAAAAAGGCAAGAGCCGATAAGAACGAATACTTCGCCAAAAAGAAAGCAGAAGAAAGAAGTTTAAGACCGCAGGATACAAGAGACAAGGCACAAGGTTCAAGGTTCAAGAATGAAGACCCAAAAGGCAAAGAACAAAATCCAAGATTCAAGACGGATAAAGCTCCTCAGCCAATTACATTTAAAAAAGAAAATACAGATGGCGAAATGCCATTGAATAAATACCTGGCTCATTGTGGTGTGTGCAGTCGCAGAGAAGCGGCAGAAGTGATTAAAACCGGAACCGTATTGGTAAACGGAAAAGCAATTACAGAACCGGGCCATAAAGTAACCGACAAAGACGAAGTAAAAGTAAACGGTAAAAAGATCAGCATACAGAAAGAGCTGGTATATATCCTTCTAAACAAACCAAAAGATTATATCACTACTTCAGAAGATCCGCAGGGAAGAAGAACCATTATGGATCTGATGAGAGGTGTATCAACTAATCGTATTTATCCAGTTGGCCGGTTAGACAGAAATACCACTGGTGTTTTGTTGTTGACCAATGATGGTGAACTCACGCAAAAATTGTCGCATCCCAGTTTCCAGGTGAAGAAAGTGTATGAAGTAACACTCGACAAACCTTTGGAGAAAAAAGATTTCGAAAAACTGTTGAATGGTGTTACGCTTGAAGATGGTTTTATTGCTCCTGATGCATTGGGTTATGCTGATCCAAAAAACAAAAAGATCGTTGGTATTGAGATACACAGTGGCCGCAACCGTATTGTGCGCCGTATGTTTGAATCACTTGGTTATGATGTGAAGGGATTGGATCGTGTACTCTTCGCCAACCTTACCAAGAAAAATGTTGACCGGGGCAAATGGCGTTATCTCAACGAAAAAGAAGTACGTCTCTTGAAATTCCTCAACAAATCGTTTGTAAAAAAGAAAGAAGAAACTAAAGGCAGGAACAGAGATGAAGAATAAACTGGAAATTATTGCCGAAACTGATCACTGGATCGCACTCAACAAGCCATCTGGTTTATTATCTATTCCCGACCGTAAACAAACTGAACCATCATTAAAAGATTGGTTAAATGAAAAATACGGCAAAGTGTGGATCGTTCATCGTCTTGATAAATTCACCAGCGGTTTAATTGTGTTTGCAAAAGATGAAGAAACGCATAAGCTTCTTTCAAAACAGTTTGAAGACCGTGTGGTAGAGAAATTTTATCTCGGTCTTGTACACGGCACTTTGGCTAATAAAGAAGGTAGTGTTGATGCAGCTATTATGGAACATCCTGCGAAAAATGCAACTTATATTACACATGCAAAAGGAAGAGCTTCATTAACTGATTATAAAGTATTGGAAGAACACGGTTTTTATTCGTGGATGCAATTCCAGATTCATACTGGTCGTACACACCAGATACGTGTGCACATGAAACATATTGGTCATCCCATTGTTTGTGATGAAGTATATGGCACTGCAACTCCTATTCTTCTTTCTTCTATGAAACGAAAAAAATTCAAGCTCGCAAAAGCAGAAGAGGAAGAGCGACCATTACTTAATCGTCTTGCACTACATGCATGGAAGCTTACGTTCACTGATGTTGATGGCAAGAAGGTTGAATTGGAAGCTACACTATCAAAAGATCTGCGGGCATTGCTGCAACAGTTTGAAAAATGGGTGAAGTAAAGCTGCACGCCTTTAGCGGCTCGCTGCAAGCAAATACAAATCTCTGTGTATTCCGTGTCTCCATGGCAAAAGAAAAGCTGCACGCTGTTTGCTGCTAGCTGCGAGCAAATACAGCCACTGTAGTTTTGTGATTGTACATAAGATTTATAATCAATCATTATCGAGTCCGCTTTTAGGTAACAACAAGCGTATCAAAATAATAAAGCCCTCCGCAATCACGGAGGGCTTTGCATAATCAGATCATTTCAAAAGAAAAACTCACTTATTGGGTTGCGGAGTATAACGTAAATAAGGCTTCACAATTTTTACGCCTTTTGGAAATTTCTCAACCGCAGCTTCAGTACTAACTGAAAGAGCCACTATTACATCTTCCCCTTCTTTCCAATCAGCTGGTGTAGCCACACTGTAATTTGCTGTTAATTGTAATGAATCAATCACTCGTAAAACTTCATTAAAATTACGACCTGTTGATGCAGGGTAAGTAATAAATAATTTTACTTTTTTATCAGGGCCGATAATAAACAAAGAACGTACAGTTGCCGTTTCAGATGCGTTAGGATGGATCATATCATAAAGAGTTGCCACCTTTCTGTCTTCATCAGCAATAATGGGAAACTCAACACTTGTGTGTTGTGTTTCATTGATATCGCTGATCCAGCCCTTGTGGTTTGCAACACCATCTACACTCAATGCCAATACTTTTACATTACGCTTTTCAAACTCGTTTTTTAACAGGGCTGTTTTACCAAGCTCGGTTGTGCACACAGGCGTATAATCTGCAGGATGCGAAAACAAAACACCCCAACCATCACCTAAGTATTCATAAAAATCAATATCACCAATGCTTGTTTTGGCCTGGAAATTTGGCGCTACATCACCTAAACGTAAACTCATAAAACAGAATTAAAAAGTGAACAATAGAATTTGAGAGAGCAAATATAGTATTTCCCTACTTATCAGATAGACTTTGCGAATAAAAAATTCGCCTACGAACATCAGTTAGGAAATACCCGGTAATTCATTGTCTTCCGCTTTACGTTTGGCATTACGGCCTTTTGTGAGCAATGCTTTACCAAAACGCTCTTTTACCTGATCAATAGCCTTATATAACTCGTTCTTCTTCTGCACATCCTGGAAGAGATTTGTTTGCGAAGCCTCATCCGTTAATTCGCTCAACCGAACGCCAAGCAAACGCACCGGCTGCCCTTTTTTATAGAGTTGATGAAACAACTGTTTGGCATTATAAATGAGTTCATCATCATAAAAAGTATAGGGGATAGACGCCTGTCGTTGCTGTGTTTCAAAATTGGGGTAACGGATCTTTACTGAAACACAACCGGCCATTTTATTTTCTTGCCTGAGTTCATGTGCAATTTTTTCTGTTAAACGAACGATCTCTTCTTCAAGAAAAGCGATATCGCTACGGTTTTCATGAAATGTATTTTCGCTTGAAATAGATTTTGATTCATGATAGGCATTTACTTCGCTGCTGCTGATACCTTGTGAACGCAGCCACAGGTCCCGGCCATGTTTACCGAGTTGCTGTTCCAGCATAACAGGATTTACATTTTGCAGATCACCAATAGTTTCAATACCCAAATCAAGTAAAGTATGATAGGCCTTCTCACCTATACCGGGAATTTTATTTACACGTAAAGGAGCAAGAAATTCTTTTTCCTTCCCATATTCAACAACGATATAATTGTTGGGCTTTGCTAAATCTGTTCCGATTTTTGCTACCAGCTTATTGGATGCCATTGCAAAGGAGATAGGCAACTGAGTAGCATTAATAATTTCTTCCCTTAACTCAATTGTCCACTTTACCGGATCAAAAAAACGATCCATACCGGTGAGATCAATATAAAACTCATCAATCGATGCTTTTTGAAACAATGGTGCTTTTGCTGCAATAATATCGGTTACCCATCTTGAGTAACGACTATAATCGCCACGTGTCCCCTGCATCACAATTGCATGCGGACAAAGTTTCATCGCCTGTGCCATGGGCATACCGCTGTGCACACCAAATGCACGTGTTTCATAACTGCAGGTGCTCACCACACCCCGCTCTTTTGTACCACCAACAATCACAGGTTTGCCAATGAGCGAAGGATCGTTCAATCGCTCAACAGATACAAAGAATGTATCGAGGTCAAAGTGTGCTATAATACGCTTATGTGCCAAATCAACACGGTTATAAACTGGCAAGGTACAACATTGCAAAAAATACTTATTCTTGCAAAAAAATCTTATGAAACTCAAAAATCTTACCCCGATCCTCGCTGTAATTATTCTTGCAGCAACCTCTTGTAAAAAAGAAAAAAGTGAAACTCCATCTCCAATTGCCGGAACCTGGAAACTGGTTTCCAGTTCTGGTACTACCGGCTTTTCATCCACACAGGACGATTCTGGTAAT
>JAKFDY010000324.1:0-12237 GCA_036675885.1 Lacibacter sp. | reverse complement strand
GCCACCAACGAATCCGTCATCACGCACAAGCTCAACGACATCATCCGCTACCTCACGATCATGTCGGCGATCCTCCTGCCGATGACGCTGATCGCCAGCATCTACGGCATGAACGTGGACGTGCTGCCCTTCAGCGAGAACGGCGCGCTGTCGCTGCTCGCGCCCCTGGGGCTTATGGTCGTGGTGGCGGGCGCGCTGTTCGTCTGGTTCCACCACAAGCGTTGGCTGTGAGCGGGCCCGACGGGCCCCCCGCGGGCCCCGACATCATGTGGTCGCCGTGGCGCATGGCGTACATCGAGGGCACGAAGGGGCCGCCGACCGACGCGGCCGAGTGCGTCTTCTGCACGCTGCCGGCGCGCTCGGACGATGACCGCACCTACATCCTGTACCGTGGCGGCCGCGCGTTCGTGATCATGAACCTGTACCCGTACAACAACGGGCACCTGATGGTGGTCCCGTACGCGCACGTGGACTCGATCGCGGCGCTCGACGAGCCCACCCTCGCGGAGATGATGACCCTGGTCCAGCGCTCCCAGGCGGTGGTGTCGGATGCGATGCGGCCCCAGGGGAATCCGCCGAACGGGATCCGAGATCGTGCCGCTTCCATCGCCACCCACAATTTTTTTCAACTGTTCCCGTGTAAGAATTTCTGCTCCTTCCATGTTTGAAAGGGTAAGTTTTAATTTCTTCATTGTTTTGAGTTTTTTAAAAATAAAAAATTATTATCATTCAAAACTAAAACCTCCCGTGTCACTATTCCTGACACGAAAATATTTTCAAAGCTCTTTACAGAGTATAAAAACGGCATGTTCAGAAAAGCAAAGATCCTCAGGCTTTCCAATTTTTTCAGCTTCGTCTCTTGCCAATACCTGGCCGTACTTCATGAATTTAGAAATACTAAATTCTCCATTTTCATCATAATAGTAAGTCTTGCGCCCACGGTCGTACCGGATTATTGCTCCCAGTTCCCGCATTTGAGATATAAGTTCCCTTATTGAACTTTTTGATAATTTCATCTTACAGGCAAATGTTTCAAGGTCGCCTGTTGCCTTTTTCTTAATCAGGTGATTGGCATATTCCAATCTTTTAATAGCCTTAACTAATGACATGGACATTGTGGTTTAAAGTGAGTGAATGTCATATGGCCAACAAATATTTTAAATCGGCGATAGAATACATTTCTGGTAGTTGATAAAAGGTGATTGCCTGTTCCCCGGTTGTAGAAGGTAGTGATATAAAAAAAGTGGGAGTGAACGAAATTTGAGCAGCCTCACACCATTCCCGCATCGCTTTAATTTTTTGGGTTTGGCGGCTGAGTTGCTCATTAATCCCATTAAGAGAGGCGGGGATTGGATATTTAATTGCAAATGCTTCATAGTCTTTTTGCGGAGCGAGGTACCAGTCGTCGAGTGCCTTTTTGGTTTTTGCTTCATGATCATCGGAAGCGATGGCAAGCAAATGTCTCACCGGGTTTCCCCGGTAATCATCTTCACTCTCTGTAGCCGTAAAAATTATTTGTAATTGTACATCCTCATTGTTTTCAATCAACTCATCTATTACGGGGTGTGCTTTGGCACAAGGTGCGCAGTAGGGATTGCATACTTTTAGCATTTTATAGGGGGCATTGGACTTGCCTACGGTAATGCCTAAACCTGCTGTCGATTCCTCTACAGCCTTTTGCTTTACCAGAAGGGCTTCAAATATTTGTTTGTTGTGTTTAATACGTTGCAGATCGATTGTTGCCCGACGACTTTCTTTGACTTTTTGCCATGCAGGCAGTAAAACTAGAACGGCGATATAAGCAAAGACAAATACGGCCGTTGCCGAAAGCCATAATGAAGAAGGGATCTGTGAAAACGGTAAAAGCAGGTGAAATCCTCCTATCATCGCAATAACAAACTGCAGGAGCAGTATACTTTGCACCAACAAGCAAAGTAGGCACCATTGTTTCGCAATCCTCCATTGATAATAAATGGAAAAGCCGACATAAGGCAGTGCGAATACATTTAGCCAACTCAGTATTTGCAATGTCGGTGCATAAGTAACACCGGTAGTTAATGATAACATTAGCATCCCTATAAAATACCCAAAACCGATGCAACTCCAGCTCACGCCGAATACTTTGGAGGCTTTTGAATTTAAAATAGCCGAACAATTCACTTTTTTACCAGCTTGGCATATTTGTTTTAGTGCAGGGTTATATTCATCTGCCTCATGCCATAATAGAAGAACGCCGACTATTGAACCTGCCAAAGCCAATAGTGTGAATATAACCGGAGCGAGGGAGGTGTTGACAGGGTTTTCGCTAATAACAAGCAGACACATTAAAATTGTGATTACAGGAAGACCTAACGTCAAAAATCGTTCGGTTATGCGTATGCGTTTTTCTTCTTTAAAGTTATTCTCGTAGCCTTTTTCAATGGAATGCTCGCTTGCCTCAACAACCAATATGTTCCCTAGGTAAAGCTTGCCAAAAGCTTCCAGCGTCAGCCCCTCCTCCTTTTTTGAACCTGGATTATACAATTCCACAATGCTGTCATCAAACTTTGTAATAACAGCGAAGACCGGAAATCCCTGCTGACTTTTTATCTGGGCCAGAAAGGGAGTTTTTATGTCAGGCTCTAAGCGAATTTGCTCCAATGGAATGTTTAGGGCTAAACTGGCAATATTATAAGACGCACCAATAACATCCGCGATCGCCAGCATTCCAGGATAGTCCGGATGTTCCAGTAATTCTTTACGTAAGTGCGTTTGGGTGAATTTTACATTCTGCCGGTTTAGAAAATAAGAAACTGCATCTTCACAATGCTGAACCGGGTGTTGCAATCGGAATCGAAAGCTCATAGTGTACTATAATTAACGTAGAATAAGAAGGTTATGATTCTAATCCAATTTATATATTAAGAAAATATTCTCCAAAAAAATCTCATATTTGGCGAAAGAATAAAATTAAATCTTGTGCCTTTTTTTAATAAAGACCTCACCTATTATAAACAGCTTAATGCCATGGACTGCGGTCCTACCTGTTTGAGAATGGTTGCAAAATCGTACGGTAGACATTATACCGGTGATACTCTTCGACAAATGGCAGGATTTAGTAAAGCAGGAGTATCTATGCTGGGCATTAGTGACACGGCCGAAAAGATTGGATTTAGAACCAGGGGGGTGAAGTTATCCTTTGAACAATTAGAGGAAGCGCCACTTCCAGCCATTTTGCACTGGAATCAGAACCACTTTGTCGTGTTAGTGGATATAAAAAAGAAAACAACAAAAATCGCCGATCCTGGCAAAGGGCTTATTACTTATAAAACGGGGGATTTTTTAAAATACTGGTCTTCATCAAAAAACGAAGAAGGAAATAGTATTGGTACTGCATTGTTATTAGAGCCCACTCCTGAATTTTATAAGTTTGAAAGTGAAAGGGAGCAAAAATTAAGCTGGTCAAGAATATCCCGGTATTTATATACCGTGAAGTGGCAAGTGGCACAGGTATTTATTGCGTTTTTTGTTACATCCATATTTTCCTTTCTTTTTCCTTTTCTCACACAAAGTGTTGTAGATACTGGCATTAACGCTCAAAACATACAATATGTGGTTGTCGTATTGCTGGCACAAGCCATGCTCAGCTTTAGTCAAACTGTTGTGGGCTTTATTCAGAGCAGAATAATGATGCGCATATCAAATATTCTGAATTTGCAAATACTGTCCGATTTTTGGATCAAGCTTACGCGTCTCCCCGTTTCCTATTTTGATATCCACCACACAGGTGATACGTTACAGCGCATAGGGGATCATCGTACGATTCAGGGCTTTCTTATGGGAGCAGCGATAAATACCATTTTTTCCGTTTTTAATTTTATTATATATGCAGTTGTGCTGATGATTTATAGCACGGAGCTTTTTTTTGTCTTGTGTATAGGTAGTTTCATTTATTGCATGTGGGTGATTTTCTTTTTAAGAATAAAAAGAAAATTAAATTATGAAACCTTTCATCTTTCAGCCAAAGCAAATAACAGTACGTTGCAATTGATACAAGGAATGCAGGAAATAAGGCTGAACAATGCTGAACGGCAGAAAAGATGGGAGTGGGAAAATATCCAGGCTAACGTGTTTCGATTAGGGTTCAAAAGCCTTAATTATAGCCAGATACAATCCGCAGGGGCAACGTTTATCAATAGTATACAAGGGATTGTTATTAGTTTCATTGTTGCGAAGCTAGTAATTGACGGGAAACTTAGTTTTGGGGCAATGCTTGCGGTGCAATACATTATAGGGCAGGTTAGCGGTCCTATAATGCAATGGATCGGTCTCATACAAAGTTTGCAAGATGCCAAAATAAGTATGGAGCGATTGAATGAAATACATCAATTAGATGATGAGGAGGATAAGAAAAAAAATTATATCAAGCAGCTGCCGGAAAATAAAAGCATTGCAATCACGAATCTTTCCTTCACGTATCCCGGAGCAGGGAATGATCCTGTTTTGGAAAAGATAAATCTAGTTATACCTGAAAATAAGGTGACTGCTATTGTAGGCGTTAGTGGCAGCGGCAAAACTACGTTGTTAAAACTCCTGTTAAAAATATATGAACAATATGATGGGGAGATAAGAGTCGGCTCATCGGAATTAAATAGTAAAACCGGCTTGAAGTTTAACTTCCTAAGCCATCCCTTTTGGCGAAGCGAGTGTGGATCCGTTTTACAAGACGGTTATATTTTTAATGACAGTATCGCTCGTAATATTGCCGTAGGCGCAGAAGAAATTGATCAGACCCGCTTAATGCAAAGTTGCCAAATTGCGAATATTCATTCGTTTATAGAGTCGCTACCGAATGCCTATTACACTAAACTCGGTGCAGAAGGAACAGGAATAAGCCAGGGACAAAAACAAAGAATATTGATAGCGAGAGCTGTGTATAAAGACCCCACTTATTTGTTTTTTGATGAAGCTACCAATTCCCTGGACGCCAACAACGAAAAGGAGATTATAGAAAATCTGGAAAAGTTCTTTACAGGCAAGACTGTCGTAATAATTGCCCACCGTTTGAGCACAGTCAAAAATGCTGATAAAATCGTAGTACTCGACAAAGGCAAAATCGTTGAGGAAGGGACGCATGCAGAACTTTCTTCGACGAGAGGAAAATATTACGAATTAGTTAAAAATCAATTAGAGTTAGGAAACTAAAACAGTAGTGAATGAGCAAGCAATTTACAACATCTCACGAACTATCGCATAAAGATTTAGACGAGATCGATCTGCATAACAATTTCAGCGAACGCTCAGACATCGCCCATGAAATTATCAGTCGCAAACCTGGTTTTTTTGAGAAATGGGCCTTACTGTTTTTTTTAATTTTGTTACTCTTACTTGCCGCAACCACATGGTTTATAAAATATCCCGAGATAATAAAAGCCGACGCCGTTCTTACAGGAACTAATGCACCCAAGGAAATCGTTACCCCGCAGTCAGGCAAGCTTTCCGCATTATTTGTAAAAAACAATCAACAAGTAAAACAAGGTGAGATATTGGGGTGGATTGAATCCAATGCCAGGACAAGGGAAGTAATTGACCTGGCAAATATACTTGATACTAGCTCAAAAATGGTTGGTAGGGATCAGCCGCAACTTATAGTTGCTCTTTTTAAGAAACAATTTACCGGGTTAGGCGAGTTGCAAACTTCTTATCAGACATTTATCACCGCTTTGCAACAATACAACGACTACCTGGTGAATGGCTTCTATTCAAACAAGAAAACTTCATTGCACAGCGATATTGCATCGCTAGAACAAATAAAGGAAAAAACATCGCTTCAAAAAGATTTTACAAACAGCGATAACGAATTGGCAAAAAAAACCTTTGAAATGAAAGAAATGCTTTTTAAAGAAAAAGTGATTTCTGCTGAAGAATATCGTCAGGCACAAAGCACACTGCTGAATAAGCAAAAAGCCAGCCCTCAAATTGAGGCAAATATTCTTTCACAACAAAACCAGATTCGAGACAAACAGAAGGAAATAGACCAGTTAAACCATGATATTCTCCAGCAGCAGCAAACTTTTGAACAAGCCCTTCAAACATTAAAAAGCGATGTGGATGAATGGTTAAGAAAATACACGCTGCAAGCTCCTGCTGATGGAACTGTCGTTTTTATCTTGCCAGTACAGCAAAACCAGTACTTGCAACAAGGAAAATTATTAGGTTATATTAATCCGCCCGACAGTAAATATTTCGCAGAAATAAAATTATCTCAAAATAATTTCGGCAAACTGGATACAGGAATGAAGGTGCAACTTAGATTTGACGCATACCCCTACCAGGAAGTTGGGTTTATTTCAGGTACTTTAAATTATATTTCTACTGTGTCTGTGGATAGTTTTTTTTTAGGCACAGTACGTCTGGATAATGGACTTACCACTAATCATTTCAGGCCTATTCAATATAAAAACGGCCTTAAAGCACAGGCCTTGATTATTACAAAAGATATGCGGTTGTTGGAACGCATTTACTACTCGATTGTTAAGTCTACTTCAATAAAAAAATAGCGGCACAAAATGTTGACAAGAGCGAAATGAGTATACCCATAACATTTAGCATACCAACGAAGAGTCAACGTGGTAACGATTTTTATTGTCAATTTAAGTCGTCTCGGTATTTCCGCAACAACAGATAATGCTTGACTGAAGCTTTACGTCACAAGTTTTTTTGCTAGCGTCTCATAAAGGGCAACATATAAAGCGAATACGCATTTAATCTGTCATGTTTGCAGAAATACCAAACTCGTTTATATACATGGCTATTTCATATACTTTGCAAAACCGACTATATATCAATAACGTTTTGTTGCTTTTGTATCGGAAGCCTTCTACAATCGGCAGCGTATTCTGCCTGTTAAATTCATTTGCTATTCCTGTTATTCTGAATAATTGAAGGCTGATTTTTTCTTGCAGAGCGTTTCTGCTTTTGTTTAGGAAACCCTACTTTTTGCAAAGGATGATCTAAATATAAAGCCTTCGACAAGCTGTCCCTCCCATACATAGTATTAGCAAAGAGGATTACGCTTAACAATAATACAAGACGGCCTATCATTAGTTTGGTTGAAAGATCTCAGGTTAAGAAGGAGCAATAATAAGGGAGTTCCTTTGCTCTTTCAATACCACATTAGTGGTATTATGCAAAATTCGTAATTCTACTCATGAAAATCTGGAAAATACAACTAGGCTTCTTGGTTATATTTCTGTATGGAACGAAGCTGTATTTGGTTGTCCCTAAGTGAAAACTTTCATATGTATCTTTTCCAGATAAGACTCCTTAATTCAGAGTTAGTAGAAGAAAAATTTTTGAAATGACGGGTCTACATTATACCCTTTATTAAATAATCCGGCACTACACCTTTTATAGTCAGTTTTTTCATAAATGGAGGCAGGCCGATTTATCCCCATTTCCACTTACATCCTTTGCAGGTGTAACTTATCAATTGTGAATCTTAGCAAACATTTTAAAAAGGCTATTAAAATATCTGGCACAGGTCTTTTGAAGAAGCAGATAAAGAATTTGGTAATGAGACTATTTTACAACAATGTTATACAATAGTGCGGGGAGTAAACTTTAGCTTTCTAATAAACATCTTTTTCAGACTGCTTCCGTCATTATCGTTTATCAAGTTCTGCAAATCCTCACCTATTTGGTTCGAACCGGGGATAGTCCTGAACACACGATTCAGATAAGACAAGTAAAATCATCCTAACTATTTTTATTTACCTGAAATTTCTCCCTTCAAAAAATATCTTCTGTTCGTTCACAACTGAAGATTGAACCTTCTCTTTTTGTATACCTGCTGAATGATCAAATAAAGTAAGAGTATTAAATTCTTTGTCAGGATTTGTTGTAAGATGTCTTAGCAGTTTCGTCATGTTATAACACCTGCTCACAATTACATGTATCACCTCCCCTTCAATCTGCAATTTTCCTTCTACCATGATTAACCGTGATTGCAATATTTCTTTCCGGAATTTTTCAAATTGGTTTTCAAAAAATACTACATTGGCAAATCCGGTTTCATCTTCAATCGTCATAAAACAAACACCTTTTGCTGTGCCCGGTCGTTGACGTACCAATACCAAACCGGCAACTTTTACAACTTGTCCATCTTTGCAATTTGGCAATGCGTTGATGTTGACAACATGAAGTTGTTCCAGTTTTTCTCTCACAAAGCTTACCGGGTGCGCTTTTAATGAAAGCGAAGTTGTTGCATAATCATGTACTACATGTTCTGATTTTCTCATTAACGGCAAGGAAACGTCTTGTTCACCAGGATCATCATTTGCTTGTCCCTCAAATACTCCTATAGCAGTATCTTTTTTTGATATCTCCCATAATGCTTGCCGACGATCAAGTCCTATTGAACGAAATGCATCAGCATCTGCCAACTGCTTTAATACATTTTCTGACAAACCAATACTGCGGAGTTGATCAATACTTTTATAGACATTTGTTCTTGCATCAAGTAACGCATTCACATCATCTTCCCTCATTCCTTTTACCTGCCGGAAACCTAATCGTAATGCACAGTAATTACCTGACTTTTCTTCTAAAAGATTATTCCATGTAGAGTAATTAATATCAACTGGTCTCACTTCTACTCCATGCTTCTGTGCATCAATTACAATCTGCGCAGGTTGATAAAATCCCATCGGCATACTGTTGAGTAAAGCACAAGCAAACACGTGGGGGTAATAATGCTTCAACCAAGAAGAAACATAGACAAGCAAAGCAAAACTGGCTGCATGACTTTCGGGAAAACCATAACTGCCAAAGCCTTCCAACTGCTTAAACACACGTTGTGCATATTCAAGTTTGTATCCACGCTGCATCATTCCATCAATGAGTTTCTTTTCAAACTTTGAAACCATCCCCTGTGCTTTAAAGGTTGCCATGCTACGTCTTAATCCGTCGGCTTCTGCCGGCGTAAAGCCTGCTGCAACAATGGCAATCTTCATCGCTTGTTCTTGAAACAATGGAACACCTAATGTTCTACCCAAAATGTCTTCGAGTTCTTTTGAAGGATATTCAACCGGTTCTTCACCATTACGTCTGCGTAAATAGGGATGCACCATATCGCCTTGTATCGGCCCGGGTCTTACAATGGCAACTTCAATCACCAGGTCATAAAATGTTCGTGGTTTTAAACGGGGTAACATCGATTGTTGTGCACGGCTTTCAATTTGAAACACTCCGATCGTGTCTGCGTGACAGATCATTTCATATACAGCGGGATCATCCTGCGGAATATTAGCAAGTGTCAATTCAATACCATAATGTCGTTTCACTAAATCAAATGCCTTGCGGATGCAGGTAAGCATGCCCAATGCCAGCACATCAATTTTCATAAACCCGAGTGCATCAATATCATCTTTGTTCCATTCTATACAAGTTCTGTTTTCCATTCGTGCATTGAGTACAGGGCAGAGATCAATTAATTTCCCCCCGGTGATCACAAAGCCTCCGGTATGTTGCCCCAACTGTCTTGGAAAACCGATAAACTGTTTGGTAAGTGAAAGCACTTTACGCAGATGTTGATCATGAAAATCAAAACACTGTTCTGTAAAACGGGTTTGTGCAAAATTCTCTTCCGGAAATTCACCCATGGAACCAACAGCTTGCGATAAACGATTGATCATATCAACAGAAAGCCCCATTGCTTTTGCTACATCCCTGATAGCCCCTTTCTGATGTTGTTGCGTAACGGTTGCAACAATAGCCGCTCTGTCTCTGCCATATTTCTGATAGATGTATTGAATCACTTCTTCTCTTCGCTCGTGTTCAAAGTCTACATCAATATCAGGAGGTTCATTACGAGCTGCTGACAGAAACCGTTCAAACAACAAATCAAATTTCTCCGGATTAACAGAAGTAATCCCTAAACAAAAACAGACTGTTGAGTTAGCTGCTGAGCCTCGTCCCTGGCATAAAATATGTTGACTTCTTGCAAAGCGAACAATATCATAAACCGTGAGAAAATATGAAGCATAATTCATTTGCTCAATGAATACAAGTTCATGTTTGATGGCTGCAATTGTTTTTGCAGGGATAATATCTCCAAAGTGTTGCTTTGCTCCCAACCATGCTAAATGTGTCAATTCTTCCTGTGGTGTACGTCCTTCCGTAATGATCTCTTCCGGATATTCATACTTTAATTCATCCAAAGTGAATTTGCAAGCTTCTGCAATTTCTTCTGCATGCCTGATTGCTTCCGGGTAATGTCGAAACAAACGGAACATTTCTTCTTCCGGCTTTAAATAACGTTCTGCATTTGCATGCAACCTGAAACCTGCATTATAGATGGTGCATTTTTCCCTGATGCAGGTAACAATATCATGCAGCTCTCTCCTTGTTACATGATGATAATGCACATCATTGGTAGCAACTATAGGTATGTTCAACTGCTTTGACAGTTGTGCTATTCGATATAAATATTTTGCATCATCCCCGTTGTAATAACGACAAGTGGCGATGTATACCTGATCGCCCAGCATCTGTTTATACTCCTGCAGGTTTTGTTTGAATGATTCTTCAACATCAAATTCATTATTCAAACTTGTTGGGGGTACAACAACAAACAGCATGTCTTTTGCATATTGATAAACATCTGCTTTATACAAATGACAGTCACCTTTTTCTGCACGCAGATTACCTGTTGAAAGCAAATTGCATAACCGTGAATAGGCACCGATGTTGGTTGGATAAACAAGCAAGCTTGCACCATCCAATAAATCAAGCCGGCAGCCAGATATAATTCTTATCCCATATTTTCTTGCTGCAGCATGTGCCCGTACAATTCCTGCTAAGCTGTTTCGATCAGTGATCGCTATTTCCTTATAACCATAAGCAGCTGCCTGCTCAACCAATTCTTCCGGATGAGAAGCTCCACGTAAGAAACTGAAATTCGTTGTTACCTGTAATTCCACATAACGCATAGTTCACAATTTTTAAGCAAAGAATCCATGAAGAAACCATTGATAAGATTCATCGCTATAATGTCCCAAACGAAAGATCCAATAACGACAACCTGTTTCATCTTCTACATAATAATAATCACGGTGTTGTCCTTGTTGTAACCACCACTCCTGTTCAATCCGTTCGGGGCCATCTGCTTTCATCACTTTGTGTAAGGCTCCTTTATATCGAAACAACATGGGAGGATAATCAGGAACAGGTGCTGTTACTTCTATTGGTGCAGGTGAGGATAATAGTTGCAATGGCCTTGGTCTGTCAACTTTCCATGTTGTTATGTTTTCTTCCAATAAATGTTGTGCTGATTTAAACGATCGCTCCGGCCAGTAATGTTCATCAGGTAAATAACGATGAATTGTTTGTGCACCAAACTTTCCTGCAATACGATCCATCAGTTCTGCTATACCTGCATCCTGCAAACCAGCTGCCTGTTGCCATAATGTTGATTGAGATGAACAGATATCTTCTGTCTTCTTTGCTTCCAGTGTAAACAATTCAATACCGAATGCAGGTTCAATGGTTGACAGTTTTAATTCAAACAGTTTAAATAGATGTTGTGTATTGGTTGTCGCACGGTTGGTGCCAATTTCGATTGCTTCTGTTTTTCCATCAACACGATAGCATTTGAAACTGGCGATGCGTAATCCCTTTTGCTCTTGTTGTAATTTATTACAGATCGTTTCCAATAACTGTTGCAAGGCGATTTCAATACCGGTTAAGGTGATGATCGGTTCAAGACAAGTCAACCGTTCACAGTAAACTGCAATGAGTTCAACGGGTATAATCATTTCTTCTTCAAAACCTAAAGCCTGGTTTAATCGTGTAATGAATGCTTCACCAAATCTTCTGCGCAGTACTGAACGTGGCATGTTAATGAAATGCTGAATACTTCGAAGACCTAATGTATGTAAGCGTTCAACGGTTTCCGGCTCCAGGCGAATCGATTCCGGTGGTAATATAAGTAAGGCAGTTGCCTGTTTATTGGTTTCAATAATAGCCGGACTGTTTCCATATCGTGCAAAAGCCCATGCAGTACCAATCGTATCAGCCATTGAAGCACGAACATGATAACCCAAACTGTTTAACCGACCAATGATCTGTTGCAGGTGCAGTTCCTCTCCTCCCCAAAGATGTGCACAACCTGAAACATCAAGCAAAAGTCCATCGGGTAAATCAATAGCTACAACAGGTGTGAACCGGATACACCATTCACCCAAACCTTTTAATATT
>JAKFDY010000323.1:0-2574 GCA_036675885.1 Lacibacter sp. | reverse complement strand
CGTCATGTTTATCATTATGGAAAATAGTGTATCACCAACTGCCTATTTCTTAATTTATTTTGTCTTAGCTATAGCAGCCATTTATATGGAAAAATATATTCTTTGGCTATCATACCTTTTAGGATTAATCGTTATCACTGTTTTTACATATTTCCATCACGAAGCACTTCCACTAGAAGCTAAAAACTATGTAACTATTTATTTACTATTTTCTTTGGTAACGATTTTATTAACCTTTCAATTATCTATTTCAAAAAAATTATCAGAACATATTGTCAACGCACAATCAGAAACAGAACAGCTTTTATTAAGCAACCGTAAATGTTCAATTGCTACTCATCATGATAAAATCCACGATAGCCTGAAAGAGTTTATCACAAAGCATGATATTCCAAAAACCAACTACGAATTTCAAATGCTTTATGGAATCCGCGAAGATTTATTAAAGAAACTTCAGCAAGAGGGATATCCTTGCCGGCAGTATATTGTTTATGGGAAAGAATGGTATTTGTATTTGTGTAATCGTATTGCAGAAAATCCCGATAACCTATTTCAATTTATAATAGACATTATGGAATAACTGAATACTATAACAGTGAACAGAAAACAACGAACCGCTAACAACGAACATTGAATTTCCGTTCTCAGCAACGTCTCCCGATAGACACAGATGATTGTTGGCATTAAGCTGAATGGGGACGTTGCGTACTACGGAGCAAGAGAATGATATTAACGGGGAGCCTGTAAAACAAACTATACCTTAATACGCAACGTCCCCATCAATATTTGTTTAAATTTTCAACTTCAACTATTGGGAGACGTTGCTGTGAAAGAAGCTCCAGCCGACAAATAACAACAAGCAATAGAATAAACAATGAACTTTTATTTATAAATTTAACAGCAGTTACGGGCTGACGATTTTCAAATGCCGCCACATCGTCAAGCCGTAACCGTTGTGTGCAACTTTTAATCAGCATCCTTCTCAACTATGACAATTCCAGATACCGAGTAAAAAATCACTTCAACTAACTAATATGAAAATCCTACTTCTGTTTACAAGCTTGCTTGTCTTTCAAATCGCTTTATGCCAACGTTATACTATTGTTGCAGATAAACTTATCGATTGCAAACGAAACAAGGTGATAGAACATCCTGTTGTTATTGTAGAAAATGGTAAAATTGTAGATGTTTTGACTGGCAAACCGAATATTGACAGTTCTATATTGATCGACCTGACTGGATTTACATTGCTGCCTGGTCTCATGGACATGCACACACATCTTCTTTCAAATGGCGGTGATTTAGCACTTGATCTGTATGAGAATTCTTCCGTCTATCGATCCTTGAGAGCAGTTAAACATCTGAATATTTCCTTGCAGAATGGTTTTACTACCATTAGAGATCTTGGCACCGAAGGCGCCGGTTTTTCGGATGTTGACATCACCCGCTCCATTGATTCGGGGTTTATAATAGGACCCCGTGTATTTCCAGCGGGCAGGGGAATAGCTGCAACAGGCAGCTATGTTCCACGTCCCCGAAAACAAAATTGGGAGCTTGATCTACCAGCCGCTACACAATACGTATCCGGAATTGCAGAAAGTTTAAAAGCAGTCAGGGAACAGGAAAACCGGAATGTCAAATGGATCAAATTGTTTAGTGACTTTGGTTTCGATCAAACATTTTCCAGGGAAGAAATTCAAGCTATAATAGAAGATGCGAAACGCTGGCCGCTTCCTGTGGCCGCACATGCCAAATCAAAGCCGGGCATCCGCAACAGTATCGTTTCCGGAGCAAGATCAATTGAGCATGGGGATCAGTTTGATGATTCACTGATTCAGTTGGCAATAAAGCACCAGGTCTATTGGTGTCCTACGCTTAGCTGGGAAATATTCTATGGCAGGGTTGCGCCAGGAAAATATGAAATGCTGAACCAAGCTTACAAACAAGGGCTCAAAATTGTTTGCGGTACTGATATAGGCAGTTATCCATGGGCAGTTAAGCAAGCAAAAGAATTGGAATATTACGTAAAGAATGTGGGGATGACAAACATGGATGCCATTAAAACTGCTACAGTAAATGCCGCAGAACTTATCGGCATGTCCAACGAACTGGGCTCTGTTGAAAAAAAATTTATTGCTGATATTATAGCAATCAGAGGCGACCCAATCATCAATATTGAAACGTTGCAACAGGTTGTATTCGTGATGAAACAAGGTATAATATATAAGATGCCTCGCTCAAATTAATTCGTGTCCACAACAAAAGTATTGCTGCAAGCGGGGCTGCATATTGAAACATCAGCTATATGCTACTATCAGCTTCCGAACAATTTTAGCATCAAATGAAAAGTATGCACACAACAGGCGGTTTCGTTCTCAGCAACGTCTCCCGATAGATACAGACGATTGTTGGCATTAAGCTGAATGGGACATTGCGTACTACGGAGCAAAAGAATAATTTTAACGGGGCGCCTGTAAAGCAAACTATACTTTAATACGCAAGGTCCCCCATCAACATTTTTTTACATTTTCAACTTCAACTATTGGGAGACGTTGCTGTGAAAGAAGCTCCAGC
>JAKFDY010000322.1:0-3376 GCA_036675885.1 Lacibacter sp. | reverse complement strand
GCTTTGAATTGTTACCAAGAATATCTGCTATGCTGAAAGTAAGTCCAAAACTTACTGCAAGATTAGGGGGTGGTTTAGGTTACAAAACACCAACAGTATTTAATGAAGAAGCAGAGAAAACACAGTTCCAGAATATATTGCCAATCAATCAAAGCCTAACTCAAAACGAACGTTCTGCAGGTGGAAACTTTGATATAAACTATCGAACTAAAATAGGTGAAGTAGGCCTTGCACTGAACCAGCTATTTTTTTACACACAATTAAACAGACCACTGGTATTGTCAACAGCAGGAAGCGGCGATTCTCAATTTGTTAATGCCAATGGTAACATTAATACTAAAGGAATGGAAACAAACCTTCGGTTTACTTACAGTGATTTTAAATTGTTTGTAGGATATACTTATGCTGATGTAAACACTCATTTCAATAACATTAAAAGCTGGTTTCCTTTAACGGCAAGGCACAGGCTTAATAATGTATTGATGTATGAGAAAGACGAGAAGTTAAAAATAGGTTTAGAAGCATATTACTTTAGTCCTCAAAAGTTAAGTGATGGTGCCATTGGTAAGTCTTATTGGACATTTGGCTTAATGGGTGAAAAGGTTTGGGAACACTTCTCAATTTTTGTCAACTTTGAAAATTTTACCGATACACGGCAAACAAAGTTTGATAACATTTATACAGGCTCAATAAACAATCCAACGTTCAGAGACATCTATGCACCTGTTGATGGTTTTGTAGTAAATGGTGGTATAAAAATTAGGCTATAACAATCACAATCAGCAGCTATACACAAAACAACTGATAGTAGATATAATAGTGCTTATGTTGGTAGGCTTTGGTGTTTATAGAATTTTAAAGCTGTAGCAAAGCATATTTTAATCAACAGCTTCAGGGTATTGAGGAATTATATTTAACCAACCTCAATACCCTTTTTCGTTTGTTGTGGCACTTCCTTGAACCAGTATTTTACTTTGTATTATTTATAATTGAATGGAAGTACAAGTAAATATAGAATTATAATTTTTTTGACTGAGCATTTTCAAAGAATTAAAGATCATCTTAGCTGTATACTATTCACAACACATCGCGACATCTACATAAAGCTACTTGATATAGATTTAAGCTATTTAATAAATTGAATGCAAGTAACAATGGCCCCTTAATTCACAATTTATTTGGAAGTTTAACCAAGAAAATAGAAATGTTTATAGAAGTTGGATTTCCGTTAAATAGCGACGATAAATGCAACAACGCTGTAATCTTTTCAATGATATATTGCAAGAGTTGCTACATAATCAGCTATTTTTGCAAGCATGAAAATTTTTGCTTTCATCATGGCTTTCCTGATAATTGGAATAAGCTGTCTGCCTTGTACGGATGGCGACTTCGCTGATAGCCCGAGCAAAATGAAGGCAGAACAAATATTAACAACTCCATTGCCAGAAGATGCAAATCACAATGACGAGTGTTCACCATTTTGTCAATGTTCCTGTTGTGCAAGTATCTCAATAAATTATACTACTTCAATTATAGCAGATACTTTCTATAAAGACGATAGACTTTTTATAGTTTATATGCCTACCAATATTATCCAGGTTTCTCTACCTGTCTGGCAGCCTCCGCGTTTAGTATAACCTTTTCTTTTTATAATGACTTGCTTTAGCCACCTGGCTAAATCTGTCCATTCATTCATGCAATAGAAGGTTATAATTATGTTGAATAAAATCATTCACTTTAGTATTAAAAATAAACTCATTATTGGGTTGATGACACTGGCACTGATAATTTGGGGTGTTTGGAGTGCAGGTAAACTGCCCCTTGATGCTGTACCGGATATTACAAATAACCAGGTTCAAATTATTACGCTTACGCCTACCCTGGCGGCACAGGAAACGGAGCAATTAGTAACCTATCCAATTGAACAAAGTCTTGCAAATTTGCCGGATTTGGAAGAAATGCGTTCCATTTCAAGGTTTGGTTTGTCTGTTATTACAGTTGTTTTTCACGATGATATTGACATATACTTTGCCCGGCAGTTGGTTAATGAAAAACTGAAGGAAGCAGAAGAAAAAATTCCGGATGGGATTGGCACGCCGGAACTGGCACCTGTTAGCACTGGCTTAGGTGAGATATACCAATACGTTATTCATCCAAAGAAAGGTGCGGAGAATAAATATTCTGCAATGGATTTGCGTACCATGCAGGATTGGATTGTAGCCCGTCAATTATACGGTACGGCAGGTGTGGCAGAAGTAAACAGCTTTGGGGGCTTGCTGAAACAGTATGAAGTTGCTGTAAACCCAAACCGGTTAAAAGCAATGAATACAACCATTGCTGAAATCTTTACTGCATTGGAAAAGAACAATGAAAATACCGGAGGCGCCTATATAGATAAGAAGCCTAATGCCTATTTTATCCGTGGAATTGGATTAATATCATCCATGGATGATATCAGTAATATTGTTGTTAAAAAAGTAAATGAAATACCAGTATTGATAAAAGATGTAGCCGAAGTGCAGTTAGGCAATGCTGTTCGTTATGGTTCGGTTACCTATAATGGTGATAAAGAAGTAGTGGGCGGTATTGTAATGATGTTAAAAGGCGCTAACAGCGCTGCCGTGGTTGAAAGGGTAAAAGCAAAAATGGAAATCATTAAAAATGCTATCCCTGAAGATGTGGAAATCGAAGCATATGTTGACAGAACAAGCTTAGTAAACCGTGCTGTGGGTACCGTAAAAACAAACCTGATTGAAGGAGCTTTAATTGTTCTACTTGTATTAGTACTGTTTTTAGGAAATCTTCGAGCCGGGTTAATTGTGGCTTCTGCCATTCCGCTTTCCATGTTGTTTGCATTGGGCATGATGAATGTGTTTGGTGTTAGCGCCAACCTAATGAGTTTGGGAGCGATAGATTTTGGTTTGATAGTAGATGGAGCAGTTATAATTGTTGAAGCAACACTGCATTTTCTGGTTGTAAAGCATGTTGCTGGTAAACTCACACAACAACAGATGGATGAAGCGGTTGAAGCCAGTGCAAAAAAAATGATGAGTTCCGCAGCATTTGGGCAAATCATTATTCTTATTGTGTACCTGCCTATTCTGTCTTTGCAAGGCATTGAAGGAAAAATGTTCCGCCCCATGGCTCAAACAGTAAGTTTTGCCATATTGGGCGCATTGTTACTTTCACTTACCTACATTCCTATGATGTCGGCGTTATTCCTTTCAAAAAAACCAACGCATAAAAGAAATATTTCCGATAGACTGATGGATTTCTTTCAGCGGGGATATTCACCGCTTATCCGGTGGGCTATCAGAATGAAATATGCTGTGGTAGCAGCAGCCGTTGGATTGCTGGCCATTACCCTCATATTTTT
>JAKFDY010000321.1:0-5010 GCA_036675885.1 Lacibacter sp. | reverse complement strand
ATGAAGATAAGTGGTACCGAACATGTGTGGCTCGATTGTAAACACATGGATATTGAAAAATTCATTCATCATTTCCCGAATATTTATGAGAAATGTAAAAGCCTTGGGATTGATGTAACTCAACATATGATCCCGGTTGCTCCTGCAGCACATTACAGCTGCGGTGGTATTAAAACAGATGAGTGGGGACTTACATCCATTAAACATTTATATGCAGCTGGTGAATGTGCAAGCACGGGTTTGCATGGTGCAAATCGGTTGGCAAGTAATTCTTTATTAGAAGCAATGGTGTTTGCTCACCGCAGTTATATGGATGCAGTTGAAAAGATTAAATTATTAAATGCTGAGCAACCTGTATTACCGGACTGGAATGCAAAAGGAACAAGCCAACCCAAAGAGATGATCCTTATTACTCAAAGCTTAAAAGAATTGCAACAGGTGATGAGTGATTATGTTGGTATTGTGCGTAACGATAAACGTTTGCAGCGTGCCATGCGTCGCCTCGATCTGTTGTGGGAAGAAACGGAAGATCTTTACCGCAGCAGCTCTATTTCTCCACAGATTATGGAACTGCGTAACATGATTACTGTTGGTTATCTTATTACAAAAGGAGCATCGTTCCGCAAAGAGAGCAGGGGCTTGCATTTCAATACCGATTATCCAACCAAACACCCGTTACTGCAGAACATTGTATTGTAAGCTTTGGACAAAAAAGCTTAATCTAATAACTTCACGGCATGTATTATATTGTTTACGGTTTCCTGCGTTTACTTTCATTTCTTCCATTAGCAGTACTTTATCTGTTGGCCGATCTTGCTTACGTTATAATTTTCTATGTACTTGGTTATCGTAAAGAAGTGGTGATGAATAATCTTTTAACTGCCTTTCCTGAGAAAACAGAAGAAGAGCGTAAGAAGATCATGAAAACATTCTATCACAACTTTTGTGATACGTTTATTGAAATGATCAAAATGTTTTCATGGGATACAGAAGAAATTAAAAAACGGTTTGTCTGCAACATTGAAGTAATGAATGATTTTGTTGGGAAAGAACAGAATGTACTGATCGTTTCAGGTCATTTTTTTAATTGGGAAATGACCAATCTTGGATTAGGGGCCCTTTCAAAAATGCCATTTGTGGTAGTGTATATGCCTATACGCAATAAAGCCATTGATAAAATAGTGTACGACTTGCGTAAAAAGACGGGCGTTATTTTAGTGCCGGCTACAGATTTTCAAAACAAGGTGCGTGAACATACTAAAAACCAACATGCATTGACTCTTGTAGGAGATCAAAACCCCGGGAACCCTGCCAAAGCATATTGGACAAATTTCTTCACTAAGCCTGCTCCGTTTCCAAGAGGACCTGAAAAAGGAGCACGACGGGGTAATACAGTTGTTATTTATGCTGATTTTTATAAAGTAAAGCGTGGCTATTACAAATGTGATTTTGAATTGCTTACTTCCAGCCCAACTGATTTTAAGGATGGTGAACTCACCCGTTTGATTGTTGATAAAATTGAAAATTCTATTCGTCAGCGCCCGGCTAATTATTTATGGAGCCACAGAAGATGGAAGCACGAATGGAAAGAAGAATATAGAAAGATGTGGATTGGTAAATAATTGTACCGTGTTTTAACGGTAAAAAAAAATGATTTAACGGTTTATGTTTAATTGAATGTTTTGTGTTTACAAACTTGTTAGTTTTAACTGTAAACCCAATTCATTTAATTGTAAACTACTACGCCATGCCAGGAAGAAAAATCTCTAAAAAAGAAGTTGTTCGATTAGTCAAAAAATTCAAAAAAAGCGGAGAAAAAGGTAATACCAATGCAGTCTGGTTTTCTTTAGCCGATATACAAGAGATTGTTATGTTGATCGGGAATTTAAACGACCCCGGTTCAGGTAAAACAGGTGATGGGGTGAGGTTGTATTATGGACGATATCCCGACTATGTAAGTGAAAACAGTAAAGGAAACAAAAACACTGTTTTATTTGTTCCAACTTACAGTAAAGACGGAGGCAGCGTACATCATGATTATATTTCAGCAGAAGAAGTGAAAAAACTTTCAGAAGAAATTGGAGATCCAGATGACCCTCAAACAGAAATAACGGTTATTCAACTGGGCGAGGGGGGAGAAGAAGGATATAATCACGGTGATCTTTGCCCCAGCGATTGCGATGGAGCTACAGTTAGTGGTGCTTAATTTTAAAACACAGCATGTTTTCATTCCTCACATTGCATAATTATTTCGAAGTTTTTGCATTGCTAACCAGCTTGTTTTTTTGGCGTTACATAAAACAAACGCCATTGCGCTGGTTAGCTTTCTTTATGTTTTTTATTGTATTGGTTGAAATAACGGGGAAGTATTATAAAGTGGTGCTTCATCAATCCAATGCATGGTTGTATAATTTTTCGGTGCCTGTTGAATATTTATTCTATGGATGGTTACTGAGCCAATATTTCCGCAGCAGAATTTTTATAACAATCGTGCAGGTATTTTTAGTTTGTTTTTTTGTTTTCGCCGGATTGCAATTATTTGTTTTAGGAGGGGTCACCACTTTTAATACAATTTTTTTCAAGATTGGCAGTCTTGCAATGATTGTCTTTTGCTGTTTTTATTTTATTGATTTTGTGCGTGAGGAAGTGCCGGTGAACCCTGTAAGGGAACCTATGTTTTGGATCGCATCCGGTTTATTTTTATTTAATGCCGGAGAGTTTTTGTATGTTTCATTGTCGAATATATTGTTCAGCGATTGGCACAAATGGAAGCCTGTTATTAATCAGATCAATAACAATCTCGTTGTACTTTTATATGCTACCATTTCAGTTGGAATTATAACAATGGCACGTAAACAATGGATTCAGAAATAGCGCAACTGCTGATTTACTTTACAATAGCAATTTTGTTATTGGGTATTTTTTTGATCGTCTTTGTCATCATTTATCGCTTACGTATGAATAACTACCTGAAAGAAAAGGAGCAAACAAGGCTTCTTTATGAACAAACACTTCTGCAAACCCAGCTTGAGATTCAGGAGCAAACACTCAAGAACATCTCGCAGGAAATTCATGACAATGTTGGACAGGTATTAACGCTTGCCAAATTGAATCTTGCGACAACTGCTGTGGATGACTCGGGTGCAATGGAAAAAATTAAAACCAGCCAGCAACTCATCGGTAAGGCCATCCAGGATCTTCGTGATCTCAGCCGCAGTCTTAATACCGATTACGTAGAGGAGATGGGACTTCTGCGATCCGTTGAATACGAACTCGAGCTACTTAAGAAAACAGGCAGTATACGAACAAGTTTCAACATTACAGGCACTGTTGAAAAACTTGACAAGCAGAAAGAACTCATTTTGTTTCGTATTGTGCAGGAAGCAATACATAACGTAATACGTCATGCAGATGCGGGAAAAATCAATGCAACAGTCGTATTTAATAATCATACAATGGAAATTTTTATCGAGGATAATGGGAAGGGATTCGATATAAAACCACTTGCCACCGCTGGAAATAGATCGTTTGGCCTTGGCATACGAAATATGCATGAACGGGCCACATTAATTGGTGCACGTTTTTCTATAAACAGTGAACCGGGAGCAGGAACAAAACTTTATCTTCAGGTACCATTAAACGAAACGATTGATGAAGAAGGCAGAAAAAATTAAAGTAGCATTGGCTGATGATCACATCCTGCTGAGAAAAGGTTTGGCAGGAGTGGTTGATAGTTTTGGCGATTATGCGGTTTTATTTGAAGCCGACAATGGCCAGCATTTTACACAACAGATAAAAAAACATGGTGAGCCCGATATTGTGTTGATGGATATTAACATGCCGGAGATGGATGGATATGCTACTGCACAATGGATAAAGCAACATTATCCATTGGTGAATGTGATCGCATTATCAATGTACGACAATGAAAATGCTATTATCAGAATGTTTAAAGCAGGGGCGAAAGGATATATTCTTAAAGACAGTGAGCCACCTGAATTAAAGAACGCATTAGATTCTGTTCACCAAAAAGGTTATTACTATTCTGAGCTGGTAACGGGGCGGCTGATTCATTCCATCAACAAAATGGATGACGATAATAGTGAAATAAAAATACTCAACGAATTAAATGATCGTGAAATTGAATTTCTGAAACATGCATGTACAGAAATGACGTACAAAGAAATTGCTGAAAAAATGCACCTCAGCCCAAGAACAATTGATGGCTACCGTGATACGCTGTTTGAAAAACTTGAAATTAAAACAAGAGTTGGGTTGGTGATGTATGCAATTAAAAATGGTATTGTATCAGTATAAAAAAATCCCGCTGGTAAGGCGGGACTTTTTATTAGTTCAACACACTTTTCTCTTTCTCTATTGTAATTTTCTGTTCTTTTATTTTATTGAATCCGCCGACTACATTGCGCAGATTGTGAAAGCCCTGACGCTTAAGAATGGAAGAAGCAATAACGCTTCTGTAACCGCTTTGACAATGCACATACAGGTTGTCTCTTTCTTCAATGTTTGCAATTAAGCCGGGATCAGTTATTTCGCCCAATGGAAGATTTACTGCATCTTTCACATGACCATCAGCATATTCAGTTTCTTTACGCACATCAACCACAACAAGGTTATCATCAAATGGCAGATCCATTGCCAGTTCATCTGCTTCCACATCAATGATGATGTCAACCTGTTCACCGGCATTAGCCCATGCTTCAAAACCACCTTTTAAATAGCCACCCACTTTATCAAAACCAACTCTTGCCAAACGCACAATGGTTTCTTCTTCTTTTCCTTCATCACTCACCAACAAAATAGTTTCATCAAATGGCAATAATGCCCCGGCCCATTCGGCAAAACGTCCTTCAAGCCCAATGCTTATAGAACCCGGAACAAAGCCCATTGTGAATGTGTCTGCATTACGTGTATCAAGTATAAGCGTTTTCGGTTCGTTTGCTTTTTGTTTGAACGAAGCAATATCCAATGCAGTAAGTCCTTTCTTCAACA
>JAKFDY010000320.1:0-6419 GCA_036675885.1 Lacibacter sp. | reverse complement strand
AATCACGTGAAGGCTCAACAGTTTTTGCTTCTTCTGTACCCGACACTTTACTCCAATACAAACCCTTGTGCTCTAACATCACAACCGGATTAGGATCGAGAAACGCCGCCTTCATCAACCCTTTCATATCAGCAGCATTGGAAGGATACACTATTTTAATTCCTTTAATACTGAGCAAGGTTGTTTCTATACTTCCACTATGATAAGGACCGCCACCACCGTATGCACCAATGGGCACACGTATCAATGTTTGCACAGGAAATTTTCCACAGCTTAAATAAGATGATTTGGAAATTTCTGTTACCAATTGATTTAATCCCGGATAGATATAATCAGCAAACTGTACTTCAACAATTGGTTTTGCACCCACTGCACTCATGCCAACAGTTGAACCAATGATGTATGCTTCCTGAATAGCTGTATTGAATACACGATGATCACCAAACTGTTCCGCAAGTGTTGCTGCTTCACGAAACACACCACCTAATCTTCTTCCTACATCCTGGCCGTACAATACTGCTTCAGGATATTCTTCCATCAATTCACGAATAGCAAACAACGCCGCATCCACCATCATGATCTTTTCTTTACCAATCCCGATTGCTGTCGGGAAACGCTCCCCTTTTTCTTCTGTAACAGCAGTTGGCACAAATACATGATCAGTTACTGTTGATGGATCTGGTTCTGCTGCAGCTACAGCTTTTTCAAAATCTTCGGCAACGGTTTGCTTTGTTTCATCAAAGATCTGTTGCAGTTCATCTTCAGTTATGCCGTGCTGTAAACAAAGTTGTTTCAACTTCGGAAACGGATCATCTTTATAATGTTGATCAAGATCTTGTTTGCTTCTGTAAAATTCTTTTCGCACACCACTTGTGTGATGATTCAGCAATGGCACATACGCCTGTACTAAATAAGGTTGCTGATGTGTGCGTACATGATCAATTACATGCTGCATGGTTTCAAATGCTTCGGTGAAATCACTGCCATCGCAACGGATACGATGCATACCGGGAAACCCACCTGCATATTCATAAGCATCCATCACTCTTGCTTCATCTGCACTTACACTAATACCCCAGTTATTATCCTGCACCAAATAAATGATGGGTAATTTTTTCAGCACTGCAAATTGAAATGCCTCACTCACCTCACCTTCAGTAATACTTGCATCGCCCAATGAACAAACAACTACGGCCCCCCCACCCCCCGAAGGGGGGATTATTGAGGCCTCCGATAAAATAGATGGATCTGATTTTTCAATATCTGAAACAGATGGGTTTTGTGCGTTTGCAAAGTCTCCCGTTTTAGCGGGAGATTTAGGGAGGCTGTTCATGTACTTCAGCCCCTGTGCCACACCGGTAGTAGGAATTACCTGCATACCTGTTGCACTGCTTTGGTGGATGATGTTAGGTTTATCTGTTCCCCTGTAATTGGGATGCGAATAATATTCTCTTCCTCCTGTAAACGGATCATCTGCTTTTGCCAGCAATTGCAGCATTAATTCATGCGGTTCAAAACCCAGACCAAGTAACATACTTTCATCACGATAGTAAGGGCTTACCCAATCGGCAGCAGTTAATTGAAAAGCAGTTGCCAGTTGAATTGCTTCATGCCCACGTGATGTCGAGTGAACATATTTACAAATGGAGCGATTGTTCTCGTATGTTTCCGCCATGTGTTGTGCATAACACATGAGCTTATAAGCTTTCCGTAAAGTTTCCAGATTTCTCATGCCAGGCAATTGAGTGCAAAATAAAGGAACTGTAACAAAAAAGCCATTCCGTGTATGGAATGGCTCAATTATAATTCAAAAGCTGTTTATTTAATTTCAACTTCAAGCAGGCTGTCGTCTTCAATAAAACCTTCCAGTATATCGCCCACCACACATTCGCCAACTCCTACCGGTGTTCCTGTAAAAATCAAATCACCAATGTTGAGTGAAAAGAATTGTGATACATATGCAACGATCTGGTCGAACGTAAAGATCATCTGGCTGCTGTTCGCCTGCTGCACCATTTCCTTGTTTTTGTATAAACAGAAATTGATGTTGCCCAGGTTCATACCGGGCTTAATGTCGATAAACTTCCCAACCGCTGCAGAATTATCCCATGCTTTGGAAATTTCCCAAGGCAAGCCTTTTTCTTTCAGTTGTTGTTGCAGATCACGGGCAGTAAAATCAATACCAATAGTAAACGCATTGTAGTATTTAGAAGCATGACGCTCCTGTATGTATTTACCATTTTTGGAAACACGCAATACCAGTTCAGCCTCGTAATGAAGTTCGTTGGTGAATTCGGGGTAATAGAATGGCATGTGCGGTTGAAGGAATGCACTTTTCGGCTTTAGAAAGATCACCGGCTCATCTGGCACATCATTGCCCAGTTCTTTGGCATGTTCAACGTAGTTACGCCCTACGCAAAAGATTTTCATCGGTTCGATGGTTTTGGTTCAGAATCAGGTTTATGAAAGGTCTTTAAAAGGACAGGGGATTTTAACGATACCGGACGGCATCGACAGAAATGTTAACGAAGATAGTATTTGAATCTTGAAAATTAAAGCGTTACCTCAATTTTGTTTGCGTGGTTCATGGTGCGTTCAATGCCCGTGAGCACAAAGCTTTCAATTACTTCCAGGGTTGCTTCGATTTTCTTTTTTACAACCGGCAGTTCAGCTTCACTCCACTTTCCTAAAACAAAATCGACCTGCTTCCCTTTCGGATAATCGTTCCCGATACCAAACCGCAGCCGTGGGTAAGCAGTTGTCTGCAATATTTCGTGGATGCTCTTAAGTCCGTTATGGCCGGCATCGCTCCCCCCCGGTCTTAACCTGATCTTACTTAACGGCAGCGCCAATTCATCAACAATTACCAATACATGCTCAATAGCGATCTTTTCCTTATCCATCCAATATTTCACTGCCTTGCCGCTTAAATTCATGTAAGTGGAAGGTTCAATGCATACCAAAGTTTTTCCTTTCAGTTTTATTTCAGCAACGGCTGCCAGCCTATCGACTTTAAATGATGCATTATGTTTTGCAGCCAATGCTTCCACCACATCAAAACCTATGTTATGACGGGTGTGCGCATACTCGACACCGATATTTCCTAAACCAACGATCAAAAATTTCATGTGATTATTTATTATTGATTCTGGCCACATAGTATGCCCAAAATCATTTTCGGTTGGCATGTTTAGCTAAAGGGCATTTCATCTGCGCAAATATCAATAAAGTTCACTTTATTAAAACAAAAATCCCCCTCGTAAAAGGGGGATCCTATTTTGAACAGCTTTGCTCTTATTTTTTAGGAGCTGCTGCTTCTTCCTGTTTCAACTGACGTGTTAACACGATAGATGCAATAGGAATACGTGGAGAGTTCAACACTTCCATGTTATCTGCTTTTACATCTTCAACACGAATGTTACCATTCAATTCAAGCGGAGTAAGATCCACTTCAATTGCTTCTTTCAGGTACTTAGGATAAGTTTTGATCTTAAGTGATTTGATTTTGGTAATAAGCTTACCACCATCTTTTACACCCTTTGCTGCACCTGTAAATTTCAAAGGAATAGTAGCAATAACTTTCTTGTCTTCTACCAGTTCTAACAGATCAACGTGAGCTAATTTATCACTCACTTTGTCGAACTGCAGATCTTTCAGAATTGTTCTGTAGCTCTTGCCATCAATCTTTAATTCAGCAACCTGGAAATCGGGAGTGTAAACCAAAGTTTTAAATGCTTTGGCAGGAGCGTAGAAATTAATTTCTTCAGAGCCTCCATAAATTACACCAGGCACCATTTCCTGAGAGCGAAGTTGACGGGCGGCTTTTTTCCCGTTTTCGGTCCTCAAGTGACCCTCGATAGTAATTGTCTTCATTGTTTATCTAATTTAAAAAATTACTTGTTTGTTATTTATTCCTGCGTTGTGCATGCATAAATAAACTGGTGATACTTTTGTTTTCAAATGCGTTGCGAAGGGCTACGCCAAACAGATCGGCCACACTCAACACTTTTATTTTTTTACTTTCTTTATGCAGTGGAATTGTATCACAAACCACTAACTCTTCTAATACACTGTTCTCAATGTTTTCGTAAGCTTTGCCGCTCAACACAGGATGTGTAATGAGCGCCCGTACACTTCTTGCACCTTTTTCTTTTAAAAGAGCGGCTGCCTTTGCCAGCGTTCCTCCCGTATCACAGATATCATCGATCAATACCACATCTCTGTTTGTAACATCACCAATTACCACCATGCTTGCTATCTCGTTGGCACGTTTGCGATGTTTATCGCAAATCACCATTTCTGCTTCAAAATAACTGGCAATTTCCCTGATACGATTGGCACTACCTACATCGGGGGCCGCAAAGGTAAGGTTTTCCAGCTTCAAACTCTCAATGTAAGGGATGAAAATTGAGGACGATTCCAGGTGATCAACCGGTATATCAAAATAGCCTTGGATCTGTGCGGCATGAAGGTCCATGGTGATGATACGATCTGCACCTGCTGCCTCCAGCATGTTGGCAATTAGTTTTGAACCAATGGCCACCCTTGGTTTATCCTTACGATCTTGCCGTGCATAACCGTAATAAGGAATAACCGGGATTACTTTATAAGCCGATGCACGTTTGGCAGCATCAATCATCAGCAATAGTTCCAGCAGGTTTTCTGCTGGTGAAAAAGTGCCCTGGACGAGAAAAACAATATCGCCCCGGATACTTTCCTGGAACATGGGTTGAATTTCTCCATCGCTGAATTTTTGGGTAATACATTGACCTAAGGGAATACCAAATTTGGCTGCTATTTTCTCAGCAAGGTACTTTGATGCCGTGCCGGAAAATATCTTGGCAGAATGGTTCATTGAACTATAATTTGTAAAGGGGTGAAATGAGCGGCGAAGATAAGTGCTTCAATGAAACTATCGGTGAAACAATTCACACTGCTTTTCAACAAAAAAAATAGAAATAAAAAAGTCCCGCCGTGCGGGACTCGTGGGCGGTTGTCCAACTTTTGAAAAATTTTAAAAGCTCCGCCCGGTTTCTTTAGCTACAGTTAATTACTATAGCATCAATTAATTTGTGCCAATGTAACCAGCTTCTGTTCCTTTTCAGGTGCAGACTTAGTTTCTACCTGCTGTTGCAGATTGTTACCAGATTTTACTACCTGCACACCCATCGACGTAACGAAGATGGCAGAAAATAAAAGGTTGCCCACAATGATAAAAAGGATGAGAGATGACCGCAATTGGGTTCCAGATGATTTAGGGTCGAGGCGCATACGTTGATGGTTTGTTCGGATGATTGGATAAGTGAATTTAAGGTGTTAAATTGGAACATGCAAGCCACCAAAACCACAATTAAACAGTGGGCAACCGACGACAGACCCCGGGAAAAGCTCTTAATGAAGGGAGCAGATGCCCTTAGTAACTCCGAATTAATTGCCATTTTAATTGGCTCCGGAACCACTAAAAAATCAGCTGTAGATGTAGCTAAAGAACTGTTAACCAGATCGAAAGACGACATCAATGAACTGGCTAAACTAAGCCTGAAGGATTTAATGAAGACCAATGGTATTGGCGAGGCCAGGGCTGTAACAATTGCTGCTGCACTTGAGCTTGGGCGCAGGCCGCAGGCCGTAGAATCACTGAAAAAAAGCGTAAAAACAAGCGGCGATATTGCACAATTTTTCCAGGCACAACTGAAAGATAAATTGCATGAAGTGTTTGCGGTGGCCTATCTCAACCGGGCAAATAAGATCAATCACATGGAGGTCATCAGCGAAGGCGGCATTACCGGAACAGTAGCTGATCCACGCATCATTTTAAAGAAGGCGTTGGAGTATAATGCTATCAATATTGTGCTTTGCCACAACCACCCCAGTGGAAGTTTAAAACCCAGCCGTGTCGATGAAATGCTGACAAAGAAAATTAAAGAAGCTGCTGTGTTATTAGATATGAATGTAATCGATCACATCATTGTAAGTGAAGATGGGTATTACAGTTTTGCAGATAAGGGGATATTGTAAAACGGATTGTATAGAAAAGCAAAACCCTGCTTTATAACGGCAGGGTTTATATTTATTAACCTCTGAGATTAAAACGGAAGATCATCTGAATCTGCACCAATTGGTGGCTCATTCATTGGTTGTGCAGGGGCACTGTATCCGCCACCCTGCGGTTGATAACCACCGCCACCGCCATTTCCTTCACTTGCACGGCTTCCTAATAATTGAATGCTCAGCACACGCAATGATAATGAAGCACCGCTTTTTCCATCCTGTGTCTGGTAAGTGCGCACTTCAGGTGCACCTTCAACATATACCTGTGTTCCTTTTTTCAAATAAGGGGCAATACCTGTACGGTCGCTCCAGTAAGCACAATCAACCCAAATGGTTTTTTCACGCTGTGCGCCGGTACTGTCTTTGTA
>JAKFDY010000319.1:0-4697 GCA_036675885.1 Lacibacter sp. | reverse complement strand
TTTTTAGTGATATAGCCCCTATAATCTTATAACTCAAAAATATTACCTCTAACCCAATTAAAACAATTGTTAAAGAACTTTTTTTCTAATCTGTTTTTGCTTAAGTAAACGACATTGATTCACGATTGTCTATTGCATATTGACCATTGCCTATTCACCATTAACAAATTATTCCCCACCTTTGCGGTCATGAACATTGGCTTCGATGCAAAAAGGGCTTATCACAATCAAACAGGGCTGGGGCACTACAGCCGCACCTTGATTCATTCTTTGGCCGGTTATTTTCCGGGGCATCAGTATTATCTGTTCAATCCAAAACCATCGAACGCTTTTCATTTTAATGAATCAAATGTGCATGAAGTGTTGCCCGGTTCTTTTCTGTCGAAGAAATTATCAGCAGCCTGGCGAAGCAATTGGGTGAAGAAAGATCTGCAGCGGTTAAACATTGAGTTGTATCATGGATTGAGTCATGAAATACCAGTGAACATTCAAAAGACAGGCATTAAGTCCATCGTCACCATTCACGATCTTATTTTTGAACGTTATCCTGAGCAATTTAAATTCATTGATCGAAAGATCTACGCTAAAAAATTCCGTTACTCCTGCGAACATGCTGATAAGATCATTGCCATCAGCAATCAAACCAAACAGGATATTATCGATCTCTATAAAACACCTGCAGAAAAAATAGAAGTATGTTACCAGAGTTGCAATCCTGCTTTTGGTGAGTGTGTGGCAGATGATGTAAAGCAACGCATCAAACAACATTACAATTTACCGGAGCATTATTTTCTTTATGTCGGTTCTGTTATTGAACGAAAGAATTTGTTGAACATTTGTGTTGCCATGCAATCGCTCCGTGATGAGATCAATATTCCATTAGTGGTAATTGGTAATGGTGGCGAGTATAAACAAAAAGTAAAAGATTACGTTTGCCTGCATAAATTAGAAGACAGGGTTATTTTTCTATCCGACAATCTCACTGCAAAGTTTTCACCAACTTTTCAATCGGCACAGGATTTTCCTGCAATTTATCAGCAGGCCATTGCCATGATCTATCCATCCGTATTTGAAGGATTTGGTATCCCTGTACTGGAAGCGTTGTGGAGCCGCATACCTGTTATTACATCGAATGTTTCCTGTTTACCGGAAGCAGGAGGGGAAGGTGCATTTTATGTTGACCCTACCAAACCCGAAGAAATTGCACAGCAAATGAAACGTATTCTTAACGATGAATCATTTGTGCAGCAACAGGTAGAAAAAGGCTGGCAACATGCACAACATTTCAGCAATTATAATACTGCTGCAAAGGTGATGGAAGCGTATGAGCAAGTTGTCTGAACCATGATTTTTAGGATTAATTGGATGCTGAAGATTTACTTTACAATTATTATCCGCACTCAACACTGTTAAGCTAACAGAAAGTTTATCCCCTCCGCGGGAGTGCCTGCTCCGCTTTACGGAGGGTGCAGAGTGTTACACATAGTTCAAATAAACAGGGGTGGGTTTTCTCACATCATACTTCGGAAATCATACATCAGACATCGTTTTCGTATTTTTGCCGCCTTATGATGATTGACCGCACCGCAAAAGAATTGGAATTATTAAAGATCATAGGTGATTGTGCGCAGCGTTTGAATGTGCCTTGCTACCTCGTTGGTGGTTTTGTGCGTGATAAATTGTTGCAACGAAACTGTAAGGATCTTGATTTTGTTTGTGTGGGCGATGGCATTGAATTGGCACAGGAAGTAGCAAAACAATTCAAACCACAACCGCAGGTTTCCATTTTCAAAACATTTGGTACGGCAAATATTAAACACGGCGATTTTGAAATAGAATTTGTTGGTGCACGCAAAGAAAGTTATGCGTCGCATTCACGTAAGCCTGAAGTAGAACCTGGCACATTGGAAGATGATCAGAAACGCAGAGACTTTACCATTAATGCACTTGCCATCAGTTTAAACAAAGATGATTTTGGTGCATTGGTTGATCCGTTCAATGGCGTTGAAGATCTGAAATTAAAGATCATCCGCACACCATTAGAACCAGGCACAACATTCAGCGATGATCCGCTGCGTATGATGCGGGCTATCCGTTTTGCATCACAACTTGATTTTACAATACTACCTGAAACATGGCTGGGCATTATTGAAAATGCTCATCGTATTCATATCATTTCCAAAGAGCGCATTGCAGATGAACTCAATAAAATTGTGTTGAGTAAAAAACCTTCTGTTGGTTTTGATCTGTTGTATAAAAGTGGTTTGCTGAAATTATTCTTTCCGCAAATGGTTGATCTTGCCGGTGCTGAATATATTGATGGAAAGGGGCACAAAGATAATTTCTATCACACACTGCAGGTGCTTGATAATATTTCAGAGAACACAAACGATCTGTGGTTACGTTGGGCAGCCATTCTTCATGATATTGCAAAGCCCGCCACCAAACGTTTTGAACAAGGTCATGGCTGGACATTTCATGGACACGAAGTAATTGGGGGGCGAATGGTGCCAAAGATATTTGCGCAACTCAAACTTCCTGCAAATGAAAAGATGAAATTTGTGCGTAAGATGGTGGAATTGCATCTGCGTCCTATCAGCTTAACAAAAGAAAACATAACGGACAGCGCTATCCGACGTTTATTGTTTGATGCCGGTGAAGATTTTGATGCATTAATGACCTTATGTAATGCCGACATCACTTCAAAGAATCAACAAAAAGTACAACGTTACCTCCAAAACTTTGAAATGGTGCGCCAGCGTTGTAAGGAAGTGGAGGAAAAAGATCATATCCGCAACTGGCAACCGCCAATTACAGGTGAAATCATCATGAAAACCTTTAATGTGCCACCTTCACGTGTTGTTGGTGATCTTAAAACAGCTATAAAAGATGCCATTTTAGATGGCGATATAGAGAATAATTACGAAGCAGCCTATGCTTTTATGCTGCAAAAAGCAAAAGAAGTTAATCTTGTTCCTGTGAGTTAATGTTTTTACTTTTGTAATTGACTGTTTGAAGAAGAAACGATTGTATATCATTTTCAAATTTTCAAATTCATTCATTTTCAAATTACGTTATGGCCATTTTACGTTTCAGGGTTTATTGGGAAGAAGATGATGCTGTTTACCGTGATGTTGCTATCCGGCATACACAGAACTTTAAGGACTTGAATGATGTTATCCTGAAAGCCTATGAATTTGACAATAAACATAAAGCGACATTTCACCGCAGTAACGATCAGTGGCAGAAGGGCCGGGAAATAACTCTGGAGAAATACGATAAGGTTTACAAGGTTGATCCCTTGCTGATGGAAGAAACAAAAATTGGGGGCGAGATACATGAACCGAATCAAAAATTTATCTACATCTACGATTTTAATAAGAACTGGACCTTCCAGCTTGAGCTTATTAATGTAAGCAAAGAAGAAAACCCGAAGCTTACTTATCCATGTATGGTTCGTACAGAAGGAATTGCTCCAAGTCAATACGGCACAAAAGGACTTGTTGGTGATAAGTTAGCCGAAGTGGAAGAGAAATATGATTTAGCGGCTGTAGGTGATGGTTTTGGTGAAGAAGGTGAAGAAACCGAAAGTTCGGAGGAAGAGGAAGAAAGCGGTACAGAAGAAGAGGATACAGCCTTTTGATTTAGGATGTCTGATGTGATTCTAGATTGACTATTCACCATTGATTATGTGTCAGACGCTCTTCGAGACGTCAGACACGGTTGAGTTCTTTACAAACTCATCAACAACATGAACAAAACTGTTATTCTTATTGCAGGGCCAACCGCCGTTGGTAAAACAGCAGTTTCCATTCAACTGGCAAAACATTTCCACACAGAAATTATCTCCGCCGATTCACGGCAATGTTTCAAAGAAATCAGCATTGGGGTTGCAAAACCTTCTGCTGAGGAGTTGAAAGAAGTAAAGCATTACTTCATCAACTCACATTCTGTTCACGAAACGGTTACAGCTGCCTCTTATGAGAAATATGCATTGGAAAAAGTGGCTGAATTATTTCAACAGCATGATCTTGTTGTAATGGTTGGCGGCACCGGTTTATACATCAAAGCTTTTTGCGAAGGCATGGATGAAATACCGTCAGTAGGTGAAACGCTGCGAAATGAACTGCAGCAAAACTATCAGCAACACGGAATAGAATGGCTGCAACAAAAGCTTCAACAATACGATCTGTTGTTTGCAGCAAAAGGAGAAATGCAAAATCCTCAACGGATGCTCCGTGCGTTAGAGGTTGTAAGGTCAACAGGCGAATCTATTCTTGCATTCAGAAAAGGAGAGAAGCAACAACGGAAGTTCAATATCATCAATATCGGTCTTGATCTTCCGAGAGAAGAATTGTATAACCGCATTAACCACCGTGTTGATGTAATGATGGAGGAAGGTTTGTTGAAGGAAGCCAAGGAAGTTTATCCGCTCCGTCATCTCAATGCCTTGCAAACAGTGGGCTACAGGGAACTGTTCGATCACTTCGATGGGAATTGTTCATTGGAAAAAGCAATTGATAAGATCAAACAAAACTCACGTCATTACGCCAAGCGGCAGCTTACCTGGTTCCGAAGAGATGAAGCGATGAAATGGTTTCATCCATCTCAATTACAGGAGATCATTGAACACGTTTCTCAACAAATAAAAAACGGGCAATCAACTGATGATGCCCGTTCCTGAAAGTGAGAATATA
>JAKFDY010000318.1:0-1732 GCA_036675885.1 Lacibacter sp. | reverse complement strand
TGCCACTTCAGCAATCTCGGCACCATATTCTTTAAAGCCTGTGAGTTCAAGATCATGTGTAAGGAATGAATGAACCGCATGGCCGCCTTCATGCACCATTGTGGTAACATCATCCAATGTTCCGGCGGCATTCATAAAAATAAAAGGCGCCCCTGTTTCAGCTAACGGCATATTGTAACCGCCGGGTGCTTTTCCTTTGCGGCTGTCAAGATCAAAACGTTTCAGTTCATTCATCTTGCGCAAACAATCAGCAAAGAACGGATTGAGTTGCTGGAAACACTCAATTGTTTTTTCAGTTAATTCTGTTCCGTTAGTAAACGGTTGTAACGGCACGATACCTTCCGGCTCTGCATCCATATCCCAGGGACGTAACTGATCAACACCAATTGTCTTGCGTTGTTCTTCATAAATAATTTTCACCAGTGGTATCACATGCTGCTTTACCGCTTCATGAAAGTTGAAACAATCCTGTGCTGTGTAATCAAAACGACCAAGTTCTTTAAACTTATAATCACGGAAATTTTTAAAATCGGCATTCAATGCTAACTGATGACGTTTCTCAACCAGTTTATCAAACAGTACATTCAACGCTTCACGATCCTGGTAACGGCGGTTCTGTATTTTCATGTACACTTCTTCACGCAACTTCCGATCTGGATTTTCTAAGAACTTACCTGCCTGTTGCAATGTGTATTCTTTACCGTTTACTTCCACCGTCATTTTACCGGCAATCTGCCCGAACTGCTGCTGCATTACATTCAATTCGCTCATGATCGGAATATTCGCTTCACGAAAAAGATCAATGCTCTTTTTTATTGAACGCAGATAGGTAAAGTATTTATTGGCATCCAGTTCTTTGGTGAACGCACATTCAATCAGTTTGCGGTTAAGCTTATCTGCATAAGGTTGCATCTTTGGTGCAATCTCAATGTAGAAATAGTTGAAGGCTTCTTCCAGTTGTTTATTCTCTGTATCGCAGGTCATACGCACCTGTCGCCAGCATGCATCTTCACTGATCACAGCTTCCAGTTCACTGCTGTTCTGTAACCATTGTTCAAGCTCTGCTTTACTGTTGATGGGTTGTTCAAGCAGCTGTTTAAAATAAGGCTCGAGTGTTTCCCATGTTGTAATGGTAAACTCTTTCGGTAAAAACTTCCGTTCAATAGGTTTAATATCTGCTGTCAACGTCATAATCAAAACTGTTTAAAAAATGATGCCGGTAAGCCGGTAAGCAGATAAGAAGTTGACCTTCCCGCCTTCCCGTCTTACCGGCAGTAAATGTGATGAGTATAAATTAATCTTCTTTCTTCTTTTTAGCAACCTTCTTCTTTGGTGCTTCTTCTGTAGCAACTTCTTCTGCTTTTGGTTCAGCTTTCTTTTTCGCTGCTTTCTTTGCAGGCTTCACTTCTTCTGCAACTACCGCTTCTTCAACAGGTGCTTCTTCTTCCTCAGCCACTTCGGTTAATTTAATTTCAATTCCTTTAGCACTGATGATGCCATACCACTTCACCATTTTCTTCATATCACTGGTATACACACGTTCAAAATCAAGATCGGGGTATACTTTTTCGAAATAAGCTTTGATCGCTTTTGCATCTTTTTCATCGGGCAACTTGCCACCTGCGCTTTCCATGGCTTTAAAAATATCAGTAAGATTTACATTGTCACGAACAGTGTAAACTTCAATACTTTCCAGGTGTGAGAACTGGTGTTGACGAGTAGATGCAAATTT
>JAKFDY010000317.1:0-2500 GCA_036675885.1 Lacibacter sp. | reverse complement strand
AAACAAACCATAACGGTAATCAGTACCGAATCTTGAATTACCATCACCTCGCAATCCTACATTGATAATGTAACGGTCAAGAAAATTATACTGTGTGCTCCAGGTTGCGCCAATGCTTCTTGTTTGATAGGTTCCTGAATTAATAGCCAGATCGGTATTTTGTGTACGTGATGGATTAGATGGATCTACCAATAGAGATGAAGCTGTGTTAGATGTACGGGCTTCCTGCGTTACACCTTTATTATCATAAGTAAAGAAGATGAGCGATGACATTAAATCATGTTTCGGGCTTTTTATTTTTGGCGTAAAAATTAAGCTTGATTTTGTTTGAACATTAAACACATCCACATCACCATCGTAAGTTCTGTTCACTGAAGTTTCTGTCCAGGGACGGCCGGTAGCTGTTTGCGGAAGGAACGATTTGTTCTTTGTATTGTTGATGTCGAACTGAACATCAAAAACAGCTTGTAATACGGTAGGAATAACTGAATACTGGAGGTTAAAATGCGGGGTTACTCTTTCCGTTACAATATTGTAGCGGGCATCGGTAGCCATTGCTACGGGATTTACCGTACCAATTATATTGTTGCTGTTGTTAATACCTCCATATCCTCCTTGTATGTTTGAAGCAGGTGAAAAAAAGTTAGGCGTCTTATTGCCAAATTCATCGTATTCATAAATACCCATGTTAGGCATTTTCCTGTAAGCAATGTCTCTTAAATTATTTGCATAGTTCCTGTCGTTATTCGTATGAGAAAATGATAAGTCGCTGCGGAACTTGATTCTTGTAGAAACATTATAATCCAAATTTATTCTTGTACTAATCCTGCTCAGGTTTGTTCCGATTGTTGTACCCTGTTGCCCCAAATAACTTAACGACGCATAATAACGTGCCTTATCGCCGCCACCTGTCATTGAAATATTATGATCTTGTGTCGATCCAAGCCTCGTGATGGCATCTACCCAATTTGTATTGTTGCTGTAGTTATAGTACCAATAAGGATCGTTGGGATCGTATTGAAATTCTTTTACCGTTTGCGTATTTAAAGGAACTCCATTTCTGTTCATGTACTCTTCTGGAATCAGCGACGAATACTGGTCGCCGGAAAGCATTGGGATGGCATTCGGCTGTTTTGATAAAGAGCCTTTAAATGTATAAGTTAAAACAGGCTTTCCAATAGCTCCTCTTTTTGTGTTGATAACAATAACTCCATTGGCAGCTCTTGAGCCCCAGACGGCAGTTGCCGCAGCATCTTTCAAAATGGTAATGTCCCTGATATCAGTTGGTGCAATATTTAATAATGATGCGTATCCTAATTCATCGGCCGTACCAAAATTAAAATCAGCAGGTACAGATGTTTCGTAAGGCATACCGTCAACAACAATCAATGGATCGCTTGAAGAATTAATAGAAGATGTTCCTCGAATTCGGATTTGCATGCCTGCACCAGGATCGCCAGAGTTAGCAGTAATATCCATCCCGGGAAGCCTCCCTTGCAATGCCTGGTCAATGGAAGTCGCCTGCATTTCTTCCATGTCTTTTGCACTAATTCTTGTCACAGCCGTTGTTATGTCTCTTTCCTTTATTTGCATCATCCCATTGTCACTTCTTCTACGTGAAATGACAATTACCTCGCCGAGACTTGCGGCAACGGTCTTCATTGTAACATTAAAGGTGGTTCGGTTTCCAATGGCTAATTGAATCGTTTCCGTGCCGATGTAGGAAAAGGTCAATGAGTCCGTCTTACTTTGAATCCTGAGAGCAAAATTACCCTCAACATCAGTTTTTACAGCCCTTACTGTTCGTTGGTCACGGTCAACTTCAGCAACAGTTACATTCTGAAGCGGCTTCTTGTCCTTGTCAACAACACGACCCTGAACTGTGATTGAAGCCGGTGTACTTTGGGCTTTTGCAACAGAATTTGCAAAAAGAAAAACAAAGCATAAAACAATCAGTTGCGGTACCAATTTTTTCATATTGCAGTTTGTGTAGTTCACTAAAATGTATACTTTAAATAGTTGTCGATTAAATGAATGACAGTTCTGTTAGAAAGGTTATTGCTTTTTTCAAGAATCAGGTTAGCCTGCCGGCTGTTCATGTCTGTAATTCTCATACTACCTGGCTGGTTGAGCACTGTAACAGGCATTACTTCTCCTACCGGATTTTTCAGCAGTGTTTCAAAAGCGCCTGACTCTTTTCCATCAGGTACTAAAGTCTTTTTAGCAAGAATATGGTAGAGAATGAAATCGTTTACCTGGCTCCTTTGTGTTGATGTCCATGTTGGGGCAGAAAAATTGGGCACACCTGTAGAAGTATTGCCGGGAAGAACCCCATCTCTTACTGCTTGCGAAATGGCAGCATTAGAAGGTACAAAAACTGTATAAAGTGTTCCGGCACTAGTACCAGTTATTTCACCTGTCGCAGCAGTATATACATTGGAGCGAACCAGATATTTAGCGAAATTATTAAAGTCTGATGTTGTTGCCGCCGCTGTATCTC
>JAKFDY010000316.1:0-6172 GCA_036675885.1 Lacibacter sp. | reverse complement strand
ATCTTTGTTACCGATGCCATGTCAAACACCGATTCCAATGTCATCGGTTCTTGCTGCTCATAGGTATAATAGCCGTATGCTTTTTCAAACATGATCGTCCCATCTTTCACTGCCATCACCACACAACCCGGCATTGCTTTTTTCTGAATAGCATCTGCTACAATTGAATCAACTGTTACAAACTTTGATTCATCCAATAAATTCCGTTGCAGATCGCCCATGGCTGGCATTACATATTCCAACCCTGTTCCGTATTTAATATTATCGCACACCGTAACCGGTAGTTTGCCTGTTGGCCGTTGTTTGCCGATCAATACATCAAAGGCAGCAGCTTGTGTGTAAGCATCATCTTCATAACAAACCACACTTGTTTTTACATCACAAAAATTCTTCAATGCATATGGATTACCGAACAAGAGCAATGCAGATTGTGGTAATTCAGCTAAACGTTTTGCTAATTGTAATGCTGAAGCACTGATGCCGAAATTATTTTGTGGACGGCGGCTATAATTATGCATACCAACTACTACATGACTGTAATTCTGTTTGATCAATTCAACCAATGATAAAATCCGTCCTGCATCACTTTTATAAGAGAAGAAAAAGATGTCGGCCTTCAATTCATCTTTCATCTTTTGTGTAATTACATTCGATGTTGTTATACCAATGGCTATATAAGCGATCTTCTTTTCTGTATTGGTTGCTTTTCCCATAAAGGATAAAGCAGCTGAGGAAAGCGGTAACATGCTTTGATCATTCTTTACAAGTGTTACTGAACGTTGAGCAATCAGTTTCTGGATAGCTTCCGTACTCTTGTTAAGATCATTCACCAGGTTATTGGTATCAATGGGTTTTAGTTCACCCAAACCATACAAGTATTTTGCCATCAATACACGGTGTACACGACTGTTAAGATCATCCCAACTCAGCTTTTTCTTTTTGATGGCTGACTTAATTTTTTTGATGGCAGCAGGAATATCAGAAGGTAAGCACAACAGATCATTTCCTGCGATCAACGATTGTACACTGGCGGCACCGTCAGGATAAAACTTTTTCACCCCCTGCATTTCCAATGCATCGGTGAACGTAAGGCCTTTGTAACCGAGCTCCTCCCGCAACAACTTTGTTACATTGTTGTATGATAAAGATGTTGCCTGATTTTTTGTGTTATCAATTGCAGGAATATACAGGTGACCAATCATTACACTACCCACACCATTTTCAAACAACTCACGGAAAGGATAAAGTTCTAATGAATCAAGTTGCTGTTTTGTTTTGTTGATGATGGGCAAATCATAATGGCTGTCTGTTTCCGTATCACCATGACCAGGAAAATGTTTGGCACAAGCCATCACACCCATGTCCTGCATGCCTTTCATTACCTGCACACCAAACAATGCCACTTTATAACGGTCTTCACCAAAAGAACGATCATTGATCACCGGATTGTTTGGATTGTTATTGACATCAACCACGGGTGCAAAATTTACCTGTATACCCATTCGTTTACATTGCTCGCCTAATATCGTTCCATAATCGTATGCGATTGCTGCATCCTGCACGGCACCCAACATTAATTGTCGTGGTAACGATACCACACTATCCAAACGCATACCCAAACCCCACTCACCATCAATTGTGATCATCAACGGTGTTTTTGCAATGCTTTGATAAAAGTTGGTGAGATTGGCTTGGCGAACAGGGCCACCCTGGAAGAAACAAAGTCCGCCTACATTGTATTTCTGTATAAGATCAGTCACCTGTTTTACATGCGCAGCTCCAAGATTACTGTGTGCACGGATGATCATTAATTGAGCAATACGCTGATCGTTATTCAAGGTTTTCATCACACTATCGGCCCAACGCTTTGCCAGTTCCTGTTTTGATTGCGAATAGCTGAGAGAAATGGCCGCAATACACACCAGTACAAGGATTATTTTTTTCATGTAAGTTTTCTGCTTTTTTCGATCCGCTTAAAGGTAACGAATTATCCTTCGACGGTTGGTTGAAGTAACGTAAATTTGCCGTTTCACTACAAAGGATTCCACGTGCCGGATATCATTCAATTATTGCCCGATCATATTGCAAACCAGATTGCAGCAGGTGAGGTTATTCAACGCCCGGCCAGTGCTGTAAAAGAATTACTGGAGAATGCAGTTGATGCGGGTGCAACAGAAATACAACTCATCATTAACGATGCAGGCAAGCAACTGTTGCAGGTAATTGATAACGGTGGAGGCATGAGCGAAACAGATGCACGCATGGCTTTTGAACGCCACGCCACTTCCAAGATCAAAGAAATTGAAGATCTCTTCCGCATTAAAACAATGGGCTTTCGTGGTGAAGCGCTTGCTTCCATTGCAGCCGTTGCGCAGGTGGAAGTAAAAACCAAACGTGCAGAAGATACAGCCGGTACATACATTGAAATTGAAAACAGCGAGGTAAAAAAACAAGAACCCGTTGCAACAATCAATGGCACCAGCATTGCCATGAAGAATTTATTCTTCAATGTTCCTGCACGCAGAAACTTTTTAAAAAGTAATGCAGCCGAAATGCGCCACATTGTGGATGAGTTCATTCGTGTGAGCATGGCTTATCCTGATATTTTCTTTTCGCTTAGTGCAAACGGACAACAGATGTTTCACCTCGACAGAGGAACATTGAAACAACGTATTGTTCAGTTGCTCGGTAATCAATACAATGCCAAACTTGTTTCGGTTGAAGAGCAAACCGATTACATGAATATTTATGGCTTTATCGGCAAGCCAGACACAGCTAAGAAAACAAGAGGCGATCAGTACTTTTTTGTGAACCACCGTTTTATTAAAAGTGCTTATCTGAATCATGCGGTAGCAGGTGCATTCCAGGAAATGATTGCAACAGATAGTTTTCCAACTTATGTGTTGTTCATTGATCTCGACCCTGCACAGGTGGATATCAATGTGCATCCAACCAAACAGGAAATAAAATTTGAAGATGAAAAGATCGTGTATGCATTTGTGCAATCAGCAGTGAAGCATGCATTGGCACAGTTCAGTATTACGCCCACATTGGATTTTGATCTTGATCCAACCATTCAACATCTTGATGCAGTAAGCAAACCGTTTACGAGTGAACAGAAATCGCAGGCTTCTTCTTCATCGTTGTACAACACATTCACACAAAAACACGCTGCACATAAAATTGATCCGCAGCAGAAAAGTGAATTGAAACATTGGCGTGAGTTTTATGAACCATCAAAGACAAACAGGCAAGAGGCAATAGGCAATGCGCAACAGACAGTTGGTACATCTGCAGATTTTTCAGCGATCAGTCAATCGAAACTATTTATACCGGAACAGGATTTTTCGCAGCAACATAATACCTACATTCTTGCATCAACAGCAAAAGGTATGTTGATCATTCACCAGCAGAATGCACATGAGCGTGTGTTGTATGAACGTTATCTTGCAGCAGCTGATGGAAAGCCGATTGCTGCACAGCGAAGTTTATTTCCTTCAACCTTACATCTTTCAACTGCTGATGCAGTTTTACTAGGTGAATTAAGTGATGAATTAAAACAACTTGGTTATCTCATTGAACCGTTTGGAAAAGATACGTTTGTCATTCAAGGTACACCTGCCGATGTAGAGCAAGGTAATGAAGCAATGGCGATTGAATTATTGCTGGAGCAGTTCAAGCATTATACCAGCGATCTCAAATTTTCCAAGCGTGAAAAGTTGATTCGTTCACTGGCGAAACAACACAGTATTAAAGCCGGTCGCTCTCTTACACAAAAAGAAATGAAACAGTTGGTGGAAGACCTGTTCAACTGTGCACAACCGAACTCAACCTCAAACGGATTCCCTGTTTACATGGAAATTAAAAAAGATGAGTTGGAGAAACAGTTTGGGCGTTAAAATACCCTGAGCGAAGTCGAGACACAAGCAACTTCATTACATCAATTTCCCCTTCTCACCTGTTGCAAAAATTTCTCAACCGCCCTCCTTACATTCGCTGCCGATGTGTTGTGATTATTGACAATCACCGAAAATACAAGTAGTTTATTTTTTGGCGTAATAAGAAAACCACTCAATGCCAAATGCCCTGTTAACGAACCTGTTTTTGCAAAGATGAAACCGGCATCATCTACATAATAATTACGCAAGGTTCCTGTATTACCTGTTGGCAGAATTGTTTTCAAACGTTCCAAACCAAACTCATCTTTCATCTTAAGCAATAACCACACAAAATCTTCGGGAGTAAATAAATTGTGCCTGCTCAATCCGCTTCCATCCACCCATTTTGGTTTTTGCGGAAAGCCACTCAGATCATTCTGTATCAAATGTGCAATGAGTTTCTGTTCATCCATTTCACCAAATAACTGGTTGCTCACCATCATCAAGGTTTGTTCGGCAAAGAAATTATCGCTGCGGTGCATCATTGGTTTGAACATCGAATCAACAGGCTGCGAAAAAATAACTTCAGGATTTGAAATTTTAAACCCTTCTGCTGTGATGGTTTGATGAATGGTATCTTTCAATAATTCCAACGCCGATTGCAACCCATTGGTTACAAACGGAACTTCAAGTTCTTTCTTTAACTCCTTTCCTTCTGTGATCGTGTATTTATTTTCAGTGCGTGGACGGGTTACATCAAACGCCGTGGTCTTGCCTGTTTTAAATTGTACATCCCAGTTTACTTCAGGGTCGGTAAATACAATGCCCGATGTATCCATCTTGCCATCACGCTCTTCTACATTCCGTTGCTGGATCCATTTAATATAGTTGCCATAAACAGGCAGCGGACTACGTTCTGTACTGTAATAACCAAGGTAATCATCCCAGGCCCAGCCATAACCAAGCGCTTCTGCTTTCCAGTTACTGTTATTGATGACAATCGGCTTTGTTTGTTTCTTTAAAAAATCAACAACGGGTTGTGTTTTATAATCAACATGCAGCAAAGTTGGATCACCTGTCGGTTGAATGTATAACGTATCATTTTCTTCTTTGTATTGCAATCCGGGCAGTTGTGTTCCGAGGTATTTCATGCCTGCATACAACGTAGGCAGTTTGACATTACTCGCCGGTACAAAATATTTGTTGCTGTTGTATTGATGAAGATATTTTCCTGTTTCAGTGTTATATACTGCAATGCCTACAAATGCATTCGTTAATGCAGAGTCGGCAATGAATTGTTTTTGCAAAGGAGATATTCTTGCCTGCTTTTGTGTTGTACAGGAAAACAGGAAGACGGAAACAAAAAGAAAGCCTATGCTTTTTTTAACGGAGAACATCAGGACTTGTTTTATGGCTAAATATACATTGTTTCGTTGGGTGATGATTAGGTATACCATACCTATCAACAACAAGTAATTTTTGGATGGAGTCCGCACAGGTATGGCGTACCTAGCCAAGCATCATACCTTGTATCTTTGATATTCATGACCCTGAAAGAAAAAACATATCAAACCTGCCTTGAACTCGTGCAGCAAAAGCTCGATACGCTGCAAAAGAACCTGCATGATCTTTCAGACAGTGCCGGCAACGAAACCAAACGCACTGCAGGCGATAAACATGAAACAGCATTGGCCATGTTGCAAATTGAACAGGAGAATAACAGTCGACAATTAAAAGAAGCATTGCAGCAAAAAGCAACACTTGAAAAACTTGATCCACATCTTCAAACAGCAATGATTGTACGTGGCACACTTGTGCATACCAACAAAGGCATCTTTTATATCAGTCTTGGTTTGGGTAAACTGAAAGTAGAGGATGAAACTGTTTTCGCTGTTTCACCAGATGCGCCGCTGGGAAATTTATTGTTGATGAAGAAAGCAGGAGATGCATTTCAATTCAACAATACTGCTTACGAAATTCTTTTAGTAGAATAGTTATTTGGCGCAGAAATAAGATGAGAGAGGTTACGCAGAATTCAATCCTCTGCGTTTGTCTTTGCGTTCTCTTTTCGCTGCGCCAAAACAAAAAAAATCAATCTCTTTCCTGCGCCCTCAACCAACGTTCCGGTATTTCGCTATGTATCGCTAATTGATAATCGGTAGCACTGCAGGCAATGAATTTTTTATTCGGCAACTGCATCCACCAACGGCCGGTTTTATGACTGCGTAAGAACAATACATCCGCATCATTTATGGTAGTATGATATTCGCTGAACTGGTGGCGGTCTTCCAGCG
>JAKFDY010000315.1:0-6111 GCA_036675885.1 Lacibacter sp. | reverse complement strand
AAACATCGCAACATGAAATTTCTTTCCCTTCAGCCATTTGTTCCTTCGGGAAGTAAGTTTAATGAATCAAAAGCTTTTTTTACTGAACTTGGTTTTAACCTGGCCTGGGACATGGGCGATTATGCAGGTTTTGAAAACAATGGTTTCCGGTTTATTTTACAGAAGTACGATGATAAAGCATTTGCTGAAAATTTTATGCTGAGTGTTGGTGTAGAAAATGCGGATGCATTCCGTGCTTATGTGCTTGAAAAAGAATTGCCGCAGAAATATGGCATCCGTATTGGTGAAGTCTCCAATCAACCTTATGGAAGAGAGGTAAACATCATTGATCTTGCAGGTGTATGCTGGCATTTTGTACAGCAGTAAACAAACTTCACCTTATTTAACCGCAACTTATAAACATTCACTAAGTGTTATTCTTTATTTCATGCAGCAACTTGCTTCTGCTGTAATTTTATGTAGGTATAAGGAATATATTTACGGTATAGCCTCATAAAAAACGTACCTGCACCCGCTGACTCCACATTCAACCAATCAACTGTTAATGAAGCCGCAATTATCTTCATTCGAACCGACACCACTTGGTCGGGAGAGCCGTATCGTTTCCATTGATCTTTTTCGTGGTATTGCTGTACTTGGCATATTGCTGATCAACATTGTTGGTTTTGGTATTGCAACCGGGGGCAATTTCGGTACGCAAATATTTTCCGATACCGGCAGTGCAAATTTCTTCAGCTACACAGTTGTGTATATTTTATTTGAAGGAAAGATGCGGGCTTTGTTTTGCATGTTGTTTGGTGCAGGTATATTACTATTCAGCATCAATAAAGAAAACATCAATCCTAAACTGGTAGCCCGCTTATTTTACCTGCGTATGAGTTGGTTGATCTTGTTTGGACTGATTAATGCACATCTCCTGTTGTGGGTAGGCGATATTCTTTTCTTTTATGGTTTGTTTGGAATGCTGGTATTTCTGTTGCGTAAAATGAAGCCACGTTATATGGTAATGGCGGTGCCGCTTGTAACCATCATCTGGTTTGTGGTGGGAACTTTTTTTTACCGTGATGCAAGAGAAAAACGTATTGCATTTGCATTAGCCGGGCAGGCGCAGAAAGCCGGAAAACAATTAACTGCTGTGCAACAAAAGGCAGTGGCAGATTGGCGTGCAGTAGAAAAATCAATGCTTCCCAATGAAACTGATGCGCAGGCAACCGCTGAAAGAATGAGAGGCAGTTACGGGGTTGTGGCATCTGAAATACGGCCAAAAGCATTCAAAGCAGAAACAAGTTATTTATTGATTGAGTTGGGAGATAATATTGCATTGATGTTGCTGGGCATGGCATTGTTGAAGTGGGGTTTCTTCACCGGCAAATGGACCAACCGGCAATACCGTTTAACGATGCTGACAGGCTATGCAATTGCTCTTCCTGTAACTGTGTATGAACTATGGTATGCTGCTCAATATACTTCTTCAGCGGCTATATTTCTGAAACTGGAACAGACAGCCATCCCCTGGAAAAATCTGTTATATCCTGTGCAACGCATCTTCATGGTAATGGCACATTGTGCTGCCGTAATGCTCCTGGTTAAATCAGGTTATCTAACGGCCATATGTAACCGGTTAAAGGCAGTTGGCCAAATGGCGCTTACCAATTACATAGTTCAAACTATTCTTTGCAGTTTGTTTTTCTTTGGATATGGCCTGGGTTATTATGACAGGCTGCAACTCTATCAATTGTATTATGTAGTAGCAGCAATATGGGCACTGCAATTGATATACAGTCCGCTTTGGCTCAGGCATTTCAAATTTGGTCCGTTGGAATGGTTATGGCGTTCGCTTACTTACAAACAGATCAAACTGAATTTTCCGAGATGGTTAATTGCCAGACTCTCGTTGGTAAGAATCATGAATAAATGATGCTGTGGATTATTGCAACAACCGCATACGGTAAGCATTCATTGCAGTTGCACCAAGTTTTTTGAGTAAGCGGTAATTAACGATCAATCCAACCGGGGCACCTATCAATGGTATCAGCTGTGCCATTTTTGCCAGGTCAATATAATCTCTGTATTCCTGTTGAAAATTTCGCCAGTCGAATTGATGAATATCGTCGGGCAGTTGTTGTTTTTTCTTTTCCCAATCGGTCATTTTCATGTACACCGTTTTACGGTGTGCATGACTTGAAAACGCCAGTTCAAAAATATGCAACAGGTACACCCGTTCTTTATAATCATTTACATCAAATCCATATAAACTGGCTATATCAAACAGCAACTTCAATTTGATGCCAATCAAAACAGGAAAATCAGCCAACCCTAATATAATTCCTCCGGCACCTGCAATGCCGCCTTCAACCGCAGCAGTTTTTTTATAGTTGTCTATTTTCTTTTCAATTGCAATTTCCCGTTCCTGCAGGCTTATATTCAATAAAGGTTCTGCTGTTGTGTGTTTGGCGCCAAACAATACACCCCGTATCAATTGCTTAATAGTTGCAGTAATAGCCACATGAATTTTTTCAGGTATCCAGGTGTTGATCTTTGTTTGCATTCGTTTCGATAAACTGTTCAGGAACGAAGGTTTGCGCAGCATCTGCTGCTGCCAGTTTGCTAACTCTTTCCGGATCATTATTTCATATGCATCTGTCATTGGCAGCGTGGTATCAATTCATCAAAGGTAGTTTCTCTTGCAGGAAGTTGGCTTTATGCGGCCACATTTCCGGTTTAAGATATTCTGCATTCTTTATGTAAGGTCGCAGGCTTTTTGTAACTTACAGGTATTCTTATCACTTCGGTTAGCATCGATTGTATGAAAAGATTGTTGCTATACATGTTTCTTCTGTTGTTGCCGGTTTGGGTAACATCGCAGCAGGTGTTGGTGATTGAAGTAGATGGTTCCATCAATCCTGTAACAGCCGACTATATTCAACGTAGCATCAACAAAGCTTTCGGGCAAAAATCAACTTGCCTGGTTCTTAAATTAAATACACCGGGTGGTTTGCTCAAATCAACCCGTGTAATTGTGAGTGCTATACTCGAAGCACCTTTGCCGGTGGTGGTGTATGTATCGCCCAGTGGAGCACATGCAGGATCGGCAGGTGTATTTATTACCATGGCCGGGCATATTGCAGCAATGGTGCCTGGCAGTAATATTGGTGCGGCTCACCCGGTATCGGGCCAGCAACAGATGGATTCCATTATGAGCGAAAAAGTAACCAACGATGCAGCTGCATTCATCCGCAGCATTGCACAAAACAGAAACCGTGATACAGCGTGGGCTGAGATGGCTGTCCGGCAAAGTGTTTCCATTACCGCAGGCGAGGCACTGAAAAAAAACGTGATTGACTTAATAGCCGTTGATACAAAAGACTTGCTGCAAAAAATAGATGGCAAAGAAGTTACAGTACGATCAGTCCAGGTAAAATTGAAAACGAAGAATGCAACAATTGTTGCAGAACCTATGACATGGGTGGAGAGATTTCTCAATATCATCGTAGATCCAAGTATTGCTTATTTTCTTATGACCATTGGATTCTTAGGGATTATTATGGAATTGTATAATCCCGGTGTAATTTTTCCCGGCGTCATCGGTGGCATTTCATTGATCCTTGCCTTTTATGCCATGCATACATTGCCCATTAACTATGCCGGGCTGGCATTGATTATACTGGCTGTTATTTTATTTGTTCTTGAAATACATGTGGTGAGCCATGGCGTTTTATCAATAGGAGCTGTGATTGCGTTACTGCTGGGTTCATTTATGCTTTTGAAAAACGAATCACCGCTCGAATTTGCACGAATTTCAAAAGCGGTGATTATTCCAACTGTTGTTATGGTAGCTGCCTTCTTTTTATGGATGGTTACACTTGGCATCAAAGCTCAACGACGAAAGAACAATGTAACAGGGGCTGAATCATTACCGGGTACTACAGGTATTGCAATGGAAGATTTTGAACACGAAGGGATGGTTTTGATGCAGGGCGAATTGTGGAAGGCAGAAACAACAGGTGTGTCTGTTAAAAAAGGGCAACGGATAAAAATTACAAGCCGCAGGAATTTAACCCTGCTGGTAGAACCGATATAAGCATTGCTCATTTTAAAAACTTTACATTATGGATCAGCTTCCTATTGGGTTACTCGTTGTTGTTTTCCTGGTGATTTCTTTTTTATTCAGTGCAATAAAAGTTTTGCGTGAGTATGAACGTGGTGTTATTTTTCGATTGGGGCGGTTGATTGCTATGAAGGGCCCCGGTTTAATTATTCTGATACCGGGAATTGATAAAATGGTAAAAGTGAGTCTCCGTACAATTGTACTGGATGTGCCGCCACAGGATATTATTACGAACGATAACGTTTCTGTAAAAGTAAACGCTGTTGTTTATTTCCGTGTAATGGAACCTGATAAAGCCATTGTTCAGGTAGAGAATTATTTAGCGGCTACGTCGCAAATTTCACAAACAACATTGCGGAGTGTATGTGGTCAGTCGGAGTTGGATGATCTTCTGTCGCAACGTGATAAAATTAATTTAAAACTACAGCAGATTATTGATGCACAAACAGAACCATGGGGTGTGAAAGTGTCGAATGTAGAAGTGAAACAAATTGATCTTCCACAGGAAATGCAACGGGCCATGGCAAAACAAGCCGAGGCTGAAAGAGAACGCCGTTCAAAAGTAATTTCAGCAGAAGGAGAGTTCCAGGCAGCGCAGAAATTATCAGATGCAGCGAAAGTGCTTGCCGAACAACCCAGTGCATTAACCTTGCGTTACCTGCAAACACTTCGTGAAATTGCAACCGAAAATAATTCAACTACTATTTTCCCTGTGCCTATTGATTTGCTGCGTCCATTTATGAGTGTGGCAACAAAAGAAATTCCTCCATCCGAGAAAGAAGGGTAGTTTTTTATCATTATTGTTCGATTACAATTTTCAATATTGGACTAAAGTCCAGGGGAGATTTTCAACAAATAGCCCCAGCCTTAAGGCTGGGGCTATGAAAGACCTAACTGTTAAGGGCTTTAGCCCTGATTGATAATTTTTAGTGGACAATAGCGATTAAACTTATTGCTTACTGATCCTGTATATACTTCCTGCATCTGTTACAGCATAAAGCATATCGTTGAAGTATGCTACATCACGAAAACGTTCACCTTTATCGGCGAGTAAACGTTCTTCACCAACAACTTTGTTATCCTTAATTACAAGTCGTGCAATATGTGAACTGCTGAGCCCGCCAACAAAAAGATTGTTTTCCCATTCAGGGATGGCTTTGCCTTTGTAAAAAGCCATACCACTTGGCGAAAGAACAGGGTCCCAGTAATAAATGGGTTGTTCCATGCCTGCTTTTTGTTGAATACCATCGCCAACTTTATCACCACCATATTCAATACCGTACGTGATCGTTGGCCAGCCATAATTTTTTCCGGGTTTAATGATGTTTAATTCATCGCCGCCACGTGGGCCAAATTCACATTCCCATAATTCGCCTGTTACAGGATGCAGATCCAGGCTTTGCACATTACGGTTGCCATACGCATATATTTCAGGCATTGCTCCGCCCTGATTAATGAATGGATTACCGGGGGCAGGTTTACCATCGGTTGTGATCTTGAAAATTTTTCCAAGACCCGAAGATAATCTTTGCGCCTGCACTCTTCCTTCCATGTTTGAACGTTCACCTGTGCTCACAAACATGTGACCATCTTTATCAAACACAATACGTGAACCGTAATGCAAATTGCTGCCGCTTAATGCAGGTGTTGCACGAAAGATCACTGTTACATTTTCAACAGTACCTGCGGCTTCATTCAATTTACCTTTTGCAACAGCCATCACATTACCAACATCATATTTTTCTGAATACGACCAATAGATCATGCTGTTACTGCTGAATGATGGATCAAGCGCCACATCAAGCAAACCTCCTTGTCCGCCTGCGTCAACAGCAGGAAGGCCGGTAATTTTTTTCACCAACACTCCATTGCCGTCAAAAATTTGCAGAAAACCATCTCGCTTATCTGTTATAAGCAAACGTCCATCAGGCAGAGGCGCAATCGCCCAGGGACGGCCCGTCGCCGATTGGCCTCGCAGCTTTTTCGCTACGGATACAAAGCCG
>JAKFDY010000314.1:0-4293 GCA_036675885.1 Lacibacter sp. | reverse complement strand
TACAGAATTAAACAAAGCGGGTTATTTCTTCGCCTGAAATTGATTTTTTCCCCGAAATTTGCAACACTCTCAAAGAATCGATATGATTGATATAAAAGTTCCAACTGTAGGTGAATCAATAAGTGAAGTGTCATTATTAAAATGGACCAAGCCCGACGGTGCATGGGTAGAGCGAGATGAAGTGATTGCTGAACTTGAAAGTGAAAAAGCAACTTTTGAGATCAATGCTGAAAAAGCAGGTATCCTGAAACATGGTGCACAGGAAGGTGATACGTTGAATATTGGTGATGTTGTTTGCCAGATAGATGAAACAGCATCTAAGCCAGAAGGAGCAGAAGTTGCTGAAACCCCTGCTGCTGCAAAAGCAGAAGCACCAAAAAAAGAAGAAGCAAAATCAACTGCTCCTGTTACAGCAGTTGCAAATGATATTAAAGCAACACCTGTTGCAGCAGCCATCATTGCTGATAAAAAAGTTGATCCGCAAACGATCAAACCATCTGGTACAGGTGGTAAGATTTTAAAAGATGATGTGTTGCAGGCCATCTCCAATCCCGGTAAACAGGCATTCAAAGGGGCAGAGTTGTTTAGCCGCAATGTGAGGAAAGAAAAAATGAGCAACCTGCGTAAAACGATCAGTCGTCGTTTGGTGGAAAGCAAGAACACTACTGCCATGCTCACCACTTTTAATGAAGTGGATATGACACGCATCATGGAGATACGCAGTAAGTACAAAGACAAATTCAAAGAACTGCATGGCGTGAATCTTGGTTTCATGAGTTTCTTTGGAAAAGCATGTGCCATTGCATTGAGCGAATGGCCTGCAGTGAATGCGTCTATTGATGCAGAAGAAATTATTTATCATGATTATGCAGATATCTCCATTGCTGTTTCTACACCACGTGGTTTAACGGTGCCTGTAATGCGCAACGTTGAAAGCATGAGCATGGCCGATGTAGAAAAGAAAGTGGTTGAACTGGCAGGCAAGGCGAGAGATAATAAATTAACGATGGAAGAACTCACCGGCGGCACGTTCACCATCACCAATGGTGGTGTGTTTGGAAGTTTGATGAGTACACCCATTATTAATTTACCACAAAGTGCTATTTTAGGGATGCACAAAATTCAGGAGCGACCAATGGCTGTGAACGGGCAAGTGGTGGTTCGCCCAATGATGTACCTGGCATTAAGTTATGATCATCGCATTATAGATGGAAGAGAGAGTGTGAGCTTTTTAGTTCGTGTGAAGGAATTACTGGAAAATCCTGAACTGTTATTGTTCGGTAAAGATCCGGTGAAGACTTTGTTAGAAGTATAAAACACCTCGTAGCTTCTAACGGTTACTTGCATAATGGCGTTTCGCAAAATAGCGGAACGTTTTTTTTATTCCCCTCCCTGGAGTGCCTGTCCCGCTTTGCGGGAGGTAGGGGGTGGGTTAAAGTGTGATTAGGTATCAGGACGCCGCAGACATCAGTCACCTGCGTATGACGCTGGAAAAACATAACTTCGTTATTCATCTGCTGTTTTCTTTTCTTTGCAGTTATGAGCCGTTATTATTCATACATCAATTCTGCAAAAGAGATCATTACGGCTTATACAGGTGCAGAGCCATTTGCATCACATCTGAAAAAACAGTTTGCAGCCAAAAAGAAGTTTGGCAGCAAAGACAGGAAACAGATCACACAACTTTGTTATTGTTATTTCAGGTTAGGTAAATCGTTGCAAAATGTTTCTGTTGAAGAAAAATTGCTGGCTGGATTGTTTCTCAGCAGCCGGTCTTCCAATGAATTACTGCAGCATTTAAAGCCCGAGTGGAATGATGTAGTTGAAACAAGCAGAGAAAAGAAAGTTGACATGTTGAACAATGCTGTTGATGCTTCTTCCATTTTTTCATTTACCAATGAGTTGAGTGAGGGAATTGATGCTGATGAATTTGCGTTCAGTCATCTGCAACAGCCGGATCTGTTTTTAAGAATCAGACCAGGACGAAAGGAAACAGTACTTCATCAATTGAAAGCAGCAGATGTTTCGTTTCAATTGATTGGCGATACTACAATTGCGTTGCAGAATGCAACAAAGATCGAAGAACTGATCATGCTTAATAAAGATGCAGTGGTGCAGGATTACAGTTCGCAACGGGTGGGGGAGTTTTTGCTAAACCTTAAACTTCAAACCTTCAACCTTAAACCTTCTGTTTGGGATTGCTGTGCAGCCAGTGGTGGTAAATCCATCATGGCAAAAGATATTATTGGTGATATTGATCTTACGGTGAGTGATGTACGTGAAAGTATTCTCATCAATTTAAAAAAGCGTTTTGCAGAAGCAGGTATTAAACAATATAAAAGTTTTGTGAGAGATCTTTCACAGCAGAGTCCTAAAGCTCTCCCTTCAGGGAGCGGGGAGGGTTATGATCTCATCATCGCCGATGTTCCCTGCAGCGGCTCCGGTACCTGGGGACGAACACCCGAGCAATTATCTTTCTTCCAATCATCCTCTATAGAAACATACAGTAGCTTACAGAAAAAAATCATTTCTAATACTGTAGGTCATCTGAAACCCAACGGCTATTTTTTATACATCACCTGTTCAGTGTTTAAAAAAGAAAACGAAGACAATGTTGCGTGGATGCAGGAAGAATTGAAATTAAACTTAGTGAAACAGGAACTGATCAAGGGATATGTAGCGAAAGCAGATACAATGTTTGCAGCTATGCTCAGAAAAATTTAAGCGACGAATCATACTGCATTCTTTTTAAGTGAGTCTGTAAACGATAAATGAAATAAAGTGGAAATGCTTAGCTAAAAAAGTTGAATAGAAGAACCAGTTTGGCCTCCTTCTCCTTCGGAGAAGGAACGAGGATGAGGCTCCTACTGCTTCACAAATTCCTCTACAGCATATCGCTGACCATCTTTCATTACGGCTAATAAATAGGTTCCTTTTGCGAAATCATGTAACGGCAATGAATGTGTAACTATGCCCGTTGGTTTATTGTATTGCTGAGAAAGCAGTAATTGCCCGATTGAATTATAAACAGTCAAGATAAATCGTCCGTTGCTTTGTTCTGTAAACTTTAGTTGAAGAGAACTGTTGGCAACAGGATTAGGGAACAGTTGTATTTTTTTCTGGGTGATATTACATTCATTGCCTGCAGTTACCGACGCTGAATCAATGGCATATGCACGGTAGCCGGTAGTGTTTGTATCAATCACCTGTATGATCCTGTAATCAATCGTGCCTGCAACAGTTACCACATCGTTGTATTGATAGTTTTGTGCTGAGAAGCTGTTTCCTTTTCCATTTATGGATTGAATGTTCGTATAGTTTGTTTCGCCCGGCAATTTTCGTTGCACAATGTATTGCATGGTTGAAATATCCTTGCTGCTCCATTGCACATTTACATTACAGTTTGTAGTTGATGCATTGATGTTTGATAGTTCGGCCAATAACAATCCCGTTGTTTTTTTCATATCAGGTAAGCCATAACCATATTGTTCATGTGGTGCATTATACCGATCTGCACTTTGTCTTAATGTCTCAATGATCTTATAACTGTTGAATTCAGGAAACAGTTGCCACAAACAGGTGGCAAGCCCGGCCATGTTTGGTCCTGAAAAAGAAGTGCCACTGCTTGTGCCAATCGTTCCGCCGGAAGTTGAAAGAAAAGTTCCCTGACCAACAGAAACAACATCAGGTTTTATCTGTCCATCAATTGTGGGTCCAAAACTTGAAAATGCAGCAATGGTTCCTGTACTGTTTACTGCTCCAACACTCAATACACTATCGGCATCAGCAGGTGCCACAATATACTTCCATGCTTTGCTGCCTTCATTGCCAGCGCTGTTTACAACCAGCATTCCTTTTTTTGCTGCAAGATCAGCATAGCGTGTAACAATCGTTGTATTGCCATTCATATCTGCATAGCTATGATTATAAAAAGGATCATCAAACGTACTGTAACCAACTGATGAAGAAATTACATCAACACCTGCACTGTCTGCATATTCAGCACCCGATCCCCAATTGAATTCTTCAATCAGTTGTTCACTGCCTGTATCCTCTGTACGTAATAAGTAAAAAGATGCATAAGGCGCCGAGCCAACATAACTGCCGGGCATATTGCCGGCTATAATTGAAAAGCAAGACATACCATGTGCATCATCTTCATTTACGCTTGTTTCATTCAATACAAAATCATGTGTGGCGAGTATGCGGTTTTGATTACGTACACTATCGAAGAATGGATTGCTGAGGTAACCGAAGAACCCTCCATCTAAAAAAGCAATCCGCATAGTTTGT
>JAKFDY010000313.1:0-5853 GCA_036675885.1 Lacibacter sp. | reverse complement strand
AGTTTTTTGTTCGTGCATTTTTTCTTGCACTGTGAAATCATAAGGTAAATAGTAGCGGGCTTTTATTATTTAACTTTTAAAAATGATTTTATGCAAACCAAATCCTCATCGAGAATTCTTTTCATGTTGCTTTTAACAAGCTTTTCTTTATTATTATTTTACTGTTGTCAAAAGGAAGATCGCAATTTATCAACCGAAGAAAATGCTGCACTCAAAAAAGATAAGCATTTGTCAGCTAAGGAGCAGGAAAGTGCTGATTTTGTTTACGACTGGTACAAGTTACTGGCACAACTTCAAATACCGGAACCTGCTTCCGCCCCTCCAGTCAATTTAGGTAAAATATAAGTCTCTTCAGGTAATTAACAGATGTTGGCCGACTAATGAATTATTTACAAATAGGTTAGAAAGAGTATTTTTATCAGGAATCATGAAAAAGATAAAACTTTCATTTACAACCCCGACCCGGTCATGCTATTCATTCAGCTAACAGGTTTATCAGGATCAGGCAAGACGACCATTGCAATTGGTGTAAAAAAATTACTGGAAAGTAATGAGAATCGTATTGAAGTGATTGATGGTGATGTTTACCGAAAAAAGTTATGTCCCGATCTTGGGTTTTCAAAAGAAGACAGGCATGAAAACATCAGGAGGCTTGGACATGCCTCCAACCAGTTTGCTTTGAATGGTACCATTGCAATTCTTGCAGCTATCAATCCATATGAAGAAATACGAAAAGAGCTTTCAGGTTTTGGCCCTCATGTAAAAACTGTATGGATCAATTGCGATCTTGATATACTGATTAAGAGAGACACAAAGCAACTGTATAAAAAAGCAATGCTGCCCGATGATCATCCTGAGAAAATCAGGAATCTTACCGGAGTGAATGATCCCTATGAACCACCAGAAAATCCGGACCTGGTTATTAATACGGCAACAGATAGTGAGGACAACAGCATTCAAATACTTTTTGATTATATAATGAGAAATATTAAAAGTTAATAGTAACATCCATATATGAACAATTCCCGGAATGCATCTCCCAATAAAGCTTTAATTAAAGGAAGACCGGATTATTATCTTACGCCCTCTCATGATTTTACACAATACACCCGGGATTGCGAAGAAAAATACTGGAGCAAAGACAAGGCATTCGATTGGAGTCAAAGCGTTACGGCCAGCCTAAGGCAAAATTTGGAGAAACTTGATAAAGAGGATTTTTATAAAGTCACTTTTTTGGTTTTGCCAATGGTAAAAGAAAACCTGGAACGTAAAATTGTTACGATCAAACAAGAACAACTACCACTTGAGGAAGATGCACTGAAAGATATAGCAGAATGTATTCCTTCTGACATGACTTCTATCCATGAAGCTTTAAAGATTCAATCTCCGCTTGAATCACTTGATCAAGCTGTTCAGAAACTTAAAGATCAACTGGAAATTGCACAACGAGAGCTGGCAGACTTGAAGGAATTACAGAAATTGGGCTTATTAAGAAATGGAATAATTGTTAAACAACTTGAGACTGATAATGAAAGGCAACAACAAGCGCTTGAAGTATCCAGGCTAACTGACCGGTTCAACCAGGTTCAGTCAGCATTTAAAGATGCATCCATTCAAAATAATTCTGAACGAAAGCGCCTGCAAATGAAAATTCGGGGTGAGTTGTCTTTAATCGAACCAAAGGTGTTCGGTGAAATGGAGAAAACATTGGAGCTGCTTGAAAACACTTTACAATCAAAACAAATACCGGCTGATGATAAGGATTTATTACGTTTAAAAGACCTTATTTTGAAAAGGCAACTTCGCGGATTAAAAGATATTGCCAACCATGCCCTGGTTGTTGAGCAAAGTGCAATTGCTCCATTAACAATGGGTATCATCCATTATAAACGTTATCGTGAAATACAAGAGGCGATGACCACATTTATACGTGATGAAGCAAAACACTCTGCTACATTCCGTCGTTTTCTGGTTGAAAAACTGGAAGCCAAAGAATATATTTCTGACATCCTGATCAAAGGTGCAAATCGCTACATGTGGCTTGCAAGGTTTATGCCCGCTACAGGTATGTTCCTGGCCGTAATTGTTGAAATAATTGGGGCAGCCTATCTTGAATTTTTTGCCAATGAGAAATACATGCCGGATAAATTATTCCGCAGTATTTGTGAAACCATATCAACGCAGGATGAAAAAAGGCATATCGATCTGTGTGTTGCTATGTATAATGAGCTTTTCAGAAAAGCCACTGCATGGGAAAGAGTAAGAAACAAAATGGCATTAAAAAAGATCATGCAATCTGTTTATGGTGATAAGACCGATAATCATCATCTCATTCAGGCATTCCGTGCTTTTGGAGTTGAATCGGATGCATTATACAACCATATAATGAACCGGTTAAGTACTCATTTAGCAAGGATTAGTATGTACGTTGAACCGAAGACTTTGCTTACGATGATAGGCCGTAATTAAAAAAAGTTTTTGTGCAAAAAATAAACGGGCAAATAAATTTGTCAGGTTTCAAATTCAGGCAACGGACCATTTATTTCAATCCATTTTTTTAACCTGTTCATTCCTTCATCTATAGAGATAGCAGGCATGTAACCGAAGTCCTTTTTTGCAGCAGTTATATCATACCAATGCGAACTGGAAAGTTGCCTGGCCAAAAAGACTGTAAGGACCGGTTCTTTACGGATGTTTAGTAAGCTAAATACGTTTTGCGACAACCAGCCTGCAAACAATGCAAAGGCGGGGCTCATGGTTTTGTTAACCGGTGGTAACCCCATGGTGTCCAATAACCGGTTAGTGAATGAACGAATACTGATAGGTTCATCCTGGGAAATGAAATAAGCTTTACCTGCTACCATATTTGGATCTGTTTGCATTTTCCTGAGTACCTGTAAATGCGCATTGACAGCATTATCAATATACAGCGTGTCAATAAGATATTGTTTATTACCAAGCAACCTAAGTTGATCTTTTCGCCGCCGGGTTTGTAAACGGGTAAGAAAATGGGTGTCGCCAGGTCCCCAAACAAGATGGGGACGCAGCGCACAGGTTATAAGACCAGGACTGTTAGCCATTAGAATAGTTTGTTCTGCAATGGCTTTTGTTTGAGGATAAGGTGCATGAAATTTTTTGGGATAAGGTAATCTCTCATTCCTTCCCTCGGAGCTACCATGATATACTACACTTGCAGAACTGGTATAAACCAGGTGTGAAATACCCAATTCAATGCATGCTTTAATTATGTTTTGTGTGCCGGTGACGTTTGTTTCGTAAAAGGAATGATAGTTACCCCATATACCGGTCTTGGCAGCTACATGAAAAACGGCATCGCAACCCTGCATGGCATTTTTGAGTTTTTCAAAATCTGCGACATCGCCCTGGTAATGTATTATCCCGGGTTTCTCCAGTGATTTGTGTTTGTTCCTTGAATAGCTGACAACTTCATAACCTTCCTGAAGCAATTGCTGTACAATAGCATTTCCTAAAAAACCACCGCCTCCTGTTACAAATATTTTCATAGTTTTTAAAACCGGATTATTTTTATTACACTTCAATTATGGATACCCGTTAGTCGCTTCGAAGCCCACACGGCAAGTTTCTCCCGAAATATTTTTGCATTGTGTCGTACATCAACAGGGAAAGAAGGATGAAAAAGAACCGTTTGAATATCCCTGGTCATTTCATTTTGCTGGGCCCAGTCAAGCAGTTCATTCCTGATTTGTTCTTTGTTTGGATTTACGATGTCTTTATCAACCTCCACGCAAAGAATCGCTTTACCACCTGAACCGACCAATGCGGTACGATACACCTGTGGATGTTTATTGAAAACAGATTCACATTGAACTGAATAAAGTTCTTTCAAAGCTAATTGCACACGATGAGTTTTTCTTCCACAAAACCATAGATTATCATCAGCATCTTTATGAGCCAGGTCACCCATCCGGTGCCAGAAGCTATCACCTTCTTTGATCTTTGCCAATTTGGTTGCAGCATCACGATTAAAATAGGCTTTGGTAACATTTTCTCCTTTAACTACAATTTCACCGACAACGCCTTTTTCCAGTTCCAAATCGTCTGACCAATTTTCTATCGGTTCATCAGTAATGCGAATAATTTTAACCTGGACTGTCTCTACTGGTTTCCCGATACAAATACCGGCTCCTTTATTAGTCTGTTGCTGAATTTCATCTGTTAGAATCAAGTAGCTGCTGATAGCTGCCACTGGCATCACCTCAGTGGATCCATAAGGTGTAAATATGGGTGTTGATGGATTAAGTAAAGTGGAAAATCGTTTAAGGACTTTTGCAGATACTGGTGCGCCGGCAGAGAATACTCTTTTCAAACTGGGCAACTTAATATTATTTGCCACTCCATATCTTCCAACACGATCAATCAGCGATGGTGAACCGAACATGCTGTCCACTTCAAATTGTTTTATCACCCGGATTATTCTTTCAGGATCCACCTTAGCCGGACGGGTAGGATCCATATCCGGTATCACCGTACTCATCCCTGCGGCAGGATTGAAAAGTGCAAATGGAGGGAAGGTTGGTAAGTCTGTTTCTCCAGGACGCACATTGAATGTATTGCGGATAATCTCTACCTGTTGATGAAAATTTCCATGGGTGTACATCACCCCTTTTGGAACACCTGTTGAACCGGTTGTAAAAAGAATGGCTGCAAGGTCATCGGCCTTTACATTTATGCAAACAGGCGGAAGATCAGGCTTGCCTTTTTCTTTAATCTTTTTGAGAAGACCTCCTCCCCAAAATAATTTTTGTCCAATAGTAATTTTCTTCTTGATTGTTTTACTTCCCCAACTAAAAACAACACAGGCTGCATGTGCCCTCGAAATACCTATAAATCCTGAAGGTTCCACTTCATCAATACATACTTTTAAATGTTTCATCCCAATACCCGGATCAATAAGCACAGGTATGATCCCCGACTGAAGGAAAGCAAAACAAAGTGTAAAAAAATCCAGGCTGGGAGGCACCATCAAAACAACTCTATCACCAGGTTTAAATCCATAGGCAAGTAATCCTTGTGCAATACAATTCGTTTCATCGGCCAGCGATTTAAAACTGATGTTGCGATAGGGTATAGGTCCCGATTTGGGTAAAGGCTTCCCGGGTTTTGCAGGTAATGCAAGGGCCATCCTGCCAGGTTGACTGGCAGCAATTTCATAAAGCGCATATGCAAGATTCCTGGTTAACATTTTTATTTCGCTAAAAAATCAATAATCAATTGACCCACTTCTTCCCGTGCATCTTCAAGTATATAATGCCCGCAATCATCAAAAAGATGCACCTGTGCATGTGGTAAATATTCAATCCACTTATTTAAAAAATCTTTATCAAAGACCCGGTCTTTCATACCCCAGGCTATCAGGACTGGTGCATGATGAAAAAGATGAAGCTTGTTTTGAACACCTGTTACAAGATCGAATGCGGGGTCTTCTTCCTTAAGTGGAATGTCCTGTATAAAACGCAGGATTGCAATACGATTCTTCCACGAGTTGTATGGAGCTGTATAAGCCCTGCGAACTTCCTTCGGCATTTTAGTGCGTTGCACACCTATACGTGTTGCGCCAGCACTGAAACTATTAAAAGCCCGGACTAAGAACTCTCCCGGAAGCGTACGGGTAAAACGAAGAAAAAAAGGAAAACGTTTTCCTCCAGGAAGATGAAATGCTGCTGTATTCAGAATGACAATTTTTTTAATGGCACCAGGATGTTTACTTGCATAACTCATTCCTATAATACCACCCCAATCATGTAATACAAGCGTGATGTTTTGATGAATATTTTTTGCTTCAAGAAATGCTTCAAGGTCTTTTACACGTTG
>JAKFDY010000312.1:0-7107 GCA_036675885.1 Lacibacter sp. | reverse complement strand
TTAATTCTTCTGGTCGGAGTCTTTTTCTCTTGCCTGTCGTTGCATAAGATTTATTTACTTCACAGGAAATAATAATACTTTTTCTTAGCTCCTGCCGTGGTTCGTGAACACACGAGCCACTTCTTTTGGAATCCATTGACCGAACATCGGCAACTTGTTACAGATCCATGTGATTATTATTTTTCTTCGGCTGCCTATTATTAGAAAGGAATAACAAACTTTCCTTTTTTTTCTGTCCGCCGGAGGTCTCACGCAGTGTACCTTGGGATTTATATGTTCTGACTCCCGGGGATCAGTTACAGCAGCCCCCCCGGGCCGAAGGAAAGATTAAACCGTTTTCTTCGGCGGCAAATCAAAAGCAATTGCTTCGTGTTCAAAATGCCCTTTATGTGAACTGTCGCAGAATGGTTTATTTTTCGACAAACCACAACGGCAAAAAGAAACAATTTCTCTGCCTTGTAAATTATATACCGCACCGTTTTTATCCACTACTTCAAAATCGCCTTCAATTTTCAATGATCCGTTGCTGTTAACCGTAATTTTTGTTTTTGACATCTATGTTTTTTTTCTAAAAGTACATACTAAATGAAAACAACCTTAAAATGAAATGATGCAACTCCTGCGGGAGATATTGCTTCGAAGAAGCAATATCATCTTCTGCAATGTCGTGTCGAAAGTCTTCGCCTTTGATACTTCCACTATTGGTAAAGTAAATCTCAAAATCAAATTTCACTCTCCTGTTCATTTCTCTTATTTTTTGTCTGTTAGTTATTATTTAGATGTCGTTCTTCAATGACCGGTAACGTCTTCAATGGCACTATTCTTCCAAAAATAATTTGCTTCCATGGAACAAAACAAAAACACCCCCGTTTTACCGAAGGTGTTTATTGAAATAGACAATGAAAACATTATTTACTGAATAACCAGTTTTTCCACCAATCGTTTTTCTGTATTATTAATTACCACATGATATATTCCTTTTGGCAGGTCATTCAACAGTATTAATTCTCCGTTTACAACTGTTTTTGTTTTTGCCAGCTTTCCATCTATGCTATATATTTTAATAGCGGCCTGCAACATTCCCTGCGGTAAACTGATCCTTACTGATTCTGTTGCAGGATTAGGATATAATTTTAACACAGCTTGCTGATCAATTGTCTTCACTACTACTTGGTTTGAGTACGTATAGAGGTTATCAATATCCACCTGTTTGATGCGATAGGAAACGGTGCCTGTCAACCGGGTGTTATCAATGTAAGTATAATCATTACTGCCGTTTCCGGCTGCCTGCATGGTGCCTATTGCTGCAAAACCGCTACCTATACTGCGTTCAATGATAAAATGACTGCTGTTGAGCTCATCCGCAGTTCCCCATTTTAAAATGATATTGTCATCTTGTTCTTTAGCGGTGAAGTACAACCATGTCAAAGGCAATGTAACCGGAACCAATGTACTGTTGCTTACAACATTTGCTGTATTATACAGCGGCGCATCCACACCATTGTATTCAAATACAGCATAATGATAAGTTGTGTTTCCATTCAATCCTGTTACAGTTACTGTATTACTATTGCCTGCATATACTACGTATTCGCCTGCGCCTATTTGAGAACCATTTCCAAAAACATTGTTCGCAGGATATTTCGACAAGTCTACAGGTAAACTGCTTACAGCGCTTCCTTCTTTCATTACTACCATTCGCCCATTTCCAGAGCCGCTGTTCCAGTTGATGGCTATGCTAAGGTTAGAAGCAGTTGCAGTTACATTGTTACTGCCTGTTGCCGGCGTAGCAGATGTAGAACCATTATGTGTTAAAGCGCCGCCGATCAAATAACTGGTATTAACACCTGTACCATTGTATTCAAATACAGTGAAATGATATATGGTTGAAGGAAGTAAATTAGTTACTGTTACATTGCTGGCGGCGTTACCATTATATACAACATACTGGCCACTGCCGAGATCGCTGCCACTGCCAAATGAAGCGTTAGCAGTATAGTCAACACCGTTTGTAGGATTGAAAGTAACAGCACTTCCTTGTCTTGCTACAACCATACGTTTTGCGCCATTACCATTGTTCCAGTTAAATGTAAGTTTATTACCGTCTGTTACGCTGAATGATGCTTCATTGGCATTTACAGTTGGCGCTGTGATGCCGCTGCCTGTTGTTGTAAAATTGAAACTTGTTGCAGGAGAGAGATATACAGGCGCAGTAGAACCATTGAATTCAAACGCCGACACATAATATTGTGTGTTGGGTTGAAGTGAGGTAACAGTAAATGCTGTGCCATTACCTGTTTTTTGTACAATATAATTACCGGTACCAATTTGATGTGTGCCAAAAGCAGTATGAGCGTTATACGATACAAGGTCTTGTGGCGTAACATTCACCGCTGAACCGGCACGCATAATAAACAAACGGCTTTCACCATTCCCTGCACTGAAGTTAATAGTAGCCTGGTTATCCTGTATATTGCTGGCAGACAAATTGGAAGTTTGTGTAGCAGGCGCCGACAGTGTAGTGCCTGTTGCACTAAGAAAAGATGACACAAGATAATCAGGATTGCCAGCGGCGCTGTTATATTCAAATACTGCAAAGTGATAAGTTGTTCCCGGTTCAAGGCCTTGTATATCCACAACTCTGTTTACATCGTTATACACTACAAATTGTTCTGCAGCAATTTCATAACCATTTCCAAAAACGGGGCTTGCAGTATAGTTTACTCCATCAACAGGTGTAGCGGTTACGGCTGCATTCTTTCTTGCAATTACAATTCTTCTTCCACCATCGCCGCCTGTCCATTGTATTCTGAATGCATTTCCCTGTATAGTGTTGGTTTGCCAGTTTGTGGCGATTGTTGTTGGTTCATTGGGAATGGTAATGCTGGCTGTAGCAGCCGGTGTAGCATATACGGGATAATTATTGCCATTGAATCCAAATACCGCTACATGATAAGTTAATCCCGGTGTTAAGTTAGATACAGGCAGTGACGTAGAGTTTTGCCCGCCAATCATTACATAGTTACCGGGAGTGATTTGAGTACCCGAACCAAAAGCCTGGTTGCCGTTATATCTTATAAGATCCTGTGGTGTTGCATCTACCGGGCTTCCCTGTTTCATTACAACAAGACGGTAAGCACTGTTGCCAGCATCATGCTTAATCGTCATAGATGAACCGGTGATATTTTCAAACCTCACATTGCTGGCTTGTAATGTTGGAGCACTGGCAGTGGGTGTACTGTTTTGTGAATAAGCACTGGTGAGATAATAGGTATTGCCGGCAGCATCTACATCAAAATCATAAACACGGAAATAATAAGTAGTAGCAGGCTGCAGGTTAGTAAAGAAGCGATCAGTATTTACAGTATTCATTACATATTCACCGGGTGCTACTTCTTGGCCTGACTGAAAGGCTGTATTGGCTGTATAAGTTTGACCATTTACAGGTACAAAGCCGGGAGCTTGTCCCTGTCGTGCAATGATCAGTTGATGCTTACCATTGCCGGGAGCGAAACTGATGTTTAATCTGTTGCCTTCAATGTTATTAAAAAGAATAGTACCCGAAGCTTGGGTTGGCCCTGCATTGGTCAATTGACTTGCGGTAGCGGCGGAAGCAAGATACACAGGTGCATTGTTACCATTGTATTCAAAGAGTGCAAAATGATATACTGTATTGGGTTCAAGATTAGTGATTGTAGTAGAAGAACCTGATCCTTTATACAATGCATAGTTATCGCCGTTAAGTACGGTGCCGTTGCCAAAAGCAGTAGATTGAGCGTAATCCACAAAGTCTTGCAGAGTAACATTTACCGGTGATCCTTTTCTGCCGATCAATAATCTTCTTTCGCCATTACCCACATTCCAGTTAACAGTGAGTTTATTACCCGCAATGGCGCTAAAGCCGGTAATAGTGGCTTGTCCTGTTGGCGCTGATTTGGTAGTTACATTGCCATTAAGGCCAACAGTAAGATATTCTGTGTTAACAGCACTGCCATTGTATTCAAAAATGGCAACATGATAAGTAGTACCCGGTTGCAGGTTGGTTACAGTTTGCGATACAGTAGCGGCTGCAGTGCTTCCTTTATATACTACATAACCATCGCCCGGAGCAAAGACGGTACCGGCATTACCAAATGCCGCATTGGCTGTGTATTCGGTACCATTGACGGGAAGTGAAGAAACGGCGCTGCCTTGCTTCACTACGATAATGCGAAAACCGCCATTGCCTTTGTTGAAAGTAAATGTAAACCGGTCGCCTTCTATATAGGCTGCAGAAAATTGAATGTTGCTTGCCGGTACGGTAGGCGGTGCAGCAAACAAAGAACAAAACGAAGCGATGCAAAGAACAATATTCAGAGTAAATTTTTTCATAAAAGGTTTAATGATTAATGGTTAATTAAACTGGGCGCAAATATGTAGAGGAGAGAAAAAGATTCAGAGAGTGAGTGGAATGAATTGCAATAAAGTGTAGATGAATCGTAAGATGCCTTTCCAATGCAGACGCATTGAGTATTTGGGGACACGGATGAACCGGATTATAAAGATTTACACAGATTTTTTTAGACAGATAGAATAGCAAGCCCTCATAATTGGTTCTAACATTTAATTGAACTTTTGCCTGCACAGGTTTGTGACCTATACATTGCCGTTATTTGTTATGCAACAGTTTGCTGTTATTAATTTAGTGACGGATGGCAACAGATCACAGGCCTGCGCCAGAAACAGTTTGAGGTTTAAATCCATTTCGTTTTAATAGCTCTGTAAATTCCTCAAAATCGACCTTAAGTTCACGAATAGTATGAACGTGCAATAACTTTGTGTTATACCTTTTCACTAAGCTGCCAAAGTCAAACTCAATATTATGTGCTTTAAATTCTATACTTAACCTCTTATACTCATTCCTATCTAAATGCTTCCAAGCTGTAAATGCCCTAACTTCAATAATGTGGCTTTTGTCGTAAAGTATATCTGCTATTAGATTGAAACCGTTAACTCTTCCAGCTTTAACTTCTTCTGTGAAAGACCATTTTGTCTTTTCGTTCAGAAGCAAATCTGAAAATCCGAGTTCATTCAGTTGGTCGAAAGGAGGCTTTGAAAATGCTTTTCGCATTGCTCTCTGTTTATAATACCATGCCAGGTACGAAATGAAGATTATAAAACATGGTAATACAATACCAAAAAGAAAAAGTGCAAAGACAATAGCGTCAACATTAGCTTGTTGTCCATTGAAGTTTGCAATGAGAAAGACTGCCAATATTAATGTGGAAAATATCAGCGAAGTAGCTTTGAAGGCGAATGAGAGTTTATGTCTGTTTAGATTTAAGAACTGGCGCATTTCTGATTGGGCATAACGTTAAAATGTTTATGAAGTTGTTGTAATGAAATACGATAGTTTCAATTAACCACCAAAGCAAAATAGTAATTTAAAGTCGAATGGATAACGTCCTGCCACAACTTTATAAACACACTTATTAATACTTATTGTTCCGTTGTTCGCAAAACTTACTCATTGTTTGCCACTCCCCAAAGGTGAAATGAAACACGGGGATGATTTCCTGCTTTTGTTGCAAGCTCTTTTTCCAATAAGGTCATTCTTTCTATTGTTCTGTTGTTTATAAGCCGGCCTGCATCAAAAATTCGAAATGGAATAGGTTTCAACAAATCTATTACCCGTAACCGGGAAATATCATCATCAGAGGTCACATATATGTCACTCTTTATTCCGCCAAATTCCGGATTTTCAAACACAACCCAATAGGTATTCTTGAATGCCCCTACAACTTTTGTTTCCGGAATTAAACGCTGAATATTTTCCGCTGAAGAAGTGTTATAATCAGTAACAAAATCAGTAAAACTTTCATTGAACGGATTAGTGATATCTACCAATATTTTTCCCTTTAACGGTTCTATATTAGTCAATGCAAATCTCATGATGTCATCATACCATAAAGTGTGAATAATTATTTCTGCACTGAATTTATCTTCGTCAGGTATTGCGATTGCCTCAACCTGTAATTGTTCAATTGTAAACTTTGCCTTTTCAATGTCCCTGCTAAAAAGACCTATCTCAAATGGATACGCTTTAGCTAATACACTAACGATGCCCTTAGCCATTCGACCTGATCCAATTACAATTGCTTTCATAAAATTTATTTTAAGAAGTCGGGAGTCGTTCTCCTTTCGCCCAACGTTAAGTATTTGTGCTGTTGGGGGCTTCGTCCATTCGTTGCCCCCGGCTACGGATGCCTAACGTTGTTACTAAAGATAAAAATTTATTCTACGCCAGGGTTTGCTGTTTCACCAACGGTAGCTTTTGTTGGTATTGCATTCGTGCATGTGTCGTTGGTGAAAAACACCGAACGACGGCAGGCTGAGTACTTAAGTCATCTGCAAATAATGATGAACAGGTGAATACAAACGAAGGCAAAAGAATTTTGTAAAACAGCTGCCAATCATTTATTACCGAGTTCTTCTGCCAGTCCAATAAGAAGCCCCTCAGTTCCACGAATGTAACAGAGCCTGTATGATTGCTCATACTGAACCACTTCGCCAACGAGTTGAGCGCCCTGCCTGGTAAGCCTGGATACCAGTTCGTCAATGTTGCTAACGGCGAACATGATACGCAAATAGCCGAGTGAGTTCACAGGAGCAGTCCTGTGGTCTGATGCAACAGGTGGGGTGAGAAAGCGTGAAAGTTCCAGCCGGCTGTGTCCATCGGGAGTAACCATCATGGCAATCTCTACACATTGAGATCCCAATCCGGTTACACGTCCGGCCCATTCACCTTCAATAGTGGCTCGTCCTTCGAGCTTAAGGCCTATCTCTTCGAAAAAAGAAATGGCATTGTCGAGAGATTCTACAACGATGCCAACATTATGCATTTGTAGTAATTTACTTTTTGTCATAATCTTTTTTCCTCCATGGTCTTATGCTGTGGACACCAAGATTTATATGTTTTGACTCCCGGGGGTACTCCCCTGCGGGAGCTACTGTGTACCCACATCTTCATAGAGCTCCAAGGCCAGGCACCAGCCATTAAATATGTTTACAAATTTATCAAGTCCTCTTTTTATAGTAATTGGTCCGGGAATTCTTTGAGAAGCATAT
>JAKFDY010000311.1:0-1707 GCA_036675885.1 Lacibacter sp. | reverse complement strand
ATTTAAGTGCCTCTTTTAGCAGTTTTGCAAAAGAAACAAAATTGAAGTTGTAGGAACACTTTTTTTAAACGTACCACTCTGGTATTTTTCCGTCGGCACAGGGGCTGGTGCAACCGACCCCGGGAGTTAGATAAATAAATCCCGGGGTTCACTGCGTGAGATGTTGGGCAGACAAGCGGTAATGAACTAAGAATTATTTGCAAGATACCCGTCCGTTTCCCCATTTCTCTTTTGTAAATAATTGTCAATTGCATCCTGCATATCACGCAGGGCCATGGATGCTTCCTGGTAATTTGTGCTGTTAATGTCAAGCTTTGTTACTTTCCACGGTTGCCGTTTTAATTCGAGCCGTTTTTCCATTAAGATAAAGCGGTTGTTCCTGCCTTTTATTTTAAAACGCTCTACCTGCGGACTGCTGTAATAATGTTCCACTTCCATATGAAAGCGGCCTTTTGTTTTTGTATCAACCGTTATATGAAAGGTAACGTTGATGTTCATAATGGCGGCAGATTACTATAATGAAATTCTTTTGCAGGGTCAGGTGCACGCAGAAAGTTTTTGGCAACAGGCCATGCTTTGAATTTTTCAGGATCGCATTGATAGGTTGCGAGTTGGGCAATACGTTCTTCCGGCAAATCTTTCTGTATCCATTCCCAAGCGAGTTCGGGCGGGAGTATGACGGGCATGCGTTTTTTTGTATTGTGTATTTGAATCATGGGGCCAATAGCATCTGTTGTAACAACTGCAAAGGTTGCAGCTTTCTGATCCATTTCAAGATTATGCCACACTCGTGAAATACCTGCCATAAAAAAATATTCCTCACCATTATCAATGGTTATATAGTAAGGTATTTTTTCTGTTTCCTTTAATGGTTGACCACGTTTGCCGATTTTTGGAATGTGCCGCCACTCGAAGAAACCGGAGGAGAGAGCAAGCACACGCCCGTGCAGTGCACCTTCACGATACATTGATTCTCTTCCTTTTTCATTGATGAGAATGTTTTCGCCTTTGGCATTGAGCCAGGTAAAGTTTTTACGTGCAGCAATCAGTTCATCAGCATCATGAATCGATTCCGGAATGTATTCCCAATGCATAAGCTGTATATCAATACCGGTTCCGTTGTGGATGGGTACAATTACGGGCCAGTCATGGTAATCGAAACCGCTTTGTGCAGGGCGGTTCAGAAAAAGAAGGTTTTTGATTTCTTTTTCAATGGCCATGAGGCGTATGTATTCGGCACGGGTAACCCGGCAACCATTGTAATAACACATGGTATAAAGTTAATTTTTTTCTGTGGGGTGGGGTGCCACTGCAACCGCTACCGGGATTCTGAAACTATAAATCCTGAGTGCTACAGCCTGAGACTTCAGGCAGACAGGAAGATCAGGACTGGAGGAAATCTTTGATGAGATCTTCTTCGATGCCGGTGAAGAATGAAAATTCTCTGATGGTGACGAACTCGTGTTTTGATTTGCCCAGTGCCTGACGGATCTTGCGAATGAGCTTGCGTGCGGTGCTGCCACGGCGGCCTGTAATATTTTCAACGTCTTTGGGGTAAAGCACCACACGGGTGGGGATGCGGTTGGGGGTTGTTTTCATGGTTGAACAATTTGATGGTTAACATGGTTGCAGCTTAGGTGCTGCCAGATTAAATAAGGTGATGTCAGGTGACTCAAAATATTGCAACAACCGCAGAAGGGCTTATGA
>JAKFDY010000310.1:0-12196 GCA_036675885.1 Lacibacter sp. | reverse complement strand
GTCTACAATTACTTTGTGGGTATCAATATCATCATGAATGCGATCGAACAGCACGATCGGCATCCCACGTGCATGCAGGGCTTTGATATGTGTAAGATCTGTTGTTTCTGTTGATAAAGAAATGATCACCCCATCAACCGAACGTGATGCAAGGAACTGCAGATCGATCACTTCCCGCTCATACGATTCCCTGCTTTGCGATACAATAACATTATACCCCCTATCGTATGCGATTGATTCAATACCATTGATCACCTGGGAGAAAAAGGTATTGGCAATTTCGCACACCACTACACCAATGGAACGGCTACGCTTTTCTTTTAAACTTAAGGCGATGGGATTGGGCCGGTAATTGAGTTTTTCAGCGCATTCAAGCACCAGTTGTTTGGTTTCTGCGCTGATCTCATGACTGTCTCGCAAAGCCCTTGATACAGTTGATGTGGAAAGACCCAATGCTTTAGCAATATCTTTTATCGTTACAGCTTCAAACTTCATATAAACAATCTTGCGGCTAAAGATAGTTTATTCATACCTGAAATGATGGACCACTTCGGACCCCGATACATAACCTGTTGCAAATCATTTTTTTGATAAAACAGACAGGGCAGGATAGTTGTGTAAAAAATGGCATCGTTCTCGGGAACGATTGCGTAAATAAAAGGTTTTAAAGCCTTCAGTAATCCTCAAAATGTGCCTAGACTTGTTATGACAACAGAACGGAATTGCTTGCTAAAACATAAGTCGCCAGACCGTCTCTAATTCAACAGCCATTTAGTTAACGATTCAAAAAATCAGATTTTTCTTAACACATTTTTCGGATGGCTATTCGCCACTGTAAAAATCAATTTTAAACCAAAGCACAGTATGAAACAATCTTTCTTCCTGCTTATGCTTTTGATGTGCGGTACACTATTGTTTGCGCAAAGCCGCCAGATCAAAGGAAAAGTAACGGACGATGCGGGTGCACCACTGCAAGGTGTAAACGTATTATTAAGCGGATCACAAAAAGGAGTGCAAACAGATGCAGCCGGAATTTTTACAATTACAGCACCGGGAACAGGTGCAGTATCACTAGTGATCAGTTTCAGCGGTTATAAATCGCAAACTGTAAGAGTTGATGGTAAATCCGAAGTGTCGGTTAGTCTTGAAAAAGATGTAAGTGCTTTGGAAGATGTAGTGGTGATCGGTTACAACAGTATTAAACGAAAAGACCTTACCGGTACTGTTTCGTCTATTGGTGCAGTGGAATTATCAAAGATACCCGTTTCAAGTGCGGCCGAAGCTATTACAGGCCGCTTGCCTGGTGTACAGGTAACAACAGTTGATGGTGCTCCCGGTGCAGAAATTGTGATTCGTGTACGTGGCGGAGGTTCTGTAACACAGGACAACTCACCATTATACATTGTAGATGGTTTCCCTGTAAACAGCATTAATGATATTGCTCCTACCGACATTGCGAGCATTGATATCTTAAAAGATGCCGCTACTGCTGCCATTTACGGAGCAAGGGGTGCAAATGGTGTTGTGATCATCACAACAAAATCTGCAAAGGCAGGTAAAACAACTATTACATTTAACTCTTTTGGTACTGCACGCACATTACCCCGTCAACTGGAAGTACTTTCTCCATATGAATTTGTATTGGCGAACTATGAATATGCCCGTATACAAAACCAAACTGCTGTTGATGCTTTCATTAAATACTTTGGTGAATATGAAGACCTGGAATTATACAAATACCAGAAAGGTACCAATTGGCAGAAAGAGCTTTTTGGGAAACCGGTTTATTCTCAACAGCATAACCTGAGCATTACCGGCGGTACTGCAAAAACAAAGTTTGCACTCAGCGCTACAAATAATACAGATCAGGGATTGATCCAGGGATCGGGCTACATGCGCAATTACCTCAACTTTAAATTAAACCACGAGGTATCAAAAGCATTACGGTTTGATTACGCTACACGTTTTGTGCATACAAAAATTGATGGAGCAGGTTCATCAGGTTCATCAAGCTTCCGCATTGGCGATGCTATTACAACAAGACCCGTTAATGGTATTGCTGATGTGATTGACCTCGACCCCACAGGTACAGATGATGACTATGAGCAATTCCTGAAAAGTCTTATCAACCCTCAGGAATTAATTGCACAGGATTATCGCAAGCGTACCAACTATACGCTCAACATGAATATAGCCGGTACCTGGAAAATTATTGAAAGCCTTTCTTACCGATCAGAGTTTGGTCTTGATTTTGGTTTTGGTGATAGTCGACGTTATTGGGGGCCTCTTACCGGTGAATCAAGAAACGTTGGGGGCAATCTTCCTTTGGGTGAGATCACCAACTCAAACTCACGCAGCTTTCGCTGGACAAATACACTCAACTTTAAAAAATATATTGGGAAGCATGATTTCACTTTCCTGGTTGGACAGGAAATCAATTCTCTTGGTGTAGGTTTTTCTGAATACAACCGTGCAAAATTCTTTGTGGCAAATACAACTCCTGAAAGAATGTTTGCAAACATGACGCTAGGTACACAAGACAGACATACAACAACTGTTTTTGCAGGTGAAAAAATTGCTTCATTCTTTGGACAGATCATTTATCAATACGATTCACGATACATGCTTACGTTAACAGCCCGTGCCGATGGATCAACCAAGTTTGCGCCGGGAAATCAGTGGGGCTTCTTTCCCGCTGCTGCATTTGCATGGCGTGTATCAAACGAAGAGTTCATGAGCGGTGTTCGTTTTGTGGACGATCTGAAAGTACGTGTGAGTTATGGTGAAGCAGGTAACAACCGCATCAGTAATGATCTGTGGCGTGTGCAGTTTGCCCCAACAGATTTTCGCCCCATTGGTTTTGGCGATGTTGCACAACCTTACTATGGTTACAGATCAAACCTGTTGCCTAATCCGGCTATAAAATGGGAAACTACTATTACACGCAATGCAGGCATCGACTTTACATTATTCAAGCAGCGCTTATCAGGTTCATTTGATGTGTACTGGAATACAACGAAAGACCTGCTTGTTGAATCAGATATTCCGCAGATCACCGGTTTCTCAAAGCAATTGCAAAACGTTGGTCAAACTTCCAATAGAGGTATCGAGTTGGGTCTAACCGGAACCATTCTTCAACGTAAAAACTTTCAGTTGTCGGCTTCCTTTAACATTGGTTTAAACAAATCAAAAATTGATAAACTGGATGGTGTATTGGAAAAGCCATTCATGTCGAACTGGGCTGGCACCGATCTTAAGACACAGGATGATTACCGTGTGTATGTTGGGCAAACCATTGGTTTAATGTATGGTTACGTTACAGATGGTATGTACACTTCAGATGATTTTGAATCGTACAATCCTGTTACGAGGTTGTATACCTTGAAATCAGGAGTACCCAATATCGGTTCTTTCCTTGGTGCTGCCGGAATTAGCGGAGCCCGTCCTGGTTTAATGAAATTGAAAGATCTGAATGGTGATGGTGTAATTACTGCTGCAGACCGCCAGGTAATAGGAAAAGCTTTACCAAAATATACAGGTGGTTTTGGATTGAATGCAGTAATAAAAGATTTTGATGTTAGTGCATTTTTCAACTTTGTTGTTGGTAACGACATTTATAACGCCGGCCGTATTTCTTACAACCAGTTTTACCGCACCAGTTACGGCAATATGCTCAACACGGTAAACTCAACCAACAGATACAAGTATATTGATGATGCAGGTGAACTCGTTACAGGCCTGACTGAATTAAGCAAATTAAATGCAAATGCCACAATGTGGTCTCCGTTCTCGTTTGGCAATGCAGTTCCTGTGTTTCATTCATGGGCTGTAGAAGATGGATCATTTCTCCGTTTGAACAACCTTACAGTTGGTTATTCACTGCCAAAACATGTTATTTCAGGCATGCGTATGACTAAGTTGAGAGTTTATGCAACAGTGTACAATGCATTCCTTTGGACAAAATACTCAGGGTATGATCCTGAAGTTAGCTCTACAAGAAGCGATGGCTATTCTCAGTTAACACCCGGTGTTGATTATTCAGCCTATCCAAAGAGCCGCAACTTTACAGTAGGGGTTAATGTAACATTTTAAAAGGTTCAACTCATTCAAAAGCGATCGTTATGAAAAAGATATATTTTGTTTTTATTCTTCTTGCAACAGCAGCTATCCTGCCCTCGTGTAAGAAATTTTTAGTGGCAGATTCGCCATCCAACTTCGAGCCTGAATTTGTATTCGGCAGCGAAGCTGATGCAAAAAAAGCTGTCAATAGTGTTTATGCACTGTTTAATCAGGATGCATATACATCACGCTTATCAAACAACTTTGCCGGCAACAGCGATATTGAAGTTGGTGGTGTATCAGCATCACCTGATAACTCCCGTCGTGATATCTGGTCGTTTGAGGCTACACCAGCTAATGCCGATCTTCTAACAGTTTGGAACAACGGTTACAATGCCATTAACCGTGCAAATGAATGTGAAAAAGGATTGATGGAAGTTTCACTGGTAAAAGAGCCAACAAACAAAGTGTATAACAACCTGCTGGGTGAAGCAAGGGCATTGCGTGCATTGTGGGCCTATTGGTTAATGAATCACTGGGGTGATATTCCGTTTAAAACAACACCTTCACGTGCAGGTGATAATTTTTACCTCAGCAGAACAAACCGGGACAGCGTTCTTACATTTCTTATTGATAACCTTATTGATATTGAACCGAAAATGTCTTGGGCTGAAGAACTTGACTTTGGCATTGAACGCATCAACCGTGAGTTTGTGATTGGGTTAATTGCACGTTTGTCATTAATGAGGGGCGGCTATTGGCTTCATCCCGATATGACAATGAAACGGAAGGATGATTACCTGAAATATTATGAGATTGCAAATACCTACAGTAAAAAACTGATGAATCTGAAGCCTCGTGCATTACCTGATTACGCTACTGTATTTGAAAATGTAAACAGATATAAAAAACCGCTTAACAGCGATGTGTTGTATGAAGTAGCTTTTCATCCCGGCTTTGGTGATGTGGGTTGGAACCATGGTATCAGAATTGATGCGGGTACTCACTCATATGGCTCTGGTTCTAACTACTTATCATTGCCGATAACTTATTATCACTCGTTCGATACTCTTGATAAACGTTTACCCGTTACCTGCTTCATTATATCCTACGATAAATATCTTATACAGCAACCAACCGGCACAGTGTCTATTGCTCCCGGTAAGTGGAACAGAATGTTAGTGCCGGTAACGCTTGGAGCTTCTTCTGCTAAAGGAACAGGTATTAACTGGCCGCTTATGCGTTATGCCGACGTACTGCTGATGTTTGCTGAAAGTGAAAACGAATTAAACGGACCTACAGCTGCAGCTCAGGAAGCATTACGCAAAGTGCGTCAGCGTGCATTTCCTGAAACGGTATGGGCAGCAAAAGTAGATACATATGTTGCTTCTGTATCTGGCAGTAAACAATCATTCTTCAATGCTATTGTTGATGAACGTGCATGGGAGTTCGGAGGCGAGTGTTTGCGGAAGTATGATCTTGCCCGCTGGAATCTTTATGGTAAAAAGATAGCTGAAACAAGAAATACGTTAACACAGATGGGTATTGACGGGATGAACGGAACAGGCACTTATGCAAACCTGCCCGATTATATGTATTATAAACGTGATTCAACAGACAAAAATCTCAAAATTGTTTGGTATAACAAGCATACAAAGCCTGCAGTAGCACCACCATTAATGAACTCTCCGAGCGTGGGTGATAACCCTAATGGTTATATCCGCATTGTATGGACAAGATCGATGTTTAATACAAACACCAGTGGCCCGGCTGATTTTATCCTTCGCACATGGAGAGGATATAAAGATGATAGCGGTACAGAATCCGTTCGTTATATTCTTCCGCTACACAACTCAGTTATTTCAAGCAGTCTTGGTGTATTGCAAAATCAATATGGTTATTAATAAAAACTGATTGGCCATTATTAAAAAAACAGCAATGAAGAAATTACTTTTTATATCACTGGCAGTAACACTTGTATTAATTGCCTGTAAAAAAATTGACGATCCGGGTGAGGCCCCACGTTTATTCCGCCCCGTTATTAAAGATGCATTGGAATCGAATGGAAACTGGATCAAAGCCTCTTGGCAGGCAGTTTCGGGTTCTGCTTCATACACTGCCGAAATCAGTACTGATAGTTTTAAAACTGTGGCAGCCACTGTAAAGATTGATACAAATGTTCACTTGTTTGAAAATCTTTACTGGGAAAAATTATACCAGGTAAGAGTGAAAGCAAATGCTGCGGACACTGCAAAGAGTTCAAAATTTGCATCACTGGGTCAAATTAAAACAGCACGCTTTCCTACTATCCTCAACATCCCTGCGGACAACGAAGTTCTTGACAATGCAGTAAAAGTTAGCTGGACCACAAGTGGAGCCCCCGTAACTGAAGTTAAAATACTTCTGGCAGCTGACAGTTCTGTTACAAAAACGGTTACTTTAACGTCAACAGATATTACCAATTCTTATAAAGTAGTATCGGGATTAAGCGCATCTACTTCTTATATCATTTTCCTCTATAGTGGTACAACCGTTCGTGGCTGGGCCAACTTTAGAACCAATGCATCAGAAACAGGCAACCTGATTGATCTGCGTGAGCTCCCGGGAATTCCAAGTTTGCTCATGGATACAATTTCAGACGTTGCATCTGGCAGTATCATTTTATTGAAACGTGGCCAACAATATAATATCAGTACTGGCATAAACCTCAATAAATCTATCACGATTAAAGCGGGTGGCGATTTAATGAACCCTGCCAAACCAATTATCTACATGCCATCAAACTTCAATATCGTTTCAGGAAGTGTGATCGATTCACTTGTATTTAATGATGTTGTGCTACGTGGCAGTGATTATGCTTCAAAGTATGTATTCAATATCAACGTTGCCTGTACAATTGGGAAAATACGTTTTGAAAATTGTGTAGCTGAATTTTTCAGAGGAGTTGTGCGCACCCAAATCCAACCTGCGATCATCGGCAAATTTGAAGTAAACAATTGCATTGTTGACAGTGTTGCGGGCTATGGTTTGTTAACAGTTGATGTGGCTACAAGCAAGGCAGATGTGATTAAAGTAACCAACAGCACATTCTACAAAATGGAAAAGGTTATTACCAGCAAAAATAATTCAACTTCTGTGTTAATTGAAAACTGTACGTTTAATGAATCACCATTGGGCAGCAGTTCAGCTTATTATATTGATTACAGCACTTCAGGTACAAACAATGTTACCGACGGCATTACCGTAAACAATTGCATATTTGGAGTTGGTAAAATCACCTCAACCGGATTGGTTACTGTAAGAGATGTAAGAGCAAATGCTGCTACCATCATCAACACAAGTAATAACTTTCGCACCTCCGATCATTTATCGGCAGGTAACGATTTCCCAAGTATTACAACCCTGCCTCTATCGTCAACTCAGTTGTGGCAAGACCCTGCAACCGGTAATTTCAAAATTATTAGTACTTCCTTTACGGGAAAAGATAACTCCGGTGATCCTCAATGGAGGCCTAGATGACGGCAAAAAAACAAACCCTGCAACCTGTAAAACGGTTGCAGGGTTTTCCCAAAATCTGTTGTTAACGAAAATGCTGCCGCAGTATCTATGATGCTGCATTAGAAGTTTATTGCTGATTTAATTCAACAGAAAGAAAAAATTAATGAATACAAAACAGGTTACAATTGCGCTTGCTGCTTTATTGCAATTTACGTTGAATGCCTGCGCACAAACAAAACAGGTAACCAATAACAATACAACGGCAGCTATTGCTTTTCCCGGTGCTGAAGGTTATGGCAAATACACAACAGGCGGCCGTGGCGGTAAAGTGTTGATTGTAACAAATCTTAATGATGATGGCCCCGGCAGTTTTCGTGATGCGGCTGAAGCAAAAGGTAAACGCATCATTGTATTTGCTGTATCGGGAACGATTCATCTTGAAAAGAAACTATTCATTAAAGGTGATGTAACTATTGCGGGACAAACTGCACCTGGTGATGGTATTTGTTTTGCTGATCAACCGGTTAGTTTATCAGGTGATAATATTATTATCCGTTACATCCGTGTACGCATGGGTGATAAATACCAGCGACAAAAAGGAATGGTGGATGGCAGTGGTGGCGATGATGCATTTGGCGCATCGGGCCGCAAACATATCATTATCGATCATTGCTCGTTTAGCTGGAGTACCGATGAAGTGTTTTCTGTTTACAAAGGCGACAGCACAACATTGCAATGGAACATCATCACCGAACCACTCAACTACTCTTATCATTTCGAAACTGGTGATAAAGATTGGGAACATCATGGTTATGGTGGCATCTGGGGTGGACAGCATTTATCAGCTCATCATAATTTGTTTGCGCATTGTGTAAGCCGTAACCCACGTTTTAACGGTGCACGTTTAGGTGCTGATGAAGAGTTTGTTGATTTCAGAAACAATCTCATCTACAATTGGCAACACAATAACGTGTATGGCGGCGAAGGTGGAACGTATAATATGGTGAACAATTATTACCGCTACGGTCTTGAAACAAGCGAGAACGTTCGCTACCGCATTGTTAATCCTTCAAAACTTGACAAACAGCCTTATGGACAGTTTTATGTTGAAGGTAATTATGTTGATGGTGCACCTGATGTAACCAAGAATAATGCTGCCGGTGTGCACATCGATCCGAAAGGAACGGAAGAAGAAAAGAAAACAGTGATCAAAACTGTTGCTTTCCCTACTGAAGCCATTACTGTTCAAACTGCGGAAGATGCCTACAAAGCAATCTTGCTGCATGTTGGCGCTTCTTTTCCAAGAGATACAATGGATGCACGCATCATCAATAATGTAATCAACAGAACCGGAAAAATTATTGATGTGCAGGGAGGTTATCCGCATCATTCAGCTTTTGAACCAACAACCAATGCATGGCCCGTTTTGAAATCCTTACCCTCTCCTGTTGATACAGACAAGGATGGTATGCCTGATGAATGGGAAAAGAAGAATGGATTAAATGCAAATGATGCAGGTGATGCAAGTCTATATAAGTTGGATAAACAGTACACAAACATCGAAGTGTACATTAATGGTTTGCTGAAAACGAATTGATAAGAAAAGCACTAAAGAAAATGTATTGATGCTATTGTTCAAATAAATCACTACAGCTCATCCTCCCGTCATCCTGAGCAAAGTCGAAGGATGGAGAGGGAATGAGGGTGAGGCTGTTTAATAAAATAAGATGAAGAAGTTTGTAATATGCCTGGCTCTGCCGCTTTTTGCGTTAATGCTGCCGCCAAAAAAGAAGATCAAAGTTTTTATTGCGGGCGATTCCACTGCAAGCATTAAAAATGTAAAAGCATTTCCTGAACATGGTTGGGGAATGCCTTTTGTTTATTTCTGGGATTCAACCGTAACTGTTGTAAACAAAGCTAAGAACGGAAGAAGTACTTCTTCGTTTCAAACAGAAGGTTTATGGAAATCGATCATGGATGAAGCAAGTGAAGGCGATTATGTGTTCATCCAGTTTGGACATAATGACGAAGTGCCTACAAAGAAAACAGCAACCACTCCGGAACAATTCAAATCAAACCTCAAAAAATTTGTAACAGAAACAAGAGAGAAGAAAGCCATTCCGGTTTTACTCACTTCCATGGCAAGAAGAAAATTCGACAGCACAGGTAAGATCGTTGGTACACACGATGAATACATGAAGATCACAAGAGCTGTTGCAAAGGAAGAAAACACAGTGTTGTTTGATATGGATATAATTACTCAACAACTTTATCAAAAATTTGGCCCGGAAAATTCTGCCTTGCTGTTCTTACAATTAAAACCGGGTGAACATCCGAATCACCCACAGGGTAAAGATGACAACACACACTTCAACGAGTTTGGTGCACGACTGGTTGCACAATTGGTATTGAAAGAGATCCGCTCCCAGCTACCTGAACTCGCTGCAAGAATTGTAAATACAAAATAATAATCAACGCCAAATGAAACTGTTTATTAACGATTGCCTGCTGAAACGTACAACTGCTTTTCTTTTTTTAGTACTGCTGAATACAGTTTCAGCAAATGCACAACAAATTGCATTCCCTGGTGCTGAAGGTGCCGGTCGTTTTACTTCGGGTGGCAGAGGAACTGTAAGTGTTCCCACAACTGTGTTTGAAGTTACACATCTCAACGACGACAACAGTGTTGGTAGTTTGCGTTATGCGTTAACACAAACAGCAACACATCGCACAGTTGTGTTTCGTGTTTCAGGAACCATTCATCTTACATCCAAACTCAACATTCGTGCAAATACAACCATTGCGGGACAAACAGCACCCGGTGATGGAATTTGTCTGGCCGATTATCCGGTAGTGATCAGTGGCGATAATGTGATCTTACGTTATATCCGTTGCCGCATGGGCGATAAAAATCAGCTAAAGACTTCGCCTGCAAATTGCGGTGTGCCTGTTGCTCCTTTTACTGCGGCCTGCATGCCGTTGGATGGAAGTGGTGGTGATGATGCATTAGGCAATCTCGGCAACAAAAATATCATTATTGATCATTGCAGTGTAAGTTGGAGCAATGATGAAGCATTAACAGTTTATCGTGGCGATAGCGTTACCATCCAATGGAATATTATTTCAGAACCGCTTAACTATTCCTATCATTTTGAAACCGGTGATACAGATTTTGAAAATCATGGATACGGTGGAATCTGGGGATCATTACATGGCAGCTTTCATCATAACCTGATTGCACATTGCCGTAACAGGAATCCACGTTTTGCAGGCAACAGTACTTATCCGGCAGGATCAGTTGAAAGTGCAGACTTCAGGAACAACGTTATTTATAACTGGGGAATTAATACCATTTACGGCGGAGATGGAGGGCAATATAATATTGTGAACAATTATTACAAGTATGGTCCTAATACAAGTTCAGGCGTTCGGTACAGAATTGTGGGAGTTGACAGCAGTGTTGATTTTGGTTATGCTAAATATTTTCTTTCGGGTAATTATGTAGATGGTTCAACAACCAACACAACAAATAACTGGTTGGGTGCAAATATGAATACAGGCAATGCGGCTGATACTGTTAAATCAAAATCATCATCGGTTTTTTTATCTGCGTATTTACCAACAACCACACATACTGCAGAGGAAGCCTACGCCCTGGTATTGCAATATGCAGGTGCCAGTTTAAAGCGGGATACATTGGATGAACGTATTACCAATGATGTGCGTAACCGTACCGGAAAAATTATTGATGTGCAGGGTGGTTATCCGCATGGCACAGCATATGCAAGCACCGTAAATGCATGGCCAACCTTAAGTTCAACAATGGCACCAACTGATACCGATCATGATGGCATGCCTGATACATGGGAAACTGCGAATGGATTAAACCAAAACGATGCAAGTGACCGGGGTGTTTTTGCAGCGAACAGTTATACCAACTTAGAGAACTATCTCAACTCGATTGTTACAAATCAGCAAAGCAGTACTCCCACTATTTACAATTCAGGTTCACTTACTGCTTTTACACAAACAACAGGCACTCCTTCTTCTTCACAATCATTTACGGTATCTGCATTAAATCTTACAGCAGCACTCGATATTACTGCACCTGCATCATACGAGGTTTCGTTGAATAATTCAACCTGGAGTACAACTGTTTCACTTACGCCTGCCAGCGGTACAGTTGCTGCTACAACAATTTATGTTCGTTTGAATGCAACTGCAGCAGGTACTTATGCAGGTAATATTGTTGGAACAAGTACGGGTGCTGCAAACATGTCAGTTGCTGTAACCGGTAATGCTTCACAGAATTTGCAAGATGCAGCGATCGGTTTTTTCCCTGGTCTTGATGGAGGTTTCGAAAATCAAACTGTCGGTTCTTATTCTACCGTTAGTGCGCACACATCTACAACCAATTGGGAAGTATCTGCAGCATGGGAAATTAAATCCAGTGATGCACGCACAGGTAATAAGATCATGTATTACAAACAGGCAAGCACAAGTGTAAAATATATGTTTTCACCGGTGTTAACCAATCCGGCTCTTAGTCAGAATACGGATTATGTGATTCAATTTTGGTATAAACCGGTTGGAGCATTAAGTGCATCAACTGTATTAAATGGTTCTTCTACAGTAGTTG
>JAKFDY010000309.1:0-12203 GCA_036675885.1 Lacibacter sp. | reverse complement strand
AATGTTTATCGTAGGTACCCATGATGCTCATGGAGCCATAGATACGCAGACCGGGAAATTTTTGTTGCTTGCTGCGATAGAGCCAGATATTACAGCCAACATTACCATATACGTCTGTAATCCATTTTGATTGGCCAACAACATTACTTGTTACTACAAGAACAAGTACACATGCAAGGAGATAGTTGAGGTTCGTTTTTAAACGCATGAGGTGCAGGTTGCAGTGTTTAATATACACAAGTAAGAACATTTTCAGGAAAAATGAAAGGGTTAAAACACGCAAGTTTTACACAGTCATTTTACTATTCAACTAAGCTAATCGTAAAATTACGGAGGCGATTTCTGCAAAGAACGTATGCCGGGATCAATTAGATAAATCTAAGATGAAAGGATGTGTTCATTTAGCCATTGTGTTTTCTTACTTTCACAGCATGCAACGAAAAAAAGCAGATGTAGATGTGGTGCGGGATGTGTTACAACAAATGGTTTTGGCACGACCTGATTCAACATTTATTAAAAGCCTCGCCTTTCAATACGAGGAACGTGGCGGACTGAGCAAAAAGCAACTCGAAGGTTTGTTACAAAAAGCAATGAAGGTTGCTGATATACCTGAACATAAATTAGCTACGCTTGAAGCGATCATTTTAAAGAAACCAACCCGTGAACGTGCCGCAGCATCGGCACCAACAGCGTTTTTTACAAAGGACGAAACAATAGGAGCGATCATTGATGCCATTCTTGAAAAGTATCCCCAACATAAACAGGTATTGTTCTTAAAAGCAAAATATGAGAACAACGAAATTTTATCCCCGGCTGAAATCACTGATCTTAAACGTTTGGAAAAAGTATTGAAGAAATGAGCATTATTGCTGCAACACATAAACTGAACAGGTAACAGCAGGTGTTGCGGTTGCAATTGTTTTTTCTTCCCATTGTTTACTGTGCGGCAACAATCTGTCGATAAAAGGTTTTGCCATCAGCCGTTGTGGTGTTGAAAGAAGAATGGTTGTTCCTTTTTCTAAAAAAGAAATAATGACGTTGAATAAAGTTTCGAATGCCTGAGGTTCATAATTAATATCACTTAACAGCAATACATCAACGGAAAGATCATTGGGGAGATGATTCCAGTCGATCAGCACAGCGTTGATATTTTCCAGTTTATTTTCATGAATCGATTGTTGTATTAACTGTACTGCTTCCGGAACATTGTCGCTGCATGTAACTTGTGTTGCAAGTTGTGCAGCAAGAAGCGAAGGCAAACCTAAGCCGGCAGCTAATTCAAGTACGGATTTGTTTTGCAACCAATGGGGTTGCGTTGCTATGAATTCGCAAAGAGCATAGGCCGATGGCCACACCTGTGCCCAGTATGGTGCAGGTGTCGATGGATCTGTTTGAAGTTGTTTGGTGAATGCCTGTTGCAGCGCCAATGAGTCTGGAACAAACGCATTGAACCGGTAATTACCAAAATGAAATGGTTGAAGATTTGTTTGCAATTCCATTGCGCAAAGAAACAGCTTGCTATGATTTTTTAAGGAAGATATTGATGAAAAAAACATCCTGATTTCATAGGGATGTCTCGTCCCTCGACATGACGAGACTCTGAGATTTCGGGCTCTTTCATTTTATGATACCAACTGCGTCCGTCATGCTGAGGAACGAAGCATCTCCCGGAAGTTTAAGAGAAGGCTATTAATCATTCTGATTAAAATTAAACTAAAGCAGCTACATCTTACAGGGATGTCTTGTACCTCGACTTGACGAGACTCTGAGATTTCGGGCTCTTTCATTTTATGATATTAACTGCGCCCGTCATGCTGAGGAACGAAGCATCTCCCGGTTGTTTGAGGGATAGCAATTAATCATTCTGATTAAAATTAAACTAAAGCAGCTACACCTTACAGGGATGTCTCGTACCTCGACATGACGAGACTCTGAGATTTCGGGCTCTTTCATTTTATAATACCAGCTGCGTCCGTCATGCTGAGGAACGAAGCATCTCCCGGCAGTTTGAGGGAAGGCTATTAATTATTCTGATTAAACTAAAGCAGCCCCATCTCTGAAATAAAAGACTGCTAAACAAAAAAGTTGTAACTGAAATTTGATAAACTATTCCCAGATCACTTTTCCTTTTTGCTGAAACCAGTGCGGATAAAACTGCTGGTGAATTTTTTCTACCTGGTTTCGTTTCACTTTCAATGTGGGTGTGAGCAATCCATTTTCAATGGTCCAGTTTTCTTTCATCACAACTGCTTTTTCCAGGCGCTCATATTTTTCTAAGGATGGATTAATGGCGTCGAGTGATGCCTGCAAGCTTTCTTCCATTTCTTCTTTTGTTTTCTGCTTACCAATATCTGATAACGTTATTAATGCAATAGGCTGTGGAATACCCATGCCCACTACACAACATTGTTCAACATCTGCATTGGCCAGGAGTTTTGTTTCAATGGGCGATGGTGAAATGTATTTGCCTTTATCTGTTTTGAACTGATCTTTCAATCGTCCTGTTACAAACAGATAACCATCATGATCATACTCACAAACGTCGCCGGTTTTTAAATAACCATCTTCATCAAACAATTCAGCAGTGAGTTCGGGTTCTTTGTAATAACCCAGAGTATTGCTTACGCTTTTCACTCTTAACTCACCTTCTTCTGTGATCTTCACCTGCAATCCTTTGAACGGTTTGCCCACTGAGCCATGCCGGTAATCGTAAGGCCGTTCTAAATGAGCATAAACACAATCTTCACTCATACCCAATGCCTGTGTAATTCTTACATCAAGCCTGTCAAACCATTTGAGCAGATCAACAGAAATGGGAGCGGAAGCGCTGTAAATATGCGTGGCCCTTGAAAGGCCTAATTTATGTTTGATACGTTTCTTTACAATACCGCTGATGATGGGAATAGATAAAAGCAGGTTGAGTTTTTTCTGTGGAATTTTTTTAAGGACGCCTTCCCTGAATTTTCCCCACAACCTCGGCACCGCAAAGAAAATATGCGGCTGCACTTCAGCTACGTTCTTTGCAAATGTTTCAACCGATTCAGCAAACGAAACAACACATACGTTGTAGATTGAATTCATTTCAATAGCGATCCGTTCAGCAATATGACTGAGTGGTAAATAAGATAACAATGCTGTGTGTTTCTTTAAACGCAATTCTTCAATAGCAACGTGCATTACCCGGTTGAAATTACCTGCTGTGTGCATCACGCCTTTTGGTCTTCCCGTTGTGCCCGATGTATAAATGATCGTCATCAATTCATCTTCGTGCCACTGATGAGTATGTAGTAGCGGTTGATGTTCTTCTATTAACTCACTCCAGTTATAACGTTCATTACGTTCGTATGCATCAAAACCAATACGGATAAGTTCAGGTGGTATGCCGTGTTCCTGCGATTTAAAATCATCCAGCTTGCCAATGAAAATTGCTTTTGCATCACTGTGTTCAAGAATTGGTTTAATGGAAGAAGCAGTTAAGGTGGGATAGATGGGGATGGAAATACATCCTGCCATCATGATTGCTATATCGGCCATCATCCAATGAGCACAGTTCTTTGAAAGAATGGCAATGTGTGATCCCTTCGGAAGTTGAAGTGAATGTAATGCTGCAGCAATGCGCCTGCTTTCATCAGCTGCCTGTTGCCATGTCCATGTTGTCCATTCGCCACGAAAAGGCTGTCGTAAAAAAATATCGTTTGGATAGTTTTCTACATTTAGCAGAAACTGTTGCAGTGGGGTGGAGACGGGCATGACAATCGTTTTGCGTTATTTAAATCTACTGAAAATAATTCAGCAGTAAAAGTTGTAGTCATGCAGGGTTGCCAACCTTTCAAAGGTTAGCAACCTTTATTTCATTGTTTGAGGAAACGCAATTGTTGCTGTTCGCCTTTGCTGTTGCTTGCCTGTAATACATACTGACCAGATGGTAAACCCTGCAGATTCAACTGAACCTGATTGCTGCCAGCCTGCAATTGTTCCTGCCGAACTGTGTAACGTTTGCCGCTGATATCAGTTACTGTAAGTTGTAATCTGTCTGTTTCTGCCGATGAAATACTGAGCACAGCAGTTGATCGCACAAGTGATGGCAACAAAGCATTCAAGGCAAATCCTTTGCTGCCGTTGAGCACAGCAACAATGAAAGAGTTGACAGATGTATTGGCGGGAGTGGTGAGTTTAATGCGGTAGTAATTGGTCCCTTCACGTCGTTGCAGATCGGTATAATCAAAAGGTTCTGCGCAACGGACCTGCTCGGCAGTAAAACTATGCAGTACGCTGAATGTTTTATTATCGGTTGAATGTTGCACTTCAAATACTGCAAAATCTGATGTGCAGGGAGCCAGCCAACGCAACACATTGCACTGACTTGTTTTTTGTGCCTGGAAAAATTTCAGTTCAATGGGAAAAGTAAGAAACGGATCATCTGTCTGCGCAAAACCGGTTATAGCGGTAAAAAAGAATGCAATGGCGTTGATGGATGCTTTCATACCAATTTATTTACGGTATAAAGATAGAAAAGGATTGGGGAGAATGGAAGTCAGTGCGGTGACACATTTTAATTCTCGACTTTAGCATTATTAGTGACGACGTAAAAATAATTCTCCCATTCTATATACCTTCTATAATCGGCCTCCTTCATCATGTTAAGGAGCCCGATGAAACGGCCATACGTAATGTTCTTAGGGAGGTAAATACGATGTATTGTGAAAGAATATCTCTTTTTACTTTCTTCTACAAGCGCTTTTGCAAATTGAGCCAGAATGATGTTATCTTTTTCATCGTTTCCGGTAAACGAAAAAGTTTTTATACTGAACTGGCTTTTTAATTTATCTACGATTTTATGACCATTAAATGGATATTCCCCCTCGTCGCTTGGTATGTTATACTTGATATAAGTCTTGGTTTTTTCTTTTAGAATAGGTGCGAATAAATCCAATACCAGTAACGCCAACATCGCTGATAAACAAATATTGAAAAGCTGTAGTAGTAGATTCTTTTTTGAAAACATTAATTATAGATTCAAAGAATTGATGAATCCATAATTGGTCGTGTAAGGTTGACCCACCCCTTTCGGTCATTCTTCTGTGTAACATCCTTCTGCCCCTCCTTGGAGGGGATAGACAGATTGAACGATGCACAAAGAAGAATAATGAGATGAAGCTCATCATTCACCATTCACAACTCACCATTCACCTTCTTACCACCTTGCCACTATCTTAAAATTGATCAGCCTTGGTGTTAAACGATTGGGAATAGAAAAGATAGTGTTGCTGAAATCTTTGATAAGCAAATAAGAAATGGTGTTGGGTCGGTCGATGACATTAAAGATTTCTAAGCTGGCCCAGATATTATTAAACTCACGGAAAGGATTACGGCTGCGGCGTTTGCTTTTTTCGCCATCGAGCAACAATGCACTGAAACCAAAATCAACACGTATGTACGGATCAATGGTCAATGCATTTCTGTACTTCGCACTGTTGGGGATATTGTAAGGAAGATTAGTGCCGTACAAAAAGTTCATCGAGAACTTAAAGTTCTTATTGGTAGAAAGATAATCCTGGTAAAACATACCGAAGGTAAGAAAGCGATCAGTTGGTCTTCTGATCCAGCCACCTTGTACCAATGTACTGTCGATTGGTTTGTTCAGCGAATCAAGCTTATAATTATACCAATGATCATTATCTAAATTTTCACGTGTGCGCATAATGCCGAGGCTTACCCAGCTTTCCGCATCTTTCACCAGCTCTCCAAACAAACGTGCTTCAATACCTGTTGCATAAGCTTTGGCACTGTTGCTGCCGAAATAACGGATACGCACATTATCTACATCGTACGGCACAATATCATACATGTGTTTGTAATAAGCTTCGGCCTGTAATTTAAACGGACGGTTACCCCAGCCTTTGAAATTATAATCGATACCTGCAACTACCTGCCAGCTCTTTTGCGCTTTCACTGCTTCGTTTACTGAACCATCGTAACGACGTAACTCCCTGTAGAACGGCGGTTGATGATAAGCACCTGCTGCTGCACGAAACACAATATCTTTTTTACCAAGCGGCTGCATGGCAAATTGTACTCTTGGCTGAATTAATACTTCGTTGTTGAGTGTATTGTAATTGTAACGCACACCCACCTGCAGAGTCATATTCAAAGAATCATTGAGAATAATATTATCCTGCACATAACCTTGTGTGCGAAAGAATACAAGATCAGATTTTGATTTGATGACTTTCGTTAATTGCAATTGATCAGGATTAAACGGTAAGGTATAACCGGCACTATCCGTTAATTCCCATTCATTCAATTTATCATTGATGCTTTGGCGCTCGAGACTGTGCCCCCACTGAATAAAATGTTTTCCTTTTTCCAGGCTGCCTTTGTGTGTGGCATTTTGAATTTGTATGTCGAGTTGATTTCGTGCAAAATTCTGGAACACACCTGCACCCAATGGATTTACAATTAAGCCAAAAGTTGTGCGGCTGCGATCGAAATCACGTTCGCCAAATAAATACGCACCTTGTATATCAAACGACTCTTCTTCTTTATTGCTGAAATGACTGAGCATCCATTTCAACTTTAAATTTTTATGTGGCTGATAAGTGGTGGCAATGCCAGCCATGGCTGTGCTGTAACGGTCACGCTCACCACCAGCGAAATAAATATCCAAACCAAGATTGGCAGTGAAGAAAGGAGAGAACACAGATGCCGTTTGGCTGCTGAATTCAGGGTTTAGTTTGAATTGTGTACGGGAGTAATTGCCCATTGCTTCAAACATCCATTTCACATTCGGTTGCCAGGTAACATAACCCTGCAGATCGTTACTTGACGGAACATAGTTGCCTTTTGTTTGCTGACTGCTCAATAAATTTTGGTTGCTCCTGTTACGGGCACCAACGGTGAAACTTACTTTTTCATCTTTTGAACCACCTTCAAAATGCAGGCCTTGCTCGAGTAAAGAAACATAAGCAGAGCCGCCGAATTTCTTTGCACGTTTGTATTGAATATCCAACACACTACTCATCTTATCACCATAGCGTGATTGAAAACCGCCATTGTAAAATGTAAGATTGCGCACCATCTCCGGGTTAATAAAACTCAACCCTTCCTGTTGTCCCTGCCGAACGAGATATGGACGGAACACTTCAAAGTCGTTTACATAAATAAGGTTCTCATCGTAGTTACCGCCACGTACAGAATATTGTGAAGTAAGTTCGTTATTGCTGCCCACGAATACTTTCAGTAATCCTTCCACACCACCCACCGCTGATGGAAGTAACAATGCATTTTTAGGATTGATGCGGATGGCCGAGGCTTCAGCCCGTATACGGTTGTCGGTTACCGTTACTTCCTGCAGTTCTTTGCCGCTACGTTCAAGACGGAGGACGATGCGTTCCTGTTCATCATCATTCAAAAAGAAATTACGCTGCTCAGCACGATAGGATGTATAGCTGAAAACAAGCGCAAACGCTTTGCCTGCCGGTACTTTGATACTGAAATAACCCGAATCGTTGGTGGTAACGCCATTGCTGCGGCCGAGAATGATCACCGATACATTGCCGAGCGGGTTTTCATTTTCATCCAATACCTTACCGGTAACTGTTGCCGATTTCTTTTGGGCGTAGGAAACAGAGGTTGCAAGGAGGAGCAGGAGCAGGAAGCAGGTTTTGGTTGCCTTCATGGAAGATAAAACTAAGCCTTTCTGCTAAAACGCAAAGCGAAGCAAGTTATTTTTTCAGGAAGAGGTCTTCGTAAGAAATTGTTACCGCTGTTCCGTTAACCTTGCAGGAAACGATCTGGTTCATGCAATAGACTTTCTGTCCATTCTTAATTCCCGTTTCCTGGGGTTCTTTCAGATCGGTGATGTTGTAGGTTGTATTTGTTGCTGGAATGAAAACTTTATAGTCGAAGCCAGATGGAAGCAGCACATCATCGCTGAAATATGCATACCTGGTGGTATCGCCGGTTTGGCTTAAACCTACGAGGGAAGAATCAAAGCTGGCTGAACTGATGAGATTGTTGAAGTTGCTTCCTTTTTCATAGCGGCTGATGCTGAAACCATTGATCTCGGCTTTTGTGTACGAAACGAAATTGAGGTGTAAGCCAGATGATTTGCCACAAGGATAAGTGCAACTTTCAAGCAGCAGAAGGAGAAGTGAAATAAAGGTGAGTTGCTTCATGTTTGTTTGACCACAGTTTCTTCAAAACCGCTGCATGAAAAAATGCCACAGAAAACACAGAGTTGTATTTTCTGTGTTTTCTGTGGCAAAAGTTGGTTTTCGGAAAAACTTATATCTTCTTCAACAACGAGATCATTTCTGTTGGGCTAGGTGCTTTAAACACCGTGTTGCCAGCCACCAATACGGTTGCGCCAGCATCCACAATACTCTTTGCATTAGCAAGCGTAACACCTCCATCAATTTCAATATCTACTTTCAGCCCTTTTTCATCGATCATGTTGCGGAGTTCTTTGATCTTGTTGAGTGTTTGCGGAATAAATGCCTGTCCGCCAAATCCGGGGTTCACACTCATCAAACAAACCATATCAATATCGGCCAATACATCTTTCAATAATGAAACCGGTGTGTGTGGATTCAATGCAATACCTGCTTTCATACCCAGTCCTTTGATCTGTTGAATATTGCGGTGCAAATGTGTGCATGCTTCGTAATGCACCGTGAGAATATCGGCACCGGCTTTTTGAAATGCTTCGGCATATTTCTCTGGCTCTTCGATCATCAAATGCACATCACACACTTTGGTGGTGGCTTTGCGGAAAAACTCAATGATCATTGGACCAAAGCTGATGTTGGGTACAAAACGGCCATCCATTACATCGAGGTGATACCAATCGGCTTCACTGGCGTTGAGCATATCACAATCGCCCTGGAGATTAATATAATTGGCACTTAATAAAGAAGGAGCTACGATTGGCATAGAAAATTTATAGTTTATTGTTTGTAGTTTTTAGTTGGTAGTATTCTACTCATCACTGATTACTCATCATTTCACCGCCCCCAATCTCTTCAACGCATCTTTTGCTTCGGTTATACTTTGATCGAGTGCGAGGGAACGTTTATAATTATCAATGGCTTCAGTTGTGCGGTTGAGTTTTTCTTCTGCCTTCGCCATCCAGAAATAGCCATCAGCAAATTTGTTACTCACATCAGTGCTTTGTGCAAATACTTTGTGTGCTTCCTCAAATTTTTGCTGATCATAGTAGATCAATCCTTTTTCAATGTATGCATCTAAGTAAGTATAATCTTCACGGATGATCTGGTTATAAACCGCCAATGCTTTTGATGCTTGTTTGATCTTGTTATAATAAGCCGCTTTCACAAAAAGAATATCACTGCGGAATTGAACAGCCGTAGCATCTTTCAACAAAGCATCACACATAACCTCTGCTTTTTTATTTCCAGTTTCGGCATACAGTGATGCAAGCCTTAACTCAGCTTCAGTAAATAAACCGGCAGCTGCAATTGATTGTTCGTAAGATGCAATGGCATTCGCTGTATCGCCTTTACGTTCCAACGCATCGGCTTTCATAAAAAGATAGGCCGGGTTGTTGGGTTGTTTTTGCAAAAGTGTTTCAACCTGCGCCAATGCTTTATCGTATTGATTATTTTCTACTAACTGTTCTACAAATTGTTCACGGATACTGTCAACCTGAGGTTGCTGTTGCAGCTTATTTTCCAGTTCCTCAATTTTAGAATTGCCAGGCTGGTTAGTGGCAGAACCTTCGCCTTTTTCGGCAGGTTTATCGTTGATACAGGCAAACAGGCAAAGGCTGGCAAATCCAGTAATCAAAAAGGCTTTCAACTGCATGGCGCAAAGCTAAATTATTTTGAGGTGCTGGTTCTTACATTTTCCTGACATTTACGGGCATTCCAAAAACTACATTTGTAAAAAATCACTTTCATGAAGAAGTACGCCCTCTTGCTGGCTCTGCCTGTTGCTATAACCTTGATTCTTTCGTTTAAAGTGAATAAGAACGAAGTGAATGTTGATGCTGCAGTAATGAATGATTCTATTCTTTACCCCGACGAAAAGCATTTTAAAAATATTCAGCAGCTCACGTTCGGCGGCGATAATGCAGAAGCATATTTCAGTTTTGATGGCAAATGGCTCATCTTCCAAAAGACATATGCAAAAGAAGGTATTCCCTGCGATCAGATATATATCGCAAAAATCCCAACGAGGCCTGGTGAAAAGTTTACACCTAAACTGGTGAGCACCGGCAAAGGAAGAACTACCTGTGGCGCGTTTATGAAAGATGGTAAACACGTTATTTATGCATCTACCCATTTAGGCAGCAGCGATTGTCCGCCAATCCCCGATCGTAGTAAATACGGCAACAAATACATCTGGCCTTTGTACGACAGCTATGATATTTTCATGGCCGACCTGAATGGAAAAATTATAAAGCAGTTAACCAACAGCAAGGGGTATGATGCCGAAGCAACGCTTTCTCCCGATGGAAAGAAAATGTTATACACCAGCACTAAGGATGGTGATATTGATATGTATGTGATGGACTTGAAAACAGGAAAAGAAATTAAAGTCACCAACCTGTTGGGTTATGATGGTGGTGGTTGGTTTAGTCCTGATGGGAAAAAACTCATCTGGCGTGCAAGCCGTCCAAAAACAGAAGCGGAGATCAAAGAATACAAAGAGTTATTGGCACAAGGATTAGTGGCGCCAACCAATATGGAAGTATGGGTAGCAAATGCCGATGGAACAAATGCCAAACAGGTTTCTTCATTTGGACAAGCGAACTGGGCACCTGCCTACATGCCCGATAACAAACGCATCATCTTCGCCAGCAATCATGAATACAAACGTGGCTTTCCCTTCAATTTATATACGATGAATGAAGATGGAACTAATCTTACCAAGATCAGTCGTGATAAAGGCTTTGATGCATTCCCGATGTTCAGCCCTAATGGAAAGAAGATCGTTTTCTGCAGCAACCGCAATAATGGCGGCACAAGAGATACCAATATTTTTATTGCTGATTGGGAGGAATGATGAATGATGAGTGGAGGGCAGTCCTGAGCGCAGTCGAAGGGCGGATCAGCCAATCGAGCGATAGTCGAGGTTGACGTAGTTATTTATTTCTTCTATCATTCAATCTTATTTTTTATACCAGGCCTTTGTTTATACTGATACATGTTTGGCGTTAATGGAAATTTCTTCAACTCCGGCTTGCCGGGATAATAAGGATTCGGCATTTGCAAACCCGGTGCTTCTGTTTTTAATCTGTTCGGCATGTTCGATGTAAGTGAACTATCGGGTATCAGCACAGGCATATTATCTTGTGGCAAAGCATAAACTGTTCCCTTCTCGGTTTTGCCGATGATCCTGTTTTGAAATAATAATTGTTGTTGAAAGATCGGTTTACTGGAATCGCTCACAAATACTTTTGGAGATTGTGCAAGTAATGGTTGCGTGCTGCAAAAAACGACAAGGGTAAAAAACAATTTCTTCATAGCAGGTGTTTGTGATGAACTAAGATACCTCTTTTTTTGAAAAACAGTTTTGAATAATCCTTTTCTGCACCTTACTTTGTGGCGGAATTTTATATTTATTTCATCCTCAAATTTCCAAATCATTATGTATACTGGATTGCTTCATTTACACAACGTACTTCGCTGGGTAATTCTTATCCTGTTGATCATTGCTTTGTTCCAGGCATTTACCAAAAAAGCAGGTTTGCAGAAAACAAGTTTGTTCCTGCTCATTGCTGCACACATTACGTTGTTGCTCGGGTTGTTTCAATACTTCAACAATGAAGCGGTGGGCTTCCATATGATCGAACGTCTTGGTGGTTTTGGCAATGTAATGAAAGACAGCTTCGCCCGTTTCTGGGTGGTTGAACATATTTCTGCCATGATCCTTGCAATTGTTATGATCACAATGGCAAGAGGCAGAGCAAAGAAACAAAACTATAGTGCAGCTTCATGGATGTATGTAATTGCACTCATCTTAATACTTGCTGCTGTACCTTGGCCTTTCCGTGAAGGAATTGCAAGGCCGTGGTTTCCCGGTTTGTAAAATATAAACTGAAACGCCCCGATTTTGTCCTATCGTGTGGACACATTTCTGTATAATTTGTTTTTTTGCAAATGCAGAAAAGGGAATTTTCAGATTTGGATGACCTTCGGTTGGTGTACCGTGGTAACAGGATTTTGAGTGATTTATTC
>JAKFDY010000308.1:0-4045 GCA_036675885.1 Lacibacter sp. | reverse complement strand
GTTTCCGCTAACTGTATAGTTTTGCCATTTGTTTGATGAGCTTGATTCAAGCCATGCCATCGGACTGCCATCGGATACATAACCATACGCACCATTTTCCCATTTGTAAGGAACCGTATTGGAAATGCGGTTAATCTGGCGAATGAGTTGTGAAAAACTTGTAGCATAGGTGCTCACCGGTTCACTGAATGGAGCATACAGAAATCCGAGGCGTGCACTCATCCCTATCTTTTTGTTTAACTGCGAACTGATGTTAAACAAGCCATTATACTTTTGATACTTTGATCCTTTTACATTTCCGTTCTGATCAAAGTAACCAAGTGAAAACATGTATTTTGTTTTTTCATCGCCACCATTGATGCTGATGTTATGATTTTGCTGTAAGCCTGGCTCAGAGTATAGTAACGATAACCAATCTGTGTTTGGATGTGCTCCTGTTTTATCAGTACCATCTTTAAACAATTGTATATCGGCAGGCGACCATTTAAGAGAAGCACCTTCGTTTGCTCTTGCTTCGTTATATAATTCAGCTTGCTGCCATGCAGGTAAAAAATCGGGGCGACGTGTTATTTGTTGTGTACCCACATACATTTCATAACGCATTTGCAATCCGCCCTTCCTTCCTTTTTTGGTTGTAATCAAGACCACACCATTTGATGCACGTGCACCATAAATAGCTGATGACGCCACATCTTTCAACACCGAGATAGACTCTATGTCGTTCGGGTTTACATCGCTCATTGATCCTGGTACACCATCTATAATAATCAAAGGAGAAGCACTTGCACCTGATGAACCTAACCCGGTACCAATACCCCTTACCCTGATTGTGCCACCATCTCTACCCGGTTGACCATTATTGGTTGTAATTGTTACACCAGCCATTTTACCTTGCAATGCATTTGCAACACCTGTAACAGGTCTATCAGCAAAATCTTTTGCAGTAACAGTACCCACAGCGCCGGTTACATTTACTTTTTTCTGCGTACCGTATGCAACCACTACCACTTCTTCCATTTTTAAATCGGCCTGCTTTAGTACAATTTTTAATGTCTCTGATTTTGATACAGGTATTTCCATGGTTTCATAACCTACATAAGAAATAAGTAAGCGACCACCATTTTCCGGTATTTGAATGGAGAAATTTCCCTGCTCATCTGTTGAGGTTCCTTTACCAGAGCCTTTCAGTTTTACTGTAGCGCCAGCTAAAAACTTTCCTGTTTCATCGGTAACCACACCTTTCACTTCTATGGGTGGAGCTGGCTCTGCAGGAACAGGTGCAGGTGCTTCTACTTCCGCAACAGGTTTAATGACAATTGTTTTTTCGATGATTGCAAATGTGAACGGCTGATCACTAAAACACAGTTTTAATGCCTGTTCCAAGCTTCCATTCTGGATGCTCACGGAGATTTTTTTTGCTTTACGCAGCATAGAGCCGGTGTACGCAAAAGTGTAACCGCTTTGCTGTTCAATTTTGTCGAGAACCTTTACTAACGGAGCATTTTTCTCCGAAAGGGTAATCATTTGCGAAAACCCTGTGGCACTTACCTGCAGACAGGCAATCAATAAAAAAATGGCGGTTAGTTTCATAATCCGCAATGTTTGGTTTAGTTTTTTCCCGCTACTGCGTAGGGGAAAACAAAAAGCATTTAAATCCATAACTTTGATTTGTTTGGGTTATACAATAAGCAGTCTCGCGGGACTTTCTTTACGGGTTAACCCAAGCTACTCGCTGGGAGTGTTGCAAGCGCTTCCAGCTTTCTTTTAGATTAACCACTATGTTTAAGGTTTCACCGTTATTTTCTTTCCTTCAATTTTAAAGTGTACGCCTCCTGTTGTTTCAAGTATTTTAAAAATGTTTGAGATGTTAGTGTTCCGGTCCACCTTCACATAAAATTTTTCGGTTATAGATTCTTCATACTGTACAGAAAAGTTGTACCAACGGGCTAACTGCCGCATGATGTTTTCAATACTTTCTCCTTTGAAATTGAACAGCCCGTTTTTCCAGGCCATTACTTGCTCTATATCGGGTTCTTTGTTTAAAGCAATCTGCCCATTTGAATTGATCTGCGCCTGTTGACCTGGCGTAATGATTCTGGATTCGCCATTGCTTTTTACGTTTACACTACCCTCCAGCAAAGTGGTATTGACAGTTGCCTCATCGGCATATGAGTTAATATTAAAGTGTGTACCCAATACTTCCACCTCTGATTTACCATCTACCACCACAATAAAGGGCATTGAAGCATTTTTGGCTACTTCAAAATAAGCCTCACCTGTTACCTCCACTTTTCGTTGCCTGCCTGTAAATGCTGTAGGAAAACGAATGGAAGAAGCGGCATTTAACCAAACCTTTGATCCATCTGCAAGAAAAAGCTGATATTGCCCGCCTCTCGGAGTTGTTACTCTATTAAAAAGTATCTCGGTTGAATTTTCATTAACAACATTATAAGCAAGCAGGTTATCCTTCTTTACAATGCTTGCATTGCCCTGTTTTACGATGCTGTCATTAGGAGTACTTTCCAATATAATAGTCGATCCATCTGCAAGTTGTAATATCGCTTTGTCGCCACCCGGAGCAATATCCTGAACCGCAGGTTTACTTTGGGCAGTTACCTGTGGATTGCCTTGTTTTGAGTAAATTATGCAGCTAATGGCTGAAACGGTAAAAAGAAGGACGGCGGCGGCAACCCGAAGCCAGGAGCGTTTATACAAAGGAATAGCTCTCTGCTTATCTTCATCTGCCAGAGCTTTTTCATTCATCACTTCTTCAAGCTCTTCGTTGAGTTCTCCCTTACTGATTAAATGAAAGAAAACGTCCAGTTCTTCCTGAGAAGCTTTGTTATCCCGGTATCGCCGTATCAACTCTTTTTTGTAATCTATACCCGACATTCGATTGCTTTAGTAGTATAAAGACAATTGAATACGAAATGAGGGTACCCCTGATTCTATTTTTTCAGGATTTTAAAAACAGGATGAACAGAATGCCAAACTGAAGATCTGGATGATCAAGCATCCGTTCTTTGAAGAATTTGTGTGAACGCACAATGTGTTTTTTTACGGCGCTTCGGGAAATACCCAGGCAGGAAGCCACTTCATCGTACGACTTTTCCTCTTCCCTACAGAGCCGGAAAACAGTACGGGTTTGCGCAGGAAGCGACTGCAGAACTTCTTCAATAAATTGCCTGTATTGATTTGAAAGCAGACGATCTTCTGCATTAGAATCGACGGGCTTATAATTTCTTGCAATTTCAGCTTTAACTGTATTTTCTTTCGAAGCTCTTTTTAAAAAATTCAGTGTAAGATTTCGGGCAATTGTAAAGAGATATGCTTTGAAAGAATCAATTGTATGTAATTCGTTCCGATGCTCCCAAATGCGGATAAACACCTCTTGTATAATGTCGTTACTGAATTCTTTAGATTTTACATACTTCAACACAAACTGACAAAGCGAGTCACTATAAGCTTCATAAAGCTTAGCAAAAGAAGCGTCGTCGCTTTCTGCAATTCTTTGCAAAAGCAACTTTTCATTATGTAAGTGAATTAAACGCAATCGTAGCAGTTATTTTATACAGCAAAGCAGTTACCCTAAAGCAGATGCTGCTTCAAACTTACATTTTCAATTCAATATTTTTTTGTGCAAACGATTGAGCAGGTTTGAAAATACCTTCCTTCACAATTTTTTAATGCTACCTTAGAATTTTTCTAAAACAGCACGAACGGTCATCGCATTTTTTGTTATTCACCACACTGCTGTTAACCATAAAATTTACTCAGTCAATCATACAGGTTCCAATTGGATAGGGCTGTGAAAATTCATATTTCAGATTGCATAAATACCAGGGAGTTTGTCATACATATAAACATCGCACCATATGAAATCAGAACAACTCATTGACGACATATATCCTCTTCCTGTTACGTCCTATCGTGTGGACACATTTCTGTATAATTTGTTTTTTTGCAAATGCAGAAAAGGGAATTTTCAGATTTGGATGACCTTCGGTTGGTGTACCGTGGTAACAGGATTTTGAGTGATTTATTC
>JAKFDY010000307.1:0-8275 GCA_036675885.1 Lacibacter sp. | reverse complement strand
TGCCAACAGCTCCGGAAAATAACAGTGCCAAATTTATTGGTACTGATACATATTTCTACAGAACTCCTTTATTGATGCATCTGCTCACATTTGCAATTCTTATTTAAGTTCACTAATTTTAATAGACTCGTTATTAAAAGCTGAACAAAACCCACATTGTTACCTTATTGTTTTGTCGCATTTAATTAATGAAATCTATGAAGCTGTCGATCAGAACTTCTATACGTCTGGCGTTATTGCTTTTTACAATCGTTATTGTATCAATCATCATTATTACTATACGGCGTACAGTCACTCTCAGGGATACAAACCAGGAAGCCGTCTATTCAGAAGAGATCCGTTACCAGTTACAACAACTCTTACTTGCCGTAATGGAGAACGAAAGCGGAGCCCGTGGTTACGTTATTACCAGCAAAGAGAGTTTTCTTGAGCCACTTTATGCATCAGAACGAACCTTAAAGGCATACAGCAGTCAGCTGGAGCATCGTATTGAAAACGATGATATCAAATCGATATTTAAAGATTCACTGAAACCACTTATCAGCAAGCGAATCGTTTTTTCCAGGTTAATGATCAAAACAAAAATGCTGCACAATGCCGATGAAGCCCGCCTGCTGGTGGCAAGTGGTGTTGGCAAAAATTACACAGATAGTATACGACGGTTTGGTGCAAGGATAAACGCACTGCAAAACAATTATCTTCAACAGAAAAGAAAAGATAATGAAGAAGCGTTGCGCCACATGAATATTTTCCTGTTTGTAATGCTCTTTATCATTTTTGCATTGCTGGTATTTAATCTCCAATGGATCGTACTGCATCTCAGGCAACAAAAAGAACTTGCTGTAAGAAGCAGCGAAGAAACAAGAAGGTTGATCATGAACTCCTCGCTCGATGCAATTATTTGTGTTGATGACAATAACATGATCATTTTCTGGAACAGCCAGGCCGAACATCTTTTTGGATGGTCGCTTGATGAAGTAAAAGAAAAACCATTTCATCAAACAATTATTCCAACGGCATACCGCAGTTTTGCGGAAAAAGGCATCCTGCCTTATCTCCAGTCGAGAAATGCAGAACGTTTAGACCGCACCATTGAAACAACCGTTGTAAACCGTTATGGGAAAGAATTTCCTGTTGAGTTTTTTGCCATAAAGGTTCTTTCAGATAATAACAATTTTACCTGTGCCTACATCCGTGATATTTCCGAACGTAAAGAACTGCAGCAACAGCTTATTAAACAGGAGAAAAAAATTGCCAGAGCAATTACAGCTACAGCTATTGATGCACAGGAAAAAGAACGGAATGTGATTGGGCAGGAGTTGCACGATAACATCAACCAGTTGCTTGCCGGTACAAAACTGCTGCTGCAAACAATCAAGGCAAATCCTGAAAAGCATACAAAATATATCAACATGTGTATTGATGCCATTAACCAGGCAATGAGTGAGAACAGGCGTATTGCACACGAAATGGTTACTCCGTTTTTAAACCAGGAAACATTTGTTGAACTTATTTACAAAATAGCCAACAACATGCTTGCCATTGTTGGTATTGAAGTTGACATTGAACTGAACAATTTTGACGAAACCCTGCTGAATGAAAAGCAGAAGCTCACACTTTACCGTATTGTACAGGAACAATGCACCAATATTGTAAAATATGCCGATGCTTCAAAAGTTGTATTTTCTGTCGAATCAAACGATGAATCTGTTCGTTTAACAATCAGTGATAATGGAAAAGGGATGACAGCTGAAGCAGCACATGAGGGTATTGGCTTAAAAAATATTGTCAGCCGGTTAAGTGTGTACAATGGTTCAATGGATATTGTAACAAGCCCCGGTAATGGGTTTATGCTGTCGGTTGAATTGCAGACGGAAGAAATGTATCATGGGGTTTAACCAAATGAGAAAACCGCATCAACTGATGCGGTTTTCTTTATTTCATTTACCTGTTATCGGAACTTTTGTTGTTTTAATAACCGGCTCTGAGAAAGTCTTTTTTTCATACTTTGGTTGTATACTAACTTCAGTAAATTGCTTATCCTGATATTCGCTTGTTTCAATAATTGCAACTACTTTCACTGTCACATCAATACCTTGCATTAAATTATCGTTTGATAAAAGGATGAAAAAAGTGCCTTGGTTCATTGCAGGATTATCAAATCTCTTAAATCCTGCAACACCCTTGCCTTCATCAAATATTCGATACTGCTGCCCAGCATGAAAAAGATTTCTATTTAACTGATCTGAAACCGCATAACTAACATCCTCACCGATTTTTGGAATAATAAGATCGGTTATGGCACCTACCGCCAATGCTCCCAAAGGGCTAAAAAAATATGTCGATGCTCCTTTAGCTAGTTTACTTATAGACTGGCTATTTTGCTTCCAAGCCTGATTTGCCTCTTCACCTACACCTGCCCAGTAGGCCCACGACACAACCTTTTTAGTTTTGTATATACTTATTTCATTAACCGGGAGTGTAAAAAATAATGAGGTCCTGTTACCATTATCATTCGTAGTTGAGTGAACTCTTTGAGTTTTATCAAAAATGAGATGCTCTTTTTGTTCCGTACTTACTAATTCTCTCTTCGTTTTTTGAATATATGCAGTATCATACCCTATGATAACATCTTTTGTGTAGGTGTTATATATTGTTTCCTGCTTCGTTTCCCAAGTTACATTCGAATTAAAATTTTTTGTTTCATCACTCAAAGGGATTCGTTGAATCCTTATTTTGCAAATCCGTCCACCTATCGCAGAGTTCTTGAAACGAAATATAAAAACTCCAGTTTTATTAACATTAATTACTTTGTTCTCTATTTTCTTGGTTTTAAAGTCAGAAAATTTTGAATTTGCAGGATACTCGATAACTTCAATTTCTTTTAACTCCTTTCTATCGGTTTCTGTAAAATTGAAAATTATCTTATCACCCGCAGCAAAGCCAAAGTATAGTTCTTCATCCTTAAATCCGGCAATTTTGATCGTTTGCTCTGTTATATCAATTGCTTGCTCTTGTGCAAATACATGGGAGTTAAATAGAATTGCTCCTATAAATAAAATTCGAGTTTTCATAGAATAGGTATTTTATTATTTATTCTTCTTCTTTCGGCGGATAAGAGATATTAATCAAACCTCTTCTGTTCTTCGCACGGCCATCGGCATTATCACGACCATTGATCACTTCCATTTCCAGCGGGCAACATTCACCAAACGATTCAAAATTGATGCGGACTGTATCCAGTCCTTTTGCAACCAGGTAATCTGCACAGGCTTTGGCACGCTTATCAGAAAGTATTTTGTTGTACTCAACTGAACCCAAACCATCAGTATAACCGCTGATCTGCACAATTGCTCCCGGATTTTTCACCAGGATGTCATACAATGAATCGAGCTTGAATGCTGCATCATCTTTAATGTTATGCTTATCAAAATCAAAGTAAACTGTTACAACCGTTTCAGGTGTAAGAATGATCTTGCGTTCGAGTACAATATCTTTATTAATAAACTTATCGGTACTCCAGCTGCTTTCATCGGTATTTACAATTGTGATATCGCTTTGCTTTTCGCTGTAACGATGCTTGCTTACCGTTACATTTCCTGCAACATCTGTATCCACTTCAACCGTATAACGGCCGGAGGCATCAGTGGTTGCTTTTAATTGCTTACCACCTGTATTCAGTAATACGGTAGCGCCACTCACAGGTTGATTATCTTTTTTATCAATCACCAGTCCGGTTATGATCTTTTTCTTTGGTGCTTTACTTACCGTGTAAGTTTCCAAACAACATTCAGAACCACGATCGGAACTGAACACTGCTTTTTTTAATACGGATGTTTTATCGGTTGTATGATAATACACATCATCTCTTATTGAGTTAACAGGATGACCCATATTTTCTGCAGCTTTCCATTCTGTTTCCCAGCCTTTTGCTGCATACAGATCATATCCACCCATTCCCTGTTTTCCGTTCGATGAAAAAACAAGTGTACTGCTGTAGCTGTGATAAAATGGCGCTTGCTCATCTGCTGCTGTATTAATAACAGCACCTGTATTCACTGCTTCACCTGTTGTGCCATCGGCTTGCAAAGGAGCATACCAGATATCAAACCCACCTGCACCACCGGGGCGGTCAGATGCAAAGAATAAATATTTTCCATCAGTTGAAACATAAGGTTGTTTGCTGCTGTGGCCTTCTGCATTTACTGATGTAAGCGCAACGGGTGCACTCCATCCTTCACCTTGTTTTGTTACAAGATAAATGGCAGAGCTTTTACGGCCATTACTGTTTTTCCATTGTGTGAAATAAATACGGTTACCATCGGCACTAATACTTGCAGCTCCCTGGTTGATGGCTGCTTCACTTGTTGGAAGAGAAACAGGTTCACCAGCTTTAAATTCGTTGTTCTCCAATGTTGCAGCAAACACACGGCTGTGATAAGGATTTACGCCTGCTGTTGCTGCAGTATCCTTTTCAGTACTTGTGATGAGAAACTGGTTACTGCCTAAATGTACAGCTGCAAACACACCTTTTCCTGTTTCGTTTGAAAGAGTTGTTTTAGTAAGCGTGTACATGACGGTATCAGGACGTACCAATTGTGTTTTAATATACTTCAATGTTTGCAGTTCATTTTCTGCAGCTGCTTTCAACGGATCGTTTGCTGTTACATTGCTGAGAAAACGATTCAGGCTTTCTTCTGCATCATCATACTTACCAAGACTGCGTTGGCACACCGCATACCAGTACCATGCATCATTATACTTTGATGGCTCCTGTTCTGCAACAGCTTTATAACGTTCTGCTGCCTGCGGAAAATAATTTGCAAGGCGAAAACTTTCTGCCTGTTTAAAAATGATGTCATTCTTTGTAACGCCTTTTCCCATGCCGCTTCCCTCGCTGTTGCGTTTTGCATTCAGCGGAAAATCAGCTTTTGATTTTTCTTTAGGGCCGGGTTTCAGAAATTGCTCATACAACTGTGCAGCTGTATAGTAATCGCCGGAAGCATAATAAGCATTGGCCTGCACAATACGTTTGTCCTGTGCCTGAGTTTGCAGAAATAGTATGCAGGAGAAAGAAGAAAGAATCAATCTGCCTGCTGTTTTATAGAATGTGTTCATTGTTGAAGCGGTTTGCTGAAGAGTGATATTGGGTTTCATGTTTGATTCGTTGGGTTTATCATTCACTTCAATATAATTATAAGCGTGGGCAACGGATCCAGTCGAAAATGCTTCTTGTTCCGCTGCGTTTGATGTAAGAAAGACTTAATTCAAAACTGTTTACATTTCTTGTCATTGATCCAAGCTTCGATGCGTTTACATCATAACTCAATCCCACAATAAAGTTTCTCCAGTCAACACCAACAAAAGGAGCAATGGCATCTTTCAAACGATAGTAGCCACCAAACATAAAATCAGTTTCTTCATTTACATTCAGCTGTACATACGTCCCAATCATTGCTTCCATAGCTGTACCCTGTTGCATATATAATACATGCGGTACAATGCTGGTACGTTCTGATAAATTGAAACTTAAACCACCATGCAACACATAACGTAACGGAATGGTATTAAGACTTACACTTTGTGCAGAAATGATGGGGTCTTTCGGACGATTGATATGAAACACCGAAAGTCCCGCAAATGCATTTGTTTTCTTATCAGGCGTTGCATCATAATACAATACACCTGCACCGGCATCGAATGTAGTGGAGCTGGTGTTTGCAAATGATTCGCTTGTTGAATTTGATGCATTATAACCAGTAATGGGATTCCATTGATCTCCCCATTTGAATTTTGATTGATCTACTTTACGGTTAATTAAACCTGCCTGTATTGCCAACACCAAACGGTGATTGTTATCTGCTCCAAACTTCACACCGGTGTATGCAACTGAACCATAAGCATTGAAGTAGTTAAAACCACCGTCACCTGCTTTTTGATTCATTAAGTTAACACCTACTGCAATGTTTTTATTGGTACGTGTATCGAACGACAAACCTGCCGTGCTGTAAGGATTACTTACACTTCCCCACTGATTGCGATACACAGCAGATACACGATAATCACCATCGCTGCCACCCGTCATTGCCGGGTTGGTGTACATGGGATAGGTGTAGTTCTGCGTAAAATGCGGATCTGTCTGGGCAACCGATTGAAGCATGCCAAGCATCAACAGACATGCTGTAAACAAACCGTGTTGTGTGATGAATTTATTTTTCATTGTATTGAACAGATATAAGATTTTAAATATGGTTATCAGGTTAATAATATTTTATCGAACAAGTGTAATTGAGCCTTTGAGATCAACAGTGCGGCCATCAGTCATTACTGCACGTAATGCATACACGTACACACCTACGGGTTGCGGCTTGCCTTTATGTGTTCCATCCCAACCTTGCGATTTGCTGTTGAGGAACGCAACCTGTTGTCCCCACTGGTTAAAGATGCGCATCTCCACTTTGTTGATATAATTGCCATAGATCATCACCTTGTCGTTCTTGCCATCATTGTTTGGTGAGAACACGTTTGGCACAAACACTCCTTTATCCAATGCCTTCACGGTAATGGTGTAAGTTCTTGGAGTACCGACACAACCATTGTTACGTGGTGTAACAGTTATTGTTGCAGTGATATCGGCATTACCAGGATTGGTTGCAGTAAACTGTGGCACAACATTACCATTACCTGATGCAGCTAAACCAATGGCTGTGTTTGAGTTGGTCCATGTTACACTTGCACCCGCAGGTGTAATCGTAAAGTTGGTAAGTGGGATAACTGTACCATCATTCACAGTAATATTTGCAGGAACAGTTACCGTTGGCACTGTACTTACTTCAACAGTATAGGTTTGTGTAACTGCACATTGTCCTGCTGTTGGTGTGAAGGTATAAGTAGTGATGCCGGTAGTAGCATTGTCTACCGTTGCAGGAGCCCACGTACCTGTTATATTATTTGCTGATGTTGCTGGCAGTGTTGGAACAGTTGCGCCCACACAAATGGAAGCAGTTGTTCCAAAGCTGAATGTTGGTGTAACGATCGGGTTTACTGTTACAGTGAATGTTTGTGTTGTTGCACAAACACCAGCAGTTGGTGTAAAGGTATATGTACCGCTTGCTGTATTGCTTACAGTTGATTGGCTCCATGTACCATTCACGCTGTTATCAGAAGTAATTGGCAAAGCAGGAACAGTTCCGCCAGAGCAAATAGTAAGTGTTGTACCAAAGCTGAATGTTGGAACTGTATTCGCAACAACGGTAACATCCAGGGTTGCACTTGTTCCGCACTGACCCGCATTTGGTGTAAACGTGTAAGTACCACTTGCTGTATTACTGATTGCTGCGGGGCTCCATGTACCGGCAATACCATTTGTTGATGTGTTAGGTAATGTTGGAGCTGTTGCACCATTACAAATACTTAATGCAGTACCAAAACCGAAGGTTGGTGTAAGTATTGGATTTACGGTTACGCTGATCGTAACAGGAACAGCACACAAACCTGCTGTCGGAGTAAATGTATAACTATCGCTTGCTGTATTGCTTATTGGCTTATCCCATGTACCAGTGATACCATTGTCTGACGTGGTAGGTAATGCTGATACTGCTGCACCTGCACAAATACTTGTGGCAAAACTAAACGTTGGTGTAACATTCGGTGTAACTGTTACATTAACTGTTACAGGAAGTGCACACTGTCCGGCTGTTGGCGTAAATGTATAAGAACCGCTTGCAGTATTGCTCACAGTCGCAGGACTCCAGGTACCAGTAACAGCATTGTCTGATGTTGATGGTAACAAAGGGGCAGTTGCACCTTCACAAATACTTGTGGCAAAACTAAATGTTGGTGTAACATTCGGTGTTACTGTTACATTAACTGTAACAGGAAGCGCACACTGTCCGGCTGTTGGTGTAAATGTATAAGAACCACTTGCGGTATTACTTACTGATGAAGGACTCCATGTACCGGTAACAGCATTGTCTGATGTTGATGGAAGTACAGGAGCAGTTGCGCCTTCACAAATACTTGTGGCAAAACTAAACGTTGGAGTGATGTTCGGATTAACCGTTACATTGATTGTAACTGGGTTGGCACATTGGTTTGAATTAGGCGTAAATGTATACGATCCGCTAATTGTATTATCAATTGCAGATGGTGTCCAGATGCCCTGTATACCATTGTTCGAAGTAGAAGGCAATATTGGAGCAGTTGCAGCTTCACAAATACTTGTTGCGAAGCTGAATGTTGGGGTAGTGCGTGGTGTAACAGTAATATTCATTGT
>JAKFDY010000306.1:0-1627 GCA_036675885.1 Lacibacter sp. | reverse complement strand
ATTAAAACAGGTGCAGTTGCAATTGCTTCTATCACTAGCTGTACAAACACTTCTAACCCATATGTATTAGTGGGTGCAGGTCTTGTTGCGAAAAGAGCAGTTGAACTTGGAATGGAAGTTCCTAAGTTTGTTAAAACTTCATTAGCACCAGGTTCTAAAGTTGTAACTGGTTACCTTCGTGATTCTGGATTACTTCCATATTTAGAGCAAATCGGCTTCAACCTTGTTGGGTATGGCTGTACAACATGTATCGGTAACTCCGGTCCATTAAAAGAAGAAATTGAAAAAACAATTGCTGAAAACGATCTATTAGTTACATCTGTACTTTCAGGTAACCGTAACTTTGAAGGACGTATTCATCCGCTTGTAAAAGGTAACTATCTTGCTTCACCACCACTAGTTGTTGCTTATGCTTTAGCTGGTACAGTGAACATTGACTTTGCTTCTGAATCAATTGGTAAAGACAAAGATGGTAACGATGTATTCTTCAAAGATATTTGGCCATCAACTGCTGAAGTAAATGAAGTGGTGAAACGCACCGTTACTCCTGAACTATTCCGCAGTGAATATGCAAATGTATTCGGAGATAATGAGCGTTGGAACGAAATCAAAACTAGCAATGAGCCATTATATACTTGGGATGAGGATTCCACTTACATTGCAAACCCGCCATTCTTTGAGGGGTTATCACCTGAACCGGGTACTGTTGAACCATTAACTGACCTGCGTGTAGTAGCAAAATTTGGGGACTCTGTTACAACTGACCATATTTCACCTGCAGGAGCAATTGGTAAGAACACTCCAGCTGGTAAATATTTATTGGAAAAAGGCGTTCAGCCACGTGACTTTAACTCATACGGTTCTCGTCGTGGTAACCACGAAGTAATGATGCGTGGAACATTTGCAAACATTCGTATCCGTAACCAAATCGCACCAGGTACAGAAGGTGGAGTAACTACTTACTGGCCAACAGGCGAAGTGACACCGATCTATGATGCTTGCATGAAATACAAAGAAAACGGCACTGGCTTAATTGTTCTTGCTGGTAAAGATTACGGAATGGGCTCTTCACGTGACTGGGCTGCAAAAGGTACAAACCTTCTAGGCATTAAAACAGTTCTTGCTGAAAGCTTCGAGCGTATTCACCGTTCTAACCTAGTGTTAATGGGTGTTCTTCCACTTCAATTTAAAGATGGCGAAAGCGCTGAAACACTTGGTTTAACTGGTAAAGAAACAATCGATGTCCAAGTTGGAGAAGACGTAAAACCACGTGACTTACTCAAAGTTACTGCTACTGATGAAGCAGGCAACAAGAAAGAATTTGAAGTACTTGTTCGCTTTGATTCCGAAGTTGAAATTGATTACTACCGTCATGGTGGTATCCTTCCAATGGTACTTCGCGAAAAATTACAAGAAGCATAATACTCAAACCACCATGCAGCTTTTGCATGGTGGTTTTTTAGAAAGGATCATTATGACGATAGATCAAATCTATGGAATTAATACAAAGAATCTTGTTCCAGTCAGTGAAGGGTTTCATAATACTGTATTCAGTTATCAAAACCTAATTTTTAGACTTTCATCACGTAACAGACGAAGTCTTACTGAAATTGAAAGTGAAATAGCC
>JAKFDY010000305.1:0-8668 GCA_036675885.1 Lacibacter sp. | reverse complement strand
ACCATTCACCTTAATTAATGTTTTGTTGTTTTCAAATACGCCGACACATTGTTTGGATCGAAGGCAACATCAAAATTTGTTTTGATGACCTGCATATCCGGTTGCACCGGCACACCCATTTCTTTTGCTACTTCTGCAAACAGATCATCAAGGATCAGTTTTTCAGCAATTGCTTTGTAATTCGGTTCGGCTTTTAAATAACCAAAGCGTACATACTGCGCAAGGAACCATGCAGCGTATGATTTCTTTGGCGTGTTTACGATGCCATTGTTATAAAAGGTCATGTAATCATCTTTGTATTTCTGCACACCTAATTCGCAACCGAGATCGTATGAACCTTTTAATCTTGCTTCAAGTACCTGCACAGGAGCATTTACATAATTCGGTTTTGAAAGCCATGAAGCTGCTTTTGCCCTGTTGCCCATTACATCAAGCCACTTACAGGCTTCAATAATTGCTTTCATTACTTTCTTCAGGTCTTCTCTATCATTGGCAGCAAAAGCTGAATTCACCACCAATGCTTTCTCTGGATGATTCTTCCACAGATCCTGTGTTGATATATGAGTGAAGCCCACGTTCTGTGCAGCAGCTACACCATTCCATGGTTCACCAACGCAATAACCTTCCATATTATCAACACGCATGTTGGCTACCATTTGTGGAGGAGGAATAGTGATGATACCAACAGATTTTTGGTTGATGCCTGCAGCACTCATCCAGTAACGTAACCAGATATCGTGCGTACCACCGGGGAATGTTTGAGCGAAGGTTACTTCCTTTCTGCCCTGGATACTTTTAACTGTTGCCGCAACTTTATTGATTTGCTTAAACCCAACCTGCCCGCAAAAATCTTTTGACAAGGTGATGGCCTGCCCATTATTATTCAGCACCATTGCAATTTTCATTTCAGATCCTGCTTTACCACCAACACCTGTGTAAACTGAAAGCGGCATTGAGAATAAACAATGTGCACCATCTAATTCACCGTTCAATATTTTATCACGCACTACAGCCCATGATGCCTGTTTTTCAAGTACCACATCCACTCCATACTTCGCAAAGAGTCCGAGTTCTTTTGCCGCTACCAGTGGTGCGCAATCGGTAAGAGGAATAAACCCCAACTTGATCTTACGTGAAGGCGTATTTATTTTAAAGGCAAAAATACCTGAGAGTAAAAGTGCGATTGTTGAAAAAAGCACCAGATTTTTTATTGAGAGTTTCATGTTTGTCGTTTTAAGGTTTTAAAATCATTGTTCATCACATCATCATTCATCACTGTTTGATCGCTACCGGCTTTGTATAAAAGAAATCAGGCGAAAAACGGATCATTGCATAAAACCAATTACCTGTTTTCCTGTAATTAGCAGCAGCTGCATCAGTTGTTGCCTGTCCTTTTGCAATCGCCATACTGCCGGTTGCATTCATGATTGAATAACCTAATTCTATATTCGTAAACTTGTTCATGTTGTAGTTCAACAGGAAGTCAAGTTCATGACCAAGATTTTTACCAATGAAAGAGCCATCAGCTTTCTTCATATTCTTATCAATAGAGAACAAATGAAAATCAACACCTGCTGCCAATGCTGTACCTGTGTACTTCACTTTGAAGTAAGGATTTTTCAATCCACCAGCTGGTGAACCTGTACCAACATAGAAGTAATCCATATAACCCCAGTGGCGGTGTGGTGTGCCATACAGCGGATCAAATTTTTCATCTGTTGCTGTTGTTGCATCGTTACCACTTAAAAATTCATAACCCGGTGTAACACTGATCTTCCCTTTTTGATAAGTTGCAGAAACTGCATAGTGATATGCCTCTTTCATTTTCACCCCATCACGGTTTTTACCACTTTGTGCATAGAAAGCTCCTTGAAAAGCGATCTTGCCAAAACCTGAAGCATTACCAATGGTTTGATTAAGCATTAAACCATATGTGTAACGTTGGTTGAAACCTTTATAATTAAACGCATCTGATGCGCCTGATGAAACAAAGCGGCGACCGTATACATATCCTGTTGCATCGCTGCCTGCTGAATCAAGTTTGTACTTACCGAAATTGTCGTTAAAGAAGAGTGCAGAAAATTTCGTTTGTTTAATTTTCTTACTGATGTACAAACTTGCGAATGATTTGTAATCCTGGTTACCACCATTTGTTGTGGGAGGATTCATAAAAACAGGAGCACCTGTTTTTGAACTGTTACTACTTGCACTACCTGCTGGTGCCATTGGCAACATGCCTGCAGGTGTTGGCACCAATGTGCCCAATGAATTTTTTACATAAGCAGGTACATTGGAAGGAACATAACCGGTTCCTGTATATCCAAATGCATCTGTGTTTTGATTAAAAGCATAACCGATATCAATCTGCCATCCTTTGTGTACGGTTTTCAGCAAAGCCATATCATGACGACGACCTTGTTGTAACCAGTCTAAATTGCCAATCAAACGAACATCATCATAAATCAATTCCTGGCGGCCCACTTTCAGGGTCATCAGGTCAATACCTTTTGTTTTGATGGTAGTATCTGCAATGTTGAACAAGGTAAGATCTGCCCAACCTTCGTGCAGCATTAAACGGCTGCCATGTGCATTTGAAATAGATGAGGCATCCTGCCCCCAAACACGAACATCCTGTACTGCTACACCAAAAGTTAACCTGTCCCATTTATAGCCAAAGTTCAATCTTGTACGTTGCGAAGTAAATACAGCGGGTTTTGAACCTTTCAATACAAGGTTACCCAAACCGTTACGTACTTCCGTACGTGTGCGAAGCTGGCCTGACAATGTAAACTGTGCTTTTGTTGTACAATAAGCGAGTAACATCAAGCTCAAAAAGATTATTCGTGTTGTTTTAAAATTTTTCATGTTAATTTTGATCGATTTTAAGGTGAGAAATCCTGGAATCATACGGCCCGGTTAGACTGCCATCTGCCGGGCTATTTTTTTCAGCTTTGCTGAGTATTTCGTTTACTTTCTCTTCATGTAGTCGTAAGTTTTGGGTTTGAAATAATTGTTTTTATTAATCTTCGACGCCGATATATACTGTACCGTTCTCCACTTTCACTTCGTAAGTTTTGATGGCGCATTCATCACCACTAAGACATTCGCCTGTAACCAACGAAAATGTTTTCTTGTGAAAAGGGCATGCAACCTTCGGCTCTTCGTTTTGTGTACCGATCATACCACGGCTCAACGCCATTTGCTGACGATGGGGACATTCGTTTTGGGTGGCATACCACTCATCTCTTCTTGTAAAATGGAAAAGTGCAATTTGTGTGTCGTTGTATTTCACACACACGCCACCGTTTGCAGGCACATCTTCGGCCCTGCAGGCAGCAAACCAGGTAATTGTTTTTTCTGCGATCATATTTTTAGTACTTAAAGGACTTTATTGAATACCTGATGGTGAAACATGCGTTTACACAACAGGACAGATCTTCCTTTTTTTATATGCAGGCAATCGCAGAAAATTGGCCATTGGGGCCTTAGCAATCAATCATCGAAAATTCGTTTGAAGTATTATTCGGAGGTTAAAGAGCAACTTTCAATATGGCAGCAATCGTGTTATTCAAAACCAAAAATTCCTATTTCCATTCTTTGGCACGCTTCTGTTCACGCATAGGATCAAACACCACTGTTGGATCTTTTTCTTCCGGTGCGTTTACAAAGTGATTAAAGCGTTTCCTTAATTCAGGTGTTTCAATAGCAGCTTTCCATTCGCACTCATAAGTGTTTACATGGTTTTCCATAGCTGCTTCCCATTCTGCATTCATGCCCAAAGCATCATGCACAACAACTGAACGTAAATAATCAATTCCACCTTCCATCTTGTTCAGCCATGTGGCTGTACGTGTTAACGGATCGGCTGTTTTTACATAAAACATTAAGAAACGGTCGAGATATTTGATACAAGTCTCTTCATCAATATCAGATGCAAGTAACAATGCATGCTGTGGTTTACTGCCACCGTTACCGCATACATAGAGATTCCAGCCTTTTTCTGTAGCGATGATGCCAAAGTCTTTGCTCTGTGCTTCGGCACACTCACGGATACAACCGCTCACACCGCCTTTTAATTTATGTGGTGAACGAAGACCACGGTAACGTTCTTCAACACGAATGGCAAAACTTACGCTGTCGTGTAAACCGAAACGACACCAGGTGCTGCCAACGCAACTTTTTACCGTACGCAAACTTTTACCGTATGCATGTCCGCTTTCAAAACCGGCTTCAATTAATTCTTCCCAGATGTATGGCAGATCACTTAAATGTGCGCCAAACAAATCGATACGTTGACCACCAGTGATTTTTGTATAGAGATTATATTTCTTCGCTACCTGTCCAATAACAATTAATTTATCAGGTGTAATTTCTCCACCGGGAATACGTGGCACTACAGAATAAGTTCCACCCTTTTGAATATTTGCCAAGAAACGATCATTACTATCCTGTGCTGTATCATTTCCTTTTTTCAGGATTACTTCATTCCACAAGCTGGCGAGGATAGATGCAACCGGTGGTTTACACAATTCGCAACCATCACCTTTACCAAACTTATCCAGCACTGCATCGTATGTACGCAGATCGTTGAGCTTAATTAAATCGAATAATTCCTGGCGACTATAATCAAAATGCTCACACAATACATTGCGAACAACCTTGCCTTGTGTTTTCATGGTATGCACCATCAGGTCTTTCACCATTGGTACACAACCACCACAACCCGTGCCTGCTTTGGTACATTTCTTAATACCATCAACTGTTTCGGAACCTGCTATCACCGCTTCGCAAATGGCACCTTTTGTTACCGCTTCGCAACTGCAGATCACCGCATCATCAGGCAAACTTGTAACACCTGCGCCGCCATCGCCTTCACCACCTCTTGCTCCAAGAATCACATCTTCTGTATTGGGAGGCAACACTACTTTGTTCTTGCAGGTTTGCAATAACATATTGTATTGTTCTGCATCTCCCACTAAAATGCCACCAAGCAATTCTTTACCATCGGCACTAACATTAATACGTTTGTAAACACCTTTCACGCTGTCGTCAAACACAATACTTCTAACACCATCACCACTTACAAACGGGTCACCAAAGCTGGCAACATCTACCCCGATCAGTTTGAGCTTGGTGCTCATATCAAAACCGGTAAATGATTTTTCGCCGCCTGTTAAATTGGTTACCACCACTTCGGCCATTTCGTAACCGGGAGCAACAAGACCATAGATCATTCCTTTATGCAGAGCACATTCGCCAACAGCAAAAATGAAAGGGTCGGATGTTTGCAAGTTGTCGTTAACGGTAATACCTCCACGTGGGCCTACTTCCAACGAAGCGCTTTTTGCCAACTCATCTCTTGGTTTAATACCGGCAGAGATTACCAGCATGTCAACATCAAAAGAACTGTCATCAGAAAAACTCATGCTGGTAATGGCTTCGTCACCATTAATAGCTGTTGTGTTTTTTGATGTATGTATTGTAAGACCGAGGTCTTCTAATTTCGATTGTAATAATCTTGAACCCGCATCATCGATCTGACGGGGCATCAGGCGTGGAGCAAATTCAATTACCTGTGTATCGGTAACACCAAGATCGAGCATTGCTTTGGCTGCTTCCAACCCAAGCAGACCGCCACCGATCACCGCACCTTTCTTCGACTTCTTTGCCCAATTGGTCATCAACTCCAGGTCTTCAATTGTACGGTAGATGAATACACCTTCTTTTTCAACACCAGGAATAGGCGGTACAAACGCTGCCGAACCCATTGCAAGGATCAGGTAATCGTAGGTTTCGGTAATACCTGCATGTGAATGCACGGTTTTCTTTTCCCGGTCGATTGAAACCACAGGATCGGAAAGATGCAGCACGATGCCATTATCACTATACCATTCTTTAGGGGCGAGGGAAAGATCGTCGGCAGACTTACCGGCGAAATACTCACTTAAATGAACCCTGTCGTAAGCAGGTCTTACTTCTTCTCCAAAAACCACGATGGAGATATTTCCGGCACTGTTCTTTTTTACAAGCTTTTCGCAAAACTTGTAACCCACCATGCCGTTTCCTATTACTACCACTTTCATTTCGTTACTGTTTTTAAGTGTAAACAATAATGGTAGCAAGCAATCGTATTAAAATTAAAAATCATGTAATACTTTTTATGGCAAATTCAACTTTCAGAAGGGTATTAAATGATTTCCGTCATGAAATTACAGCTAATTTCTGTAACTTCATTCATCGAAACATGATTTCAATCACATATATTTTAATTTAATTTGTATGAAACTGGGGAAATTGGTACTAATTGGCGCAGGCCCAGGCGATCCGGAACTTATTACAATAAAAGCTATACGTTTTCTGGAGCAGGCCGATGTTATATTATATGATGCCCTTGCCAACGATGAACTGCTGCAATACGCATCCACTGCCTGTATTAAGCGTTTTGTGGGCAAACGCTTTGGTTGCCACGCCCTTTCGCAGGAAGAGATCAATACATTAATAGTAGAATATGGCCAGAAACACAAAATGGTGGTTCGTTTAAAAGGCGGTGATCCGTTTGTTTTTGGCCGTGCACAGGAAGAAATTGAAACAGCCAGGCTTTCGGGGATGGAAGTTGAGCTGGTACCCGGCATCTCCAGCGCCATTGCTGTACCTGCTTCGCAAATGATTCCCCTCACCTGTCGTGGTATTAATGAAAGCTTTTGGGTAACCACTGGCACTACCCGTTCCGGCGATATATCTGCGGATATACAATTAGCCGCACAATCGAGTGCCACTGTTATTATATTAATGGCCATGAGTAAGCTGGAAGCCATTATGGATATTTTCAGAACGCATGGCAAAAGCGATACGCCTGTTGCAATTATTCAGAATGGCACTACCAAAGGAGAGAAGATGGTGATTGGCACCGTGAAAGATATTTTCTTTAAAGCATCATACGAAGGTATTGGCAACCCTGCTGTTATTATAGTGGGCGAAGTTGTAAACCTGCATCCTTCTTTACTCAAATCGACAATAAACGAGCAAACCAAAGCTGAGCTATTCCAAAAGCGATCTCTGTAATGTGCCCAAACACTCTTTCACGTTACTTTTGCTGCCGCAAACCCGAAACCAGTCATGAAGCAAAACAAAAAGAACTGCGACCTGAAAAGCTGTACCATGTGCAAACAATGCCAGCACGATTGGCTGCCTGCACTTGATGCCAACCGCCAAAGTTTTCATTTTAAAAAAGGCGAGCAACTGTTTATTGAAGGCGAAGAAGTAAAAGGCATGTATTTTATCAGCAAGGGCCTGGTGAAAGTACATAAGCGCTGGAGCGATGAAAAGGAACTGATCCTTCGTATTGCAACGGATGGAGATATTGTTGGGCACCGTGGTTTGGGTGCCGATACAGTTTATCCTGTTTCCGGAACAGCAATGGAACCAACCGATGTTTGTTATATTGATCTTTCGTTCTTTAACAGTACACTTCGTACCAATCCGGATTTTCAATATAATTTATTAATGTTTTTTGCAGCCGAGCTGAAAGAATCGGAGAAACGCATGCGCAACCTTGCACACATGAATGTAAAAGGACGCATTGCAAATGCGTTGCTTTACCTGCAGAACAAATTTGGAAAAGATGCGAATGGATACGTCAATCTTTCCATCAGCCGCCAGGATCTTGCTTCTTACACAGGCACTACTTATGAATCGTTGTTCAGAATCATGAATGAATTAAGTGCTGAAAAAGCCATTCATACCAACGGTAAAAAAACACAAATCCTGAACGCCGCTTTACTGCAGGAATATATGGAGCAGAGCTGATCTTGTTTTCACTTACAGGTTTGATGAAAGAATTTCATAGCTAATTCGTGCAGATTTGTATCTTGGTTGTTAACCAACTAATTGCTATGAAGCTTGAAAAAACGATTTTTCAAAAGAGTCATTTTTATTTCATTGCTTTCTTTCTTTTTGTAGTTGCCGGTTTCTGGGTTACTTATTTTACAAAATTGCTTGAACAGAAGAATTACCGGATGCACCTGCATGGTATTGCATTAACGCTTTGGTGCCTGATGCTGATTGTGCAGCCATATCTTATTCGTACAAAACGAACAAAGCTGCACAGGACTATTGGTAAAGGATCATATATATTGGCGCCCCTCATGATCTTTACCACTCTCGATTTATTAAAATATCAACTGCAACCCCTGCCGCAACTGGGTACAATGGATTACTTTTTTGTAGCACTTGCGGCAAATGCACTTGTTGCATTTGCACTCCTTTATGGTCTTGCTATTTATCACCGTAAAAAATCAACTATCCATGCCCGTTACATGATCTGTACGGCCTTTCCCATGTTTACGCCTGTTACAGATCGCCTTATTCATATTCATTTCAGGAATATCCTGAACTACATGCCTACGATTGAAGGCAGTCCGATTGCGCCTTTTGCCGGATTCTTGTTAGCCGATCTGATGCTGATCGGTCTTTGCATCTGGGATTGGCGATCGCATAAACGATGGAATGTATTCCCATTTGCTTTACTCATACTCGTGCTCTATCATATTTCAGTATTTACATTTTACAGGTTTGAGTTCTGGCGCAATTTCTGCGATTGGTTTGTGCGGTTTTAAAAAGCAACCAAAAGGTTTTTGCTATTTCTACTACAAACCCGTTAGAAGATAAC
>JAKFDY010000304.1:0-2180 GCA_036675885.1 Lacibacter sp. | reverse complement strand
GCTATATGAATACTGCTTCTGGCTTAATTCAATCTGCTTGCGCTTTGCCTCCTCAATTTTCTTTTCGGACTCCTCTCTTGCTTTATTTTGCTGCTGAACCTTAAAACCGTTTTCAAGTTGGATTAACTCATACCTGGTCAGGCGTTTTGCATAATCTAAACCCGCTTCATCTCTATAATCAGCAACGTATTCAGCCTTCTCACGAGACCAGCCTAACGCCATGTTGTTTGCAATGTATTGCGAACGAGCATTTTGATTCTGAATGCCTGTTAGTGCTGCACGCTGTTTCTGGGTAAGTGCAATCCAAGCTTGTGCTTGGTTATTTGTACTCACAGTCAACGCATCACTTTTCTTTGTTAAATTCATCGTCTGAGTAGAAAGAGACTCAACAACTTTTTTCTGCGCATCCATGGAATTTTTTGCACCTGTTGCGGCAACAGCGTGCTTATCCATGTGTTGTTTGTTTTCTTCGCCTACTTTTGTGAGCGAATTAATACGGTTTGCAAGTGTTTCTGCGCTGATTTTTTGATTATCAAATTCTCTAATCCAGCCACGAATAGTGTTTTTAGTGGTTTCGTCTTTTGCCACCACTTCCGCAATTGAACTTGCATAGGCACGTACTTGCTGCTGCGCCTTATTATATGATTCAGTTAAGCCTTTTAGCTCAACCGTTTCCTGATATTTAAATGCGCGCTGCTGAGCATCACTTAAATTATTGTATTCAGTGACAAGATCAGCCACCGATTTGCCTTGCTTATCCAATGCTGGTTTAACGTCATCACTAGAATTCTTCATATACAAGAATGCTGCACCTGCGGCAATTCCCTGAGCAGCAAGCATAGCCAGTCCAGCAGGACCACCAAGGAATGCCATCGCACCACGTAAAGCAACCATAGAACCAGTGGCTATAGAACCTGAGCTCCCCAGACCTATTAACCCAGCGCCAGCACGAACAGAGAGTAATGCCAATTGGGCTAATTGAATACTTGTTGCAACAACAGTTGGCACCAATTTAACTGCCATGGCAGCAGTTAATGCCAAGGCAACCGCTTTGATATCATCCATATTATCTGATACCAGTTGCACTACAGGAACCACGTTATTTACAAGTGTTGCTTTTAATCCATCCCATTGCAGATTTAACAGCTGCACATTTTCTTTTGCCAGCGCCAAGGTCTCAATCATCTCATCTGACATGATTGCATTAGCGCGTTCTGCCGCATCACCCCATTTTTTAAAACCCTCACCTCCATTTTCTAATAACGGGATAAGCAAGGAGGAGTCTGAAATAATGGCCTCCATATAGAACTTCAGGTCATTTTGAGAGGCACCGACTTTCTGCAAAGAATCATAATAAAGCTGAAGCGCTTCTGGTCCTGACAGCTTTTGGAATTGCTGAATAGTTACACCAACAAGAGGAGCAATATTTTCAAAAAAGTCAGCTAAAGGCCCACCACCAGTCTGTTGGAAATCACCAATACGGTCTTGCATGTCTTTCATCTTATCAGCGAAAGACTCCATGCTAATCCCAGCAGTTTCCGCACCTTTTGCGTAAAACTGAAAGTCTCGAACTGAAGTATTGGCAAGTTGGGCGAATTTTTTAATTTCACTTCCGGTTTGAATAGTTTGGTCCGCAAAGGCCACCATACTGCCTATCGAAACGCCTGCAACCGCAGCACCAAATGCGGTAGCTGCAACGCTTGCAATACCAAAACTATCTGCAATATTTTTGCTTGAGTTTTTAGCTTGACGTTCGGCTTGCGTCATTGGACCGGTGAAATTGCCAATTTTTGTGACCAAATCCAGGGTTAGTCGACCCAATGATGCTGCTGCCATAACTTTTCCTCAGATAATAAAAAACCCCGCTGGTGCGGGGTTTTATGATTTTTAATAAATCAAACTTTTAATTTGTATCAGGTAGATTTCTCATCATAGCGTCACTGCAAGTCATATAAACAGAGTTACTATATTCATTCTCGATTGAAACTTGCAATGCCCCATCAATTACTTTTGGCTCTTTATACGCATTGTATATAATTGATTTATAAAATTTTAACTTCTCGTCGGGCATATTGCTTTCATTTGCAATTTTTAAAGCATCAGAGATCATAACTCCAACTTGTCTACCGTTCATAACTTGCTTGGCATATACAGATGCATCCCCACATATATTCTCAATT
>JAKFDY010000303.1:0-3884 GCA_036675885.1 Lacibacter sp. | reverse complement strand
TAATCCCGGATGACCGCTTTCAACCAAATCACCAATGCCATCATTATCACTGTCAAGATCACGGAAATCAGGAACACTATCACCATCAGTATCTCTTGGTGTTATTTCGCCTGCGTCACCAAATACTGCATCGTTACCATCAGCACTATCCTGAATACCATCACCATCTGCATCAGGGCCATCAACCACACCATCGTTATTTGCATCGATCAAACCAGGATGACCGCTTTCAATAATATCATTGATGCCATCGTTGTCGCTATCTAAATCACGGAAATCAGGAACATTATCACCATCTGTATCTTTTGGTGCTGTTTCATCTGCATCACCAAATACAGCATCGTTACCATCTGCACTATCCATAATTCCATCAGCATCTGCATCTGGTCCGTCAACCACACCATCGTTGTTTGCATCGATCAAACCGGGATGACCACTTTCGATAATATCATTGATGCCATCATTGTCGCTATCAAGATCACGGAAATCAGGAACGCTATCACCATCGGTGTCTTTTACTGCAGGATTATTTGCATCGCCAAACACAGCATCATTACCATCTGCACTGTCCTGGATACCATCACCATCAGCATCAGGCCCGTCAACAACACCATCATTGTTTGCGTCGATCAAACCCGGGTGGCCGCTTTCAATAATATCATTGATGCCATCATTATCACTATCCAGATCGAGGTAATCAGGATTGGCATCTCCATCTGTATTCTTTAATGTGTAGTTGATAGATGCATTGCTGTTATCATTTGTTTCAACAGCATTGGCCATACCGTTACTGCCTTTTGGAACAGATGCATCAATTACACCATCATTATCAGCATCCAATGTTGCAACAGTTGCCGCATCAATACCTGACTCATTAATGTCGTTGATACCGTCGTTATCGCTATCCAGATCCTGGTAGTTTGGAACACCATCACCATCAAAATCATCATTGGTTGGGTCGCCATCACCATTTGCATCTTCTACCACATCTGCAATACCGTCGTTATCACTATCTGCATCGCATGCATCAGCAACACCATCGCTGTCGGTATCTTTTGTTGGAGATTTAAAACTGTTACCATTACAATTATCGCATGCATCGGGAATACCATCGCCATCGGTATCAATACTGTTATCACCACTTGGGCATGTATCAAAACAATCAGGTGTACCATCACCATCAGCATCTGTAATAACGAAAGCATAATAGATGCGGTAGTTACCGCCAAGACTTACACCAAGCAAACCCTGATCAAATTGAATCTGGATACGGTTAAACTGAGCAGAAGGCGTAAAGCCCAACGTAGTTAAACCGGCAGAACCACTTAATACACCTGCAGTAAGTAATGCAGCACCTGTTTTTTCTTCAACAAACGTACTGCCATTAAATACACGGATCTTAACACCGGCGAGTAGACTTGCATCAACAAGAGCTCCTTCTTTAGCGATGACGAAGCCTGCGAAACTATTTGCAGGAAACAGCGGACCATCATTCTGCACAGTAAATCTTGCGCCGCCGCCTAACAGATTCAACAGTGGATTATAGCTTGCATAATCGGTTAAAGAAGGAGTTACAATGTTGCTTGTATTAGAGATGGAACCAAGAGATAATATACTTCCGTAGAAACCTGTTGCAGAACCAACAATCTCTCCTGTATAAGGTGATGGCTTATCGGTTGTTAAAGCCTGTGTACAATCACCACAACCATTCGGCTCTTCAAATGCGTAGAAGATACGCAATGCTCCTACTGTAACACCTACAGGCTGGTTAACACGCAGCTTTACTTCATTGAAATTTTTGGTTGTAGTAAAGCCGAGTTTTATTTTTTGATTGGAATTTAAGCTCAAAGCAGACACACTCAGTAATCCGCTTCCGCTACTGAAGGTTTGCGACTCCTGCAATATTCCAAACAAATAGGTTTCAATGGAAATTGTATTTAAAATGTTTGCATCAAGAATGGTGTTTGCCTGGTCGGGCGCAATTACAAAACCTGCTTTGTTACCGGCAGGGTAAATATTTTTCTCATCAAGCACACCTACTGATACTGTACTAAGTGCAGCAGCAGGCATAGTTAATGTTGCATAATTGCTTTTATCTGCATCAACAAGGTTATTGCTGTTGAGTAATGCACATAATGCGCAAACCAAACCACCATCGTATGTAACAGTTGTACCATTGCCTTGAATGGCATCATCACAAATGACATTGTTTTCAAGTGTACCACAGTTGGGATCGAACGACATGGCATAATACACTCTTACTTCACTAAGCACAGATGCAAGTGAAGCAAATGTAAAACGCACCTCATCGAATGATTGGCTTGTTTCAAAATAGAGATAGGCCCTTCCGGCACTACCACCTAGTACAGGTGTTGATTTGAGTGATACTCCGGTAGCAGTTTGCTGCAGTACATCATCTTTATAAGTTGATATGCTGATGGCATTCAGCACATTTACATTGAGATCATTTCCCAACGCCACAACGAAACCTGCATAGTAACCGGCAGGATAATCAACCGTTGTTTGTTTTACACTGATGCCATTGCCATTTGCAATCGCAACAAGTTGTGATAATTCAGCAAAATTGTTTTTGTCGGCATCTGTTACATTATTAATGTTGGTGCGGTCGCAATCAAGACAGATCAGTCCATCCCTGATTGGGTTAGCCTGGACACCAATACCTATAATTGGTTTGTAACATTCACTTCCATTTTGCGCTTGTGAAGAAAACAGCCATAAAAAACAGAACACGAAAAGCAATCCCTTCTTTGGGAGGCGTAGAAGTTGAGACATAATTATGCGTTTAGAGGTTATAATTATGGTCTCACAGGATAGAGTACGATTTTACGTTAGCGGAATTTGATAGGTATACAGATTAGAAAAAATAAACAGTACAGTTTCACATTAAAAAAAATACAATACAAAAATCGCATGTTTTATTTTGGTTTGCTATACACCAGAAGTTCAAATAACACACCTAAAGGTTCAACTTGGTTAAATTGTATTTTGTATATATACTTCCACTCGAGTTCTTATTAAGTGCAAACACTTAGTTTAGCACGACTGATAATCCAGGGTAGTGTAATTGCGTACTTTTCATGTTTTAAATAAGAAAAAAAATTGTAATATTATTTTATCGAATAAATCCTTTGAATATTTAAGCTGATCAAACCCTTTAAAAATGCGCTATCCTTTCATCATCCCATCAAATTGGAAACGTGTCTTGCATGCGGTATTTCCCAAATCATCCTATATTATTAAAGATGTACTTCTTGAAGATGGCCTCACATTAAGGTATTTATCATTTACCGACTCTGGTGCAGAAGCATTCAAATATTTATTAGAAGATAATGCAGACCCGGGGATTTATTATTTTACCTACTGTCCCGACCAACAAGTTGCTGAACAACTAGCTGTTTATTACAAAAAAAAGCAGGATGAGTCGGCAAAGCGATTCTTTTACAGCCCCGGGGCATTAAAGAAAAAAGCTACAAAAGAACTTTTGACATTTATCATACATAAAGATTGGATAAAAACAAATTACAATTGTTCTGCTTCTGCTTTTGCAGAATATATTGGCATGTTACCTGTACTCTTCAATATTGGAGACAATCCTAACCTGATGAAAATTGATGTGCTTTACCGTTTGAAAGCCATTGAGGAGGCTCTACAGACAGAAAAAGTAAATTTGCTGAAACTTCGTGTAAACGTATTAGGTCTTATTGAGAATTTTTTTAGTGCCGCTGATTTTACAATTCCAAATACTACAGAAGTAAAAAAACAATCCTATGCCAAAGAAATGCAGGAGTTGAGTAACCGCCTCTCATTCTATTTAAAAACCAATTTGCCCGATCTGATCATATTTGCCAAAGAGTACAATATGA
>JAKFDY010000302.1:0-3634 GCA_036675885.1 Lacibacter sp. | reverse complement strand
TCTTCGATGAAGTGCCCAACCCCACCAATATTTTCGACCAGGATGGGTTTGTTTATCTCTACGATCCTGAAAAAGGAATTTATGTATTTGATATTTATGGTTCATTTAAAAACAAGATCTCTTATAAAGGACTTACTGATATTGCCATATTTGGTAAAACAATTGTTGGTATTGAAGGTCAACAATTGCTGGCTTACACTACGGGCACACTAACCGAAAAGAAATTAATCCTTCCTGCTTTTCTGCAAGTCAGGGAAAAGGCGGTGATCAGACCCGGCCATTTTTACCTGTTGCAGAATGGTTCTGTTCTGCATTACACATTTTAACTGCAAGTAAATCTGCTGAACATTATTTTTGCATATGCCTGAATTTTTGCAAACACTTGTATTCGATAATCCGCTCATCAGTTATTTATGGATCGCCGGTATTCTGCTGGCTATGTATTTGCTGAAAGGAATTGTATCAAGATTTTTATGTGGGTTGCTGTATGGTTTTTTTCCCGGTGCAAAAAAGTATGTAAGCCGTGATCAGTTCATTGCATTGGTACTGATCCCCATGGAATGGTTTGTTGTGTGGATGGTTGTTATTTTCTCGTTTCATGAACTCAACTTTCCTTCAATTCTTGATGTTGAATTGTACAAGATCACCTCAAAAGAAATTATTGAAGCAACAGGCAAAGCAATACTTGTTATTTTCTTCATACGACTGTTACGCAGGTTTATTGATTTTATTGCACTTGTATTTAAGGCAAAAGCCGATCAAACACCTGATCAAAGCGATAATCAACTGGTGGTTTTCTTCCGGGATTTTTTTAAAGTAGTCGCCATCATTATTGGCATCATCATGTTTTCGAAGTTTGTATTCAACTTCGATATATCCAGTCTTATTACCGGGCTGAGTATTGTTACAGCTGCTGTTGCACTTGCTACAAGAGAAAGTCTTGAGAATCTCATTGCATCATTTATCATCTTTTTTGATAAGCCATTTACGCTTGGCGATCTTGTAAAAGTTGAAGGGGTTACTGGTACAGTTGAAAAGATCGGTTTGCGCAGCACACGCATAAGAACCGAACAGAAGACTTTCTTAACAATGCCCAATAAAAAAATGGTGGATAGTATTCTTGATAATCTCTCACTGCGTACACAACGTAAAGCTGAGATACGTCTTGAATTGCATGTAAGAACAACTTCTAAACAGATCGATGAATTGATTGCTAAAATTGAAATGCTGTTGCAACAGCAGGAAGAAATTGAAAGCAGCACGGTTGTATTGAATGATCTTGGTTCAAAATCAATCATTATTCATGTTGATTATTTTACACAAACCATTGAGTTTGTACGTTTCCAGGAGATCAAACAAACAATCAATCTCAATATTCTTCGTATGATGGAAGCGCTTGGCATTGAGCTGGCAGGTAATCAACCTTAATAACCGGCATAACATATAATAAACGGATGTGGATATGATCATCAACTTACAACCTGTTTTAGAAAATGAAATCATCCGCCTGCAGCCATTGCAGCAGGATGATTTTGAACGATTATATGCTGTAGCTTCTGATCCATTGATTTGGGAGCAGCATCCCAACAAAGACCGTTACAAACGGGAAGTGTTTCAAACTTATTTCGAAGGAGCAATGGAATCAAAAGGAGCTTTACTGCTCACTGATAAACTTACAGGTGAAGTGGCGGGCAGCTCCCGATTTTATGATTACAATGAAACAGAAAGTTCATTGCTCATCGGTTATACATTTATTGCACGTAAGTTTTGGGGCAAGGCTTATAACCCGGCAATGAAGGCATTAATGATCGATCATGCATTTCAATATGTCGATAACATCCTCTTTCATATTGGCGCAAACAATGTGCGTTCGCAAATTGCAATCGGAAGAATTGGTGCAATAAAGCAAAAGGAAATTTCAGTTGCTTATCATGGTGAACCGGAGAAATTGAATTTTGAATACTTGTTGGAGAAAGAAAAGTGGGAGCAGAATAAAACAAACAAAGCAATCAAGAGTTCTTGATTGCTTTGCTAATAATTATAATAGTTAGAACTATTTCGCTTTTGCCAATACCTCAGCCAACTCCTGATCGTACACACCATATTTACCAAACTCTTCCACACGGCCAATTTCTTTTCCGCCTTTCAATACCATAATTGTTGGTGCCTTCGTAACGCCCAATGCCTGCGTGAGTGAGCCCAAGGTTGTTTTTTGTCGGTCAATACCAATCACGGTTAAACGTTTCATATTAAACCCAACCTGATCGAGCATTTTCAATAGTTGCGGAAAAACGATCTGCGAATCTTCGCACCAGGTTCCCACAAACACTAATAATTGAATGGTATCTTTTACTGCTGTAAGATTTGTAACACAATCAGCATTTGGTTTATACCAGCTGATGTCGTTTTTCATCCAGCCAAATTCTGCATCGTTCAGCAATAGCTCACGACTTAAAATGCCTTTCAATGTTTTTAATCCGTTTTTCGGATCTTTTGAAACTTCGTATTGTACTTGTGAATAACTGTTGAGCGATAAAAAGAGGAATGCGATTGCTAAGAATTTCATATTTAATTGTTTCGTTGCACCAATGTTTTACAGGTCGGCTTTTAGTGCCAGGAGGAATTGTTTGATCTGTTGTAAACTCTTCACCAGTTCAAACCGAACCTCGTTATCATTTTTATGTTGTTTTAAATAATCTTTGGCTGCTTCGATGGTATATTTTTTATAACGCAGCAGGTAATAAATAAGATGAACTTTTTTTACTTCCGTTGCATTAAAGAAGCGATCGCCTTTTTTATTCTTACGTGGCTTCAGGAAAGTAAATTCTGTTTCCCAATAACGGATCGAAGATGGATTGATCTGAAACAGATCACACACTTCACCAATACTGTAATATAATTTTTTACTCAGCACTTCATCCGATGGCAATTCAACAAACTCCGCCTCATCACCCATATCTTTCAAACTCTTGCGGCCACGCTTTTGCTTACAGGCTGCGGAGGCGGGGAATCGAAGACGGCGAGCGGGCCGGTTGAAGGAGTTCCTGATCGCTTTGCTAAAGGGGAAGAAGTAAAAATCAAGGTAATTCGGAAGATTGGCGGAGACGACCATACTGCTCAGTATTTAGCTGGAGCAAAAGCAGAAGGAGAAGCGTTAGGTTTTAAGGTTGACGTGTTCACCGCGAATGGGGACACAGCGAAATTCCACGACGCCATCAATCAAGCTCTGCAACAGGATTATGATGGATTCCTGATTTCCCACGGCGACGACGCAGCTACCGTGGATGATGTAAAGAAGCTCGTTGATAAGGGAAAGAGCGTTGTCACATTTGATTCGAATGCTGACATTGCCCAGGTAGAAGGAGTCACCCTCACTTCACAGGACGATGAAGCACTGGCCAAACTAGCATTAGATCAGCTTGTCAAAGAACATAATGGTGAAGCCAATATTGTCTATCTTTGGGTTGACGGTTTCCCGCCAATGGTAAGAAGAAACAAAGTTTATCAGGAAACTTTGAACGCCAACCCGGGAATTAAAGAGGTTGAAAGATTCGGAGTGGCTGCAGCTGATACGAGTGTCCAGACACAAAACGCCGTGGCCGCTATGCTGAACAAACATCCTAAAGGGGAAATC
>JAKFDY010000301.1:0-8426 GCA_036675885.1 Lacibacter sp. | reverse complement strand
GAACCTTTTTTAGCTGAAATCAGAATAATGTCTTTTTCATTTGCTCCCAAGGGATGGGCATTATGCAATGGTCAGTTATTACCCATCAATCAGAACCAGGCGTTGTTTTCCTTACTGGGTACTACATTTGGCGGGGATGGAAGCGTAAATTTTGCGTTGCCTGATTTGCGTGGCCGGGTACCAATTCATGTTGGCAGTGGTCACACACTTGGTGAGCGAGCAGGTGAACAGGCACATACTATATCCATTCAGGAGCTATCGGCACATGCTCATAATGTGGGTGTAATTAATAACACAATTGCTGACCAGCAGTATCCTTCAACAACCACACATTGGGCCAGTGGTGGCTCCTTTGCGGGGTTTCATCAAAGTTCCAATACCAGCATGGACCCCGGTATAATTTCGTCTGTTGGTGGCAGCCAGGCTCACTTAAACATGCAACCTTATTTAACATTGAATTTTTGTATTGCCCTGCAGGGCATATTTCCATCACGTAATTAATATTTTTTATGGCAGATCCATTTGTAGCCGAAATCAGAATCTTTCCTTTCAATTTTGCACCAACAGGTTGGGCTTTTTGCGATGGGCAGTTATTGCCAATAAGTCAGAATACGGCTTTATTTTCTTTGCTTGGTACTACTTATGGTGGAGACGGGAAATCAACGTTTGCCCTTCCCAATTTGCAGGGTAGTGCACCCATGCATCCCGGGGACGGGCCTGGGTTATCCATACACGATCTTGGTGAAACAGGCGGATCAGACACGGTTACGCTTTTGAATTCAGAGATACCCGCCCATAGCCATACCATGAGAGCAAATAATGGTGATGGCATTTCACCCACACCGACGAATAATGTATCATCGGGTCCGGGAGCAGACAGGGATTTGTTTTGGTACAAAGATGGCACACCGAATGCTGCAATGAATCCAAGTGCTTCAGGTATTTCTGGTGGTGGGCAACCTCATAATAATTTAATGCCCTACCTCACTTTTTATTATTGTATTGCTTTGCAGGGAGTATTTCCGCCAAGATCATAAATAAAAGAATTGAAGTAATTCTTTGTAAACATACTAATCCAAATCTGTTAATACTTTTTGCTGACCTGATCCAAAACAAATTCATCACCGAAAAAATAGCTTTTTTATGAGAAATATATACCCAAAAAACACAAATAGAATTGGATTTCTGAAAAACAGATCGTTAATCTTTTTGCTTTTTATTTTAAGTTCAGTTTTTTCTTTACGGTTAACTGCACAAAATTATATTGTCAATTCAAATACTGATGCAAATGCAGTGAACCTGGTTACCGGTGATGCAGGCGGTGGCGTTATTACACTCCGATCAGCAATTCAAGCGGCTACTGCTCAACCGGGTGCGCATATAATAACTTTTAGCGGTGCTGTGGCAAGCCCTATCAATCTTACGCTGGGGCAGATTACAGTTGGAAATGCAGCCAATGGAAATAATATTACCATTACCGGACCCGGTATGAATTCGCTTACTGTTAACCAAACTACCGAAAACCGCATTTTCAGTACCGGTACAGGTGCAGTTACATTTTTATTACAGGATATTACATTGAACTATACCGGGCCCGCCGTTACTGCTTATTCTGGTGGAGGTGGAGCCATCATTGCCGGAGGGGCAGGCGCAGCAACCACATTAATAAATTGCAGAATTACTAACTTTCAAAGACAGTTAGGTAATGGGGGTGCAATTTCTGCCAGTTCCAGCCTTAATAATCATAGTCTCACTATTACAAATTGCATATTTACCAATAACAGGGCCGGTGGTGCAGGAGGTGCGGTAAGTTATAACTCCCAGGGTGGAACAGCAATTATTACCGGCTGTACTTTTGAAAATAACCGTACAGGCGTAGTAGGTGCTAATACAGGTGGTGATGGTGGTGCGGTATCTGTAACCGGCGGTGGCAGCGGCGGCACATACTTAATAGAAAAAAATTATTTTTTAAATAACCAGGTTGAAAATGTTACCGGTCATGCCGGTGCCATTATGAGTACGAACGGAACTGCAACGATCCGGTACAACAGGTTTATAGGAAATACTTGTGCTAATGTTGCTTTTCTGCCATTAGCAAATATTATCGGGCAGGCAGGTGGAGCCACAACCCATGTCACAATTGCTGATAACAACTGGTGGGGAGTAAACACAGGCCCCGGAGCCAATGATGCAACTGCATTAGCAGCAGGTGCTGTTATGACGCTTACCAAATGGCTGCAGTTAAAAGCTACTGCATCTCCTACACCCATTTGCCCTACCAATGTATTTTTGGGTAACACTTCAACGGTTACGGCCAGCTTCCTTACAAATTCAGCCAGCGAGGCCATTGCATTGGCAAATCTCAGTACAGTGATAGGCTTGCCCATAAGTTTTGTAAACCCAACACTTGGAAGCCTTTCAGCTGCACAAACAAGTATTCAAGCTAATGGAACTGCCACCGTATTATTTACCTCTAATGGAACACCAGGTAATGGAAGTGTAAATGCGATTGTTGACAATATCCCAGGTAATGATGCCACTGCAAAGGCAGCGATATTTATCAATACACCAGCTTCTATCTCTGTTCAGCCCGTCAATTCTGTGGCGTGCCTCGGCAGTACTGCTCTGTTTACGGTAACGGCAGCGGGGGTTCCTTCCCCCACTTACCAATGGCGCAAGGGCACAACGGCACTAATCAATGGCCCAACCGGCACAGGTTCCACTATCTCCGATGCCACCACCGCCACAATGAGCATTCTCAATGCAAGTGATGCGGATGAGGCGACTGATTATAATGTGGTTGTTACTAATTCATGTGCAATTGTTACATCCAATAATGCCTCCCTTACCGTCAATATTCCGTCCGTAGCGCCATCGGGCATTACCGGAACAACAACGATATGTAATGGTGATCAGACCACATTAACAGCCATAGGAGGCACTTTAGGAACAGGTGCCAATTACCAGTGGGGAACTGGTGCTGTAGTTGGAATTTCCCCATTAGCAGGAGAAACTAATTCAACTCTTAATGTATCCCCAACCAGCACTACCACTTATTGGGTGCAGATTGAGAATACTGCCGCACCTTGTCCGGCAAACACCGGTGGACCAACGCAAGTGGTAACAGTTAATCAGCCATCCGTTGCACCAAGCGGTATTGGTGGCGATAAAATTATCTGTAGCGGAGGTAACGCTTTCCTGGAGGTAGAAGGCGGATTCAAAGGAACAGGATCTGTAACACAATGGTTTACCGGTTCGTGCGGAGGCACTCCGGCAGGTACAGGAGATGACATTACTGTTTCTCCAACCACCACGACAACCTATTATGTTAGATATAGTGGTATTTGTAATACGACCGGTTGTGCAATGGTAACAGTTGTAGTAACTCCAGACAATGGCATCAGTCTGACCTCGCAAGAGGGCAGCGATGCACAAGCGGTATGTAGCAATACTGCAATAAATGATGTCACCTATTCTACAACCGGTGCTACCGGAGCCCTCTTCAGCGGGCTTCCTGCTGGTGTTAATGGCTCATGGCTGGCCAATGAAGTAACAATTAGTGGCACACCGTCGGCGGCATCAGGCATCTTCAATTATACGGTAACGCTAACAGGTGGTTGTGGAAATATAACTGCTAACGGCTCAATTACAGTGAACCCAGTGCCAACTGTTAATGCGCCTTCAGTTACGCAGCCTACTTGTGCTGTACCTGCAGGAAACATAGTAGTAAATGCAACAGGTACCGGTACTCTTGAATACAGTATTAACGGTGGAACTGACTGGTTTACTACAAATACATTCAGTCCCGGCGCAGGTAGTTACAATATTGCAGTACGTTCACAAACTTACCCGAACTGTGTTGTCAATTATAGTGGCAACCCGGTTGTGTTGACTGCTGCAACAGGTTGCACCGTGGCGCCAACATTTACAGTTTGCCCTACAGTAATAAACTTGAATACAGATGCGGGTGTATGCACGGCTACTTTAAGCAGAGCCACGCTACTCAGCTATGTAACAGCATCGGGAACTCCGGTACCTACATTAACGGTTAAAGTCGGTACCACAACTGTAACAACATCGTATGCCTTCCCGATAGGTAATACTACAGTAACCATTACAGCATCCAACGGAACGCTGCCTGATGCTACCTGTAGTTTTACTATAACGGTAACCGACAATCAGCCACCGGTTGTGAATACCATAGCGAATCCAATGGTACTGTTATGGTCTCCTAACCATAAATATCAGAAGATAAATGTCTCGCAATTCATAACCTCGGTATCCGACAATTGTGGCAGCATACCTGTTGGTAATATTGTTATTACTAAAGTAACAAGCGATGAAGCGGAAAATGCACCGGGAACTGTAGATGGCAATACTACCCAGGATATAAAGATTGCTGCTAATTGCAAATCGGTTGATTTGCGCAGTGAAAGAATGGATGGAGGTAATGGCAGGGTTTACACGATTTACTTCTGTGTAACTGACGCATCCGGCAATACAGCAGTAGCAATAGCAAAGGCTATTGCGGCTCCCAACCAGAGTGGCACTACAGCAATAGATGACGGTCCTGTTTACACAGTTAATAGTAATTGCAATTGCGGTAACGTTTCAACCAGAGTTTCGCCAAGTCAATCGGCTAATATTATACCTGAAAGTTTTGTGACGGTGCAGAATTATCCGAATCCGTTCAGTGCACAGACCACCATTTATTATGTGCTTCCTGTTAATGCGCAGGTAAATCTTTCAGTCTATAATAGTTTTGGACAGAAAGTTGCACAACTACAAGAAGGCAACATGATGGCGGGTAATCACAAGGCAAGCTTTGATGCATCGAAAATGGCTGCAGGAATATACACGTACCGCCTGCAAATAAAAGATACACAAGGAAAAGTTTTTGTGTTGAATGGAAAAATGTTGTTTACAAAATAAAAACAAGGAAAGAATTTTGAATGTTAATAGAAATCCCCCGGTTGTTATTGGGGGATTTCTATTATTGCTGATAGTCGTTGCAATATTTATTGATCATCTGCAAGTGACGAACAATTGACTAAGAACTATTAAAGCGTTTGCCTGCCCACAAAACTTCCGTTGCCACTTAAAAAGTTGATAGCTCTTGCAATATTCCGTTCAACACTTTCTGCTGTTTTTAAATTGCTGATGTAACGGATGATCTCCTGTTGACGGGAGGCAGGTAATTTTGAAAAATTTTCCCTGGCTATTTTATTCTTTGCCAATGCTTTTTCAAGCTCCGGATGCATGTTCAGTTTTCTGTCTGTAGGATCAAACTCAATGCTGATGGTTATTGTTTCGCCGATTCGTTTCGGTGAATCTTTCAGCATGATGGTATTAATGTATAAACGCCAATGCCCGGCATACTTTACCAATGTTTGCCGGTAAGGGGTTTTATTGATCACACCTTTTATTGGTATTGGTCCTTTCTCTTTCCCTGCTTCCTGTAAAACAGCTGCAAGTATTTTTTCAGGAACAAATACAAAAGGGTTGATGCCGATAATCTCAATTACAGCTTTGAACCTGGTCATTTATACATCAGATAATTTTGTAGAATCAATAATCTTTCTGAAAGTTAAGTATAACTTTTGTGTAAAATCATTGGCAGACTCCTTTGCGGTCGCCTGACCAGAAAAGTATTTTGAATGCTGTTAATCCTCTTCCCCGGCTTGTATAATAAATAGCTTTTTGAATACCCGGCATGCCAACGTTTTACATATTCTCTAACGTATATGGGTACTGTATTTGTGGCTTTTCAGAAAACGTTATCTATGCAATCAAAACTCTACTAATTTTCTTTTATCGCTCTTCTCTTTGTTGCACTCAGCTCCTGTAAAAAATGGTTGCCCGAAAACCGCATTGAAGGTTCGTGGCGTTTAACCGAAGTAGAAAAGCGCCGGGCTTTTGGTAATGAAAACATCAATTCGGGTTACGAATCAGGTGTGTTCCGGTTTAATGAAAACGGCACAGCTTCTTATACCGATGCAACTGATACAATGCAAGGTAATTGGCAGATGCGTACACAAAGCGGTCCCGGTTATTATGATAGTGACGGCAACTGGCAAACAGACAGCAGGCAAGTACTTATTGTAAAACTATACAACTTCAACAGTAACTGTGTGATCGATTGGTACTTCGATCATTTTGATTTCCGTTCTTCCGGTCGCCGGTTATTTGCGTTTATTGAAAGCCCGAGTTATAATTATCGTTATTGTTTCAGTAAGCAGTGAGTGCAAATATGTTTATGAGTTTCTTATTGGTGAAGGTACCAACAAGAGCGTAAGTGGGTTATGTCGGTCTTGAAATTTTCTTTGAAGAACTTGGTGAACCATTTTTTACGTAGACTTTTCTTAATAACTTTTCGTCTAATTCAAAAGGAAGGTTTGTTTTAATCTCATCTAAGAATTTCCAAAACTCAGGTGTTGGATCTGAAAATGGAAAAACTAAAGCAGGACTACAGCTATGTCTTTTTGAGAAAATGAAATGAATATGCCCATTGCATTCGCAGTTAGGTAGCTCTAAGGAATTTTCAGCATCTAGAAATCTGAAATTATACCAAATATTAAGCTCTATTGCATTGGGCTGGGTCGGTAAGAATTGTTGAACATTGTGTAGTCCCATAATCACCTTTTCTAAATTGTCATTCGACACATTCCAAACCGGTTCTAGATTTGGTCTTTCTGACATGGCTACAACCTCTTCTAGATTTTGGTCAAATTTCTTTCTATCAAATAATGGATAGATTTTTAGTTTAATAAACGATGGGTTACGTACGTTAGCACTAGTATAATTGCTTAAAAAGTTTTTGGTTTCAGACCAAAGGACTAACAAGTCCTTTTTCTTCATCGCTTGTCTAAAAATATTCGTTCGAATAGTGTAAAGAATATAAGGTTTAGTCAAACTATGCATAAATCAAAAACGTTTGCATTCAATTTAAGAAAATCTACCTCACCACCTCAAACCCTTCAAACTCCATCAACTCTTTATCTTCAACCGTAACAGAAGTAACCTTGCTCTTGGGTGAACCCATCCAGCACCATTCAATAAAATCTGCTAGCTGGTCTTCGGTGCCGGTGGCAACAATAAATACATCGCCATCAGTTGTATTTTTAACTGTACCCTTAAGCTGTAGCTGTTGTGCTTTCTCAAGTGTGTACCTGCGAAACCAAACGCCTTGTACTTTTCCTCTCACGGTTATGGCTACTGTTTTCTGCATCACACAATATCGGCAACGGTTTTCTTTTCGAGTATTTTCAAGTTAGCATCCCGTACCGTAATCATCATATCGTGCAGACCGCAATGTTTTTCGTCGCAATTTTTACAACGTTCATAGAAATGGAGGCTCACGCAGGAGAGGGGCGCAATCGGCCCATCCAGCAAACGGATCACCCTTGCCAGTGTGATCTGCGATGGTTTCAATTTGAAGTAATAGCCACCGCCTTTTCCTTTCTTGCTTTCAAGGATACCATCTTTCCGCATCAGCAATAAAATATTCTCCAAAAATTTTAAGGGGATCTTTTTCTTTTTGGCAATATCTGCAATCAAAAGCGGCTCGTTGTTTTTTTGCTGTGCCATATAGCTCAGCGCCTGGAATGCGTATTGTGTTTTTTTCGACAGCATTTATCAGAAATTAAAATTTCAATGGAAAAGTTCAATTCTCCACTTGCAAAGTAGAATATTTTTATTGGAAACGAAAATGCGCCTGACAGCGCCTTGAATTTGTTAAATAAATGGAAATGCCCGGGATGTTTTTGCTTTTGGTACAATATTGGAAAATGAAGCTGTAAACAGATGTTATGAAGAGCAAATTTTTATCCATTATTGTAGCAATTATTGGTTTAACAAGTGCTTCGTATGCACAAAAAGCTAATACTATTTTTGGCGGTAACGTTATTGTTGGTGCACCGCTTGGCGATTTTCGGAACGACTACAGAAGCGTATTTGGTATTGAAGGCTTTGGAGGATTTGGTTTAGGTCAGAGCGCTTATATCACCGGAACCATCGGTTTCCAATCCTATGCGCCTGAATCGTATAATCCTTATGGTAAGATATCAATGGTGCCGTTAAAAGCAGGGATCCGTTATTATCCTGTAAAGAATTTATTTCTTACGGGCAATGCCGGTGTTGGATTGATAAAAGATGAAACGATCGATGCCAGGGAAAGCCGCTTTGCGTATGATATTGGTGCCGGTTTAAACTTTAATATTTTTAATGCAAGTGTGCATTACGATGGCTGGCAAAAGAAAAATACCAATGGCGGATCACATTCTGTATTGCTGAAATTGGGTATTGCTATCCGTTAAATGAGCTTGTGCTCGTAAGCATATTTAATTAACCCGATTACCGAATTGGTTTTCGTTTTGCGGAAGATGTTTTTCCTGTGTGTTTCAACCGTACGTTCGCTCAGGAATAAC
>JAKFDY010000300.1:0-9534 GCA_036675885.1 Lacibacter sp. | reverse complement strand
AGAAAATTTTCCTCGAAACAAAAGGTGTTCAACCCGATCTGGAGAACAGGGATTATATCGTTGGGCGTTTACTAAAACCGGAAGCAAGAAAAGATATCATCGATTTTTTTGAGAAAGAACAGATTGTGCCAACATCAATGATGGACATAAGCGATGGGTTGAGTAGTGAACTGTTGCACATCTGCAAACAAAGCGAAGTGGGCGCATTGATCTACGAAGACAAAATACCTGTACATCCTGATGCAAAAGAGTTTGCGTATAAATTAGAATTAGATCCAACGGCATGTGCGTTGAGTGGAGGTGAAGATTATGAACTCGTGTTTACAATTGCACAAAGCGATTATGATAAAATAAAAGATGTGAATGGCATCAGGATTATAGGTCATATTACAACAGCAGCTGAAGGTGCACACATCATAACAAGAGGTGGTAATAAACATCAGCTTACAGCCCAGGGCTGGAATGCATTTGGTAAATAAGTGGTTAGACCTATGAGGTTTGCAGCCCGGCAACGCAGCCCGGCTAGCCTCATTGGTCTGGTTACATAAGCGGTATAAACGTATGAAGAAAAACATCTTTTTTATAATTGCAGTAGTAATGCTGTATGCATTAAGCTCCTGTTCCGCAACGGGAAGTGTTGCGTATACACCTGAACGCAAGTACAGCCCGGAGCAGTTGAAAGAAGATGTGCAGGTGATGGAAGAAACATTCAAAAAAAATCATCCTTCGCTTTACTGGTACAGTTCAAAAGAAGAAATTGAATCATCATTCAAACTTGCTTATGAACAACTGCATGATTCGCTGAATGAAATACAGTTCAGGAATGTGGTGGCAAAAACAATTTTTCCGATCCGATGCGGACATACCAGTGTACGGTTTTCAAAAAAGTATAATCAATTCATATCCGGTAAACGGTTACCCACTTTCCCATTTGTTGCAAAAGTGGTGGACGATTCAACATTGGTAGTAACTGTTAATCTTAACCGTCGTGATTCATTGATCAAAACGGGAACAACCATTCTTTCCATCAATGGGTTAACAGCAAGACAGGTGATTGATTCGCTTTTGCCGCTTGTTTCAATCGATGGTAATTCAAAAAACTTCAGCTACCAGAACATCAGTAACAACTTTACTACCTATTATAATATCCGTTTTGGTTTACAAAAAAATTATACCATCAACTATGTAAATGCAAGGGGTGAAGTGAAACGAACAGTTCTTCCATTACTTGATCCTGCAAGAGATACGACAAGGCGCAGACCGGTTTCCATAACACCTCAAACCCCGCCACCTTCACAACCGGAAATTTCAGAAAGACAGCAGCGTTTGCAACGCACCCGTTCATTCAGCATTGATTCATCAAAGAAGTTTGCAACACTACGCATCAGCAGTTTTGGCCCGTCATTGCACAAGCATTTCCTGAAGAAAGCATTCAGGCAGTTAGAAAAGAAAAACATTCAACATTTAGTGATTGATGTGCGGAACAATGGTGGAGGCCTCATCAAAAAATCATTATACGTCACACGCTTCATCAGCAATGAACCATTTGTTTTTACTGATTCTATTTATTCTGTCGAGCGAAAACTCCGCAGCAATGCAAAAGTGAGTCGAAGGTGTATTTACAATCTGGGTTTGTTCTTTTTAAACAGAAAGCAACAGGACGGGATGTACAGGTTCAGGTTTTTCAACAACCGTATATACGAACCGTTACCACAACGTTATAACGGGCATGTGTACCTGCTTACTGGCGGGTTTTCATTTTCTGCCACCACATTGTTTGCGTCTGTGGTTAAGGGGCAGGAGAATGTTACAATTGTTGGGGAAGAAACAGGTGGCGGTTATTATGGCAACAATGGAGTGTTAATTCCTGAGATGATTCTGCCGAACAGTAAACTTCGTGTGCGGTTACCGCTTTACCGCATTGTAAATAATAAGAACTACCCCAAAGACGGGCACGGCGTGTTGCCCGATGTGGAAGCAAAAGCCAGTGCAGAAAGCATCAGGCAGAACCGTGATCCGAAGATGGAGAAAGCAATTCAACTCATCATGCAACGGAAAGGCTGAACGACCTGTCAGGATTAGTATGAAACAGATTTATATTGCGTTGATCGCACTCGCTTTTATTTTTGCTTCCTGTACTAAAGAAGCAAAATGTATTGATAATACTACCTGTTTTGATGGAACCATTCAATGGGGTGGCGAACCTGTAGTTGATGGATTGGGTTGGTATTTTCAGTCTGATGAATTTACAAAACCTGTTAAACTGAAGAATCTCAGTTCAACTTATCAAGTAGATGATCTGGCTGTATCAGCTTGTTTGGTGAAAACAGATGAAAAGTATCAATGCTTTTGTGCAGAGCCGCTGGATGTATATGAGATCAAAAGCATTCGAAAACGTTAAGGGGCGTAAACAGCGATACCATTTCTGAAGCTCTGCACAATATCATGTTTTTTTGAAAGTAGTACAAAGTCGGCCACAAATCCAGTTTCAATTTTACCATGTTGCAGTATCCCAGCCACACGGGCAGGATATAATGATGCCATTCGCAACGCTTCATCAAATTCAATACCTGCCTGGTTTACACAATTGTTCACTGCTTTTATCATCGTAAGTGCAGAGCCAGATAATGTACCATCGGGTAATACATAACGATCATCTTTTAACAGGTGTTGATAGGCTCCTTCTTTTGTTTCAGCTACTGCATCTGTAATTAAGAACAGGCGTTCCTGCATCATTTTCTTGCTGATGCGTACTGTTGCAAAGGAAGTATGAAATCCATCGCACACAATACTGCTGTAGGTTGTTGCATGATCATAAATAGCACCCACCATTCCCAATTCTCTTCCCTGCAATGGCGACATAGCATTGAATAAATGTGTTGCAGTTGTTATGCCTTTGTTGAAACCGGCAGTTGCCTGTTCATAGGTTGCGTTACTGTGACCAGCTGAAACAACTACATTATTATCAAGCAGGAGTTGAATCACTTCATCGCTACACTGCTCAGGTGCAAGCGTCATCATCTTTACAACGCCTTCACTTTTATCAAGCAACAATTTTACTTCATCGAGTGTTGGTTGTTTGATGTGCTCTGATAAATGTGCACCACGTTTTATTGGATTGATATACGGTCCTTCCAGGTGTAATCCCAGCAAACCACCATGTGGATTTTGTTGCAGGAATGTTTTTACAACATCAATTCCTTTCAAAAAAACAGCGATGCTGTTAGTAGCCATGGTTAACAGGAAACGAGTACATCCACCGCTTACACAATAAGCATCTGTTGCAAGTATTGCATCTTCATTCAACGCTTCTGAAAACAACAAACCATTGCCGCCATACAATTGCAGATCAATAAACGCAGGTACTAATAAATTTCCCTGCAGATCATAGCGGTCAATATCAGCAGCAAGATCGGTTGCAGGCACTATGGCTTCAATCATTCCATTGCTCACTAACACAGCATGACCATTTATAAAACGATCGCCTGTAAAAACTGTTCCGTTGTAAAATGCCAGCATGTTTTATTATGGAAGAATGCTGAACGCATCTCCGTCTTTTAAGAAAGGAAGTTTATGACGTATCTCTTCGAGTTTTTCTTTGGAGAGTGTAATGGTAAACACATCTTCTTCATGTTCTTTTTCATACAGCACTTCACCCATGGCATCAATGACCATGCTGCTGCCACTATGATAAATGGTATTACCGTCATTTCCTGTTCTGTTCACACCAATCACATAGCACTGGTTTTCGATGGCTCTTGCGGTGAGTAATGTTTTCCAGGCATGCACTCTTCGTTCGGGCCAGTTGGCAACATAGATCAATACATCATATTCCGGAGCGAACTCCTCCCCTGAAGGGGGAGGTTGGGAGGGGGGTTGCCTTGCCCACACAGGGAACCGCAGATCATAACAAACCATCAGGTTGATCTTCCAGCCATTCACAGAAGCAATCAAACGTTTGGTGCCAGCTGTGTAATGTTTGTCTTCATCAGCATAAGCAAACAAGTGACGTTTATCATATACACCGTGTTGTCCGTTAGGTAACATCCAGATAAGGCGATTGAAATATTGTGTTGAACCGTCTTCAGCAACCTCGGCTGCCATAATGCTTCCTGTAATGATCACACGCTTTTCTGCTGCTATTTTTTTCATCCATTCAACTGTAGCGCCATTCATTGGTTCTGCAAGTTCTTCCGGCTTCATACTGAAACCGGTGTTGAACATTTCAGGAAGTACAATGATCTGCGTGGGATGTTGAATGGAATTGATCTTTTCTTCCAGCATCTGCAGGTTGGCTGCTTTATCTTCCCAATAAAGATTTGTTTGAATGAGCGTGAATGTAAGATGACTCATGCCACGAAGTTATACGAATTTGATTGTTAAATGTGCCCGGTTGACTGCTGTATAATGCCGATGCAATAGCCGTTCATGCCAGTGTAATTGGCTTGTTACGGATATGCAATCGGTATTAACGAAAGCGGATGCTGAATGCAAAAGCACCGTACACTTCAAACGGATCAATCATAGTTTTTGCTTCACGTTGTTTGATATGGTAATACGCTGCGAAGGAAGTCTGACGGTTTGAAAGGATGATCCCTGTTTTAACGATATAAATGAACGGATTCAGTTCTGAAGTATAGTTGCCTTTATCCTTACGGAACAAACCGCCCTGCACTGTTGCATTGTATGCCTGCGCCATGAGAGCGGGTTCAAGGAAAAAGATGAATTCTGTTTGATGTCGCTGCTGTTGTTTGTTTTCCCCGAGTCGGCCTGTCCAGTAAGCTGTGTACTGTTCATCTTCCAGCCAGCCGAGTTTTAATAGCACACCGGCCGATGCATTCGTAAATGTATTACCAAGCGTGGCCTTACCTGTGGCATGAAGACTAAAGTTTTTTGTTGCTGCAATGAGGGGTTGATAATAACGCACCGACGCATTTACACCCATTTCGTTTTGCAACTGGTTTTCCCACCCATAAAGTTTATACAGACCAATGACCTTATGATAATTCGTTTGCACTTCTTTTCCTTTAGCACCGGGACCAAGAATGCCCACTGCTCCATCGAATTGCAGCACATGTTCATCATTATACACATTTGTTTGTCCGTAGCTGCCATACAACCAACCGGCATAAGGACGATCCTGTTGCTCCAGCACCTGTTCCAGTGACCGACGGTTGAGATGAGGGTTATAGATCATTTGCCCCACTTCAATGCGGTGAAGCTTGGCAGCCAGCCTTGGCGAAGATGGTTGTTTCGCCAGCCATTGATAACGCAGAAAAAGCCCATTTGAATAATAACGGTCCTGCCTGGTGAAATTGTAATTGTCGTTCTCAGTTATTAAGGTAAACTCTTTTGTATAAGCAGCTGATGTATCCTGCGCCTGCACAAAGGCAAAACAGGAAACAAGAAGGAGGGTTACAATGGTTGATTTCGGCATGCGGTTACAAGATTACTAAAAATCAGAACATGGAGCTTAGCGTAACAATTCACTAATGATGTTTTGTTCATAACCCTTTTGCATTAAATAATCGGTGAGCTTTCTTTTGCGGATGAAGATGTTGGTTTCCCCTTTCAGTTGTTTCAGCTTTTGATCACAGAGTTTTTGCGCCGTGGCCCAATAATCTTCTTCATCAATTGCTTTCATGGCTTTTTTGATCAAATACTCACTTACCCGTTTCTGTTTCAGTTCGTATTTGATCTTTACCCGTCCCCATTGCTTCAAACGAAAACGGCCACCGGCAAACTGCACCGCAAACCGCTCTTCGTTGAGATAATCTTCTTCAATAAGTTTCGACAACAACTCTTCCACATCCGATTTAGGCAACCCAAAGCCATACAGTTTTTCTTTTACCTCACTGTGGCAACGCTCCTGGTAAGCACAGTAATGCTTTGCTTTTTGATGTGCCTGTTCTTTAGTGAGTTGTTGTTTGTACATGCAAAGCGAAAATAAAAAAGTTCCTTTACAGGAACTTTTTTAAAAAGCGGTATTGTTTATTATCAGCGAATATTTCCAATACTATTTTTTGCTGTATCGTGCTTTGTTTTAAGTACATTGGAAATACTTGTGTATGCTGTGCCTAAGGTAATGAGTGATTGCTGGAGAGCCAGAACCTGTGTGTTGAGGCTTTTCATTTTTAACTGAGCTGCTGCTGTATTTCCGTTTTCAAGATCGTTGTTAATGGTAGTAATGCTGCTGCATACTCTGCGAAGATTACTCCGTGATGTACTGATGCCGGCTTTTGTTGAAACAGCATCGTTTTGCAATTGTGTATCCAGTTCTGTTAATGTAGCCAGCATGCTGTTAAAAGAGAGAATAGTTGAATCACCTGGATTGGGTGCAAAACTGCTGGCTGTTTTGTTTGAACGGGAAGAGTTGTGATCCTGCGCTTTTGTATTGGAGTTAGATGTGCCTGCACTTGTTTTTACCTTTTCACCAAAAGTGGTACCCTGTGTTTGTTTTGGCACAGTTGTTTTTAGTGTTGTGTTGGTTTGTGTGTTATCTCCATCACTGTCATCATCATTCAAATCAATATCAGTTTCATCGCTGATGATATATCTTGCTTCAACTGTAAATGTATAATTACCCGGGTCAAGATTCGTGAATTCAAATTCACCTAAAGAACTCGTGCGCATGCGTGCTGAATCACCACCAGGATTTTTTCCACCTTTGATGGTTAAGCCGCCAATGGGGTTGCCGGGCTTCATGGCCGCACTGATAACCGCTCCACCCGGGAGAGCTCCTCCCAATAAAGAAGCGCTCTTATTTCCAACAACCAGTTCACTCACAGCATCTCCATCCACATCAGCAACTGTAACTGCAAGATTTTTGATATTTGAACGTGATGTATTGATAATGGCTGTTGGCAACTCATTTACATTGATGTTATTTGTTCTAGCATTTACACCCACATTACTGCGTGGGCTCCAGATTAAATCACTCATACCATCGCCATCCACATCAGCTACTGCAATGCTGATCTGCATTACACCTGGTTGTTGTTTACTGCCGCAGTATTCAGTAATGTCTTTTGTAGTTCCGTCACTAAACAAACCACGTACAGTAATATCAGCAACAGCATCCGCATTTACATCAGCAGTTGTAATGGTGAAATTTTTGATATTGGAGCGTGAAGTATTGACACCTGTTTTCTGTTGATTGTTTTCTTCAACCGGAATCGTAATCACAGATGCATTGGCACTAAGCGAACCTTCAGCAATTATTTTACTTGTTCCATCACTGTATGTAGCTATTGCACGGTAATAATCAGCCGTGCCATCTCCGTTTACATCACCTGATGCAACGGTAATACTGCTCCTGGTTCTGATATTACTGCGTGAGGTGCTGATCCCTGCTTTCATTTGAGGGGTGTTATTGTTATGCATGATATGCTGCCATGTTTCATCCGGCATCAACACTTCACCGGCAATATCTATTCTTGCATTCGACTGTGCCTGGTAATAATCATATCCTTTCTTGCTAAGGAATGTACCACTCACCTGCACACTGTAATTTCCATCGGGCACATTGGCAAACCAGTATTCGCCGCATTTGTTTGTTTTTGTACTGGCAACTGAAGCACCTGTAGTACGATCGATCAAATAAATATCAAACCCCTCTGCTGCACCATCACAATCATCATCAGCAGTTGTTTGTTTGCTTTTAAAGAGAGGGTTATGTCCCTGTCCTTTTTCTTCATACAAAGGACTCTTAACTACACCCATGCAGGGATTACAAACTTCTCCCTGCGGCATACCATCAAAAAATAATGGTTGGTATTGTCTGCGACCTGTTGCCATTCCACTGCCTCTTTCGCGTTTGCCTGTTGCCATTCCGCTACCGGCTTCTCTTGCAAAAAGATTCATATGAAGACCGTTATTAATAACCATGCCTGTTGAGGCATAGCTTGCAGCAGCAGCGCCGCCGCCACTATGCGTTTTATTGGTAACAATGCCACCTGCACCACCACCACTACTACGTACAATTTTTCCGGAAACAAGATGCGATCCGGCTGCATGCAAGCCCTGGCTTACTTTTTCACCAAATGTTGCACCCTGAGTTTGTTTTGGAACTGTTACATTCATTGAAATACGGTTGGGCATGCCGCCATCAACTTTTAATTTATAATTCACTGCATCATCGGGGCAACTGAAAGTTTGCTCTTCCACTGTACCATCAGGATGTGTTGTTTTAGTTGTAACGGGTCCACAACTTTCTGACATGCTGCGGTCATTACTTTGATTACTTTTTGTTTTGGTTTTAACCACACGTTTATTTTCAGGATCAATAATGCTGGTACCATCATCTACATGCGGATCACCATGTACACGGTCATTACTTTGGTTGCTTTTTGTTTTCGTTTTCAGCGCACGGTTGTTATCATCATTATCTGTGCCTGCAGGTTCGTACTGACGACGGCCGGTTGCCAGCCCACTGCCTCTTTCCCGTTTGCCACTGCTCTGTCCGCTGGCAGCATCACGTGGCGATTTAATACCAAATGTTTTGATGAATGTAATACCAGCGTTGATGGTTTGCATTTTCCGTTTTTGTTCAGCAGGTATATCAATGCCTTGCTGTGGATCATATAATTGAATGGAAGAAGAAGAGTGTAAAAAATCAGTTGACAACAAAAGGGATGATGTAGCACCAACCGGGTACGAAAATGATAGTGATCCGTTCATACCAGGGAATAATGATTTGGTACCTGCATCGAAACGATATAAAGGACGCACCGCTCCCTGCTGACCAATGATCAATCTGCCACTTTGATTAAAGAACATACCGGCTTTTACAGAAGCAATGAGTTGTGCCCGTTGCCCCAGCCTCAATGAAGGGCCAAGAAGCAGAAATGCATTTTGAGCAGGAGCTGTAGTAACCGTACTTGTTTGTGGAAACTTGCGATCAATCATAAATTGATTGATGGCTGCTGTACTCAGTTTGCTATTCATAAAACCGCCGCTTATACCCAGGCCCAGCGGACCAAAAAAGTATTGGCTGTTGAGACCGGTAACGAGGCCGTTGCCACGAAACAGCGTTGCTTCATTACTGTTGAGTCCAAAGGAAGCTCCGGAACTAACACCAAAATCCCAGTTGTCGTTTCTATTGAATAAGCTGCGGTTGTTCTGGCTGCGGGCTGCTTGCGAGCATAGCAGTAACAGAAAGAAAATAATTTTCTTCATTGATGGTTACTTTAATGGTTATTACCTGCACTGTAAGCTGCAAATAAAAAGGTTGCTACCTGTTCATCCAGCTATCAACAGTGATCATTTGATTCAATTGTCTTATTGATTTGTAGATACAGATCACCCCGGATTTGTTACCGTATAAGCCAATATATTTTTGAAAGGAAAGTAATAGATAACGTGGAAGAGCTATTGCATGTGGCAAGTATTTCCTCATGAAGCAGAATTAATGGTACTGTAAAATACAATTTAGTTTTGGGGTATTGTGAAAAAAGCAGCTGTAAAGAAAAAGGATGAAGATCTTCACCCTTTTTTTTAATTGTTTTGAGATTCCCGATTGATCAGGCATAAGCA
>JAKFDY010000299.1:0-15382 GCA_036675885.1 Lacibacter sp. | reverse complement strand
TACCAATCACCCTTGCGGAATTTCATCCGTTGAAAAGTTTTACTTGTCTTTACTTCTGAATTCAAATGATGACCTTCATAAGGACGAGGCGCAGTTTTATAATCATCTATCCGGTAAACTTCCACTTCAATGGTTGTGTCTTTTTTCAACCGGCGCATCTGCACATTGTTGATCTGTAACAGATCGATCACCTTCCACCAGCCTTGCGGTATTACATAAGCTGTTGGTTTATCAATCATCGTTTTGGGGTTAAAGAAATTGTAGAACTTAATTTGTTTTTCAAATGACTTATTGCGGTCGTAATACAAACGAGGTAAGCCGGATACGTTGCTCGGCATGTGTCCTGCTTCATATCCTTTGTATAATATTTCAGAATAACGACTACGATCAAGCGTAAAACCAACCGGAAATTGTTGTTGTGTTAATTGTTCTTTCTGCTGTTGTGCACGCAGCTGTTTAATGGTTGTTTGATTTGCTGATGCAAACTCCATCATACTAACCATGAGTTGATAAGTTGCTTCCACACGCTGGGGATAAGATTTCAGCATATGCGTTTCGGGCACAAATGCAAACGTATTCCAGAGCGATGCATAGCCACTGCTGTAACGTGGCCCATCCCAGTAAGCACTCCATCCATTCTCAGGATTATCACCGAAATTATTTACGTAGGGGAGAAGATCGTAACCTTTTGCCTTCATGCTTTTGTAGATGGCCGGTTCAAATGTCTGGTTAAGATATTCGCCAAGCTTTCCACCCAACTTATTGTGTTGCGATGTAAGCAAGGTCATTACATGCTGGTAATCGGCGCCATTGCTTACATGGTTATCAATAAAAATATCGGGCTGCAGCAAATGAAAAATCTGCGCAAAACTTTTTGCTTCTTTTGAATCGTTCTTAATAAAATCACGGTTGAGATCAAAGTTTTGTGAGTTACCACGAAAGCCCTTTTCAATTGGGCCATCCTGGCTCACACGATAAAAGGCACTGCGGTTTAAACTTCCACCAATATTATACACTGGGATAATTGCGAGTACGACGTTAGCAGAAAGTGTACGTTTTTTGCTGATAATATCTTTCACCAACGAAATACTTGCATCAATACCATCAGGTTCACCGGGATGAATACCGTTGTTGATCAGTATCACCACTTTATTCTTTTGTTGCCATTGTTCAGGTTTAAATGTTCCATCGGCGCTCACCAATACCAAATGCAACGGTTCATTGGCATCAGTTGGTCCCATCGTTATCATTGAAACTATTGCTGATGATTTATCGATCTGTTTCCACGCCTCAATCGCTTCGTAATAGGTTACACTTTCTTTTCCTTTTGATGTTTCGTAACGAGTAACGGGAAGTTGGGCAAAGCTGTTGATCAAACTGAATACGGACAATGCAACGAAGAGTTTTCTCATGTTGTAATATTTGGTCGGTTCAATAAAATTAAGGAGCAGGGTTATCTGCAGCAGCAAATAAAGGAAGCCTGTACAGAAAAGAGTTGTTTTTTATTTAATCGGACAAAAGCTGGGATAGCTTAAAACGAAAAAACCCATCTGAAACAGACGGGTTGTAAATATCTTTCGATTACTTGTGTTCAATTATGCTAACGCATTCACTTTCTTCGTAAGCTTGCTCTTTAAGTTAGCAGCTTTGTTCTTGTGAATAACGCCACGCTTCGCCAGTTTATCGATCATGGAAGCAACAGCTGGTAATTGTTCACCGGCTTCTTTTCCAGTAGCGATCGCCTGCAGATCACGGATGGCATTACGGGTAGTTTTGCCATAATAACGGTTACGATCCCTGCGGGTTGCACTCTGACGAACATCTTTTTTGGTAGCCTTATGATTTGCCATATCTTATTTTATCGGACGGCAAAGGTAGGGGAAAAATTCAAATTTCAGCGGATGCCAAGAGAATTTTTGCCCGGAATGCCAGTTTCAACCATTGTAAACCCATATTGTGGATAAAGCTCCTGTTCATGAATCTTTCAGCTCCATTATTTACGCAAACGTTCCCGTATAAAACCAGGCCATTCAGAACAAATGAGCAGGCTTGAAAAAACGTCATTGATTAACATTTGTTCGTTATAAATGCCTGTGAATTAGCGCAAAAATGACAAAATCAAGTGGACTCTGTTATCCGGCTTTGATGAAAACAACCGATATTTGTGCTCCTTTTTAAAGAAGTACGATCATTTTCTTGCACATGAAAGATTTTCAATACATCACCGCCTCGCATCCTCAGTATATCGAAAGCCTGTATTCCGATTTTGTAAAAGACCCTAACAGCGTTGATCCCGACATGAAGCGATTCTTTGAAGGATTTGATTTTGCTGTGAGCAGCGGGGCTTCTAACGGAACCGCTCCTGCTTTAAATGGCACCAGTGCAACTGCTCCATCCGGTATCGACTGGATGCGTGAGATCATGGCTTACCGATTGATTCTTGGTTACCGTAATAAAGGTCACTTGCTGGCCAAAACAAATCCTATCCGCAAGCGGAAAGATCGTGGTGCAAATATTGAACTGGCGTTTTATGGTTTCAGCGAAGCTGATCTTGATAAAGAATTTCATGCAGGCCAATTGATCGGGCTTGGTAAAACAACTTTGCGCAACATTCAGCAGTACATGGAGAAATGCTATGCATCGCATGTGGGTGTTGAGTTTAAATATATCAGCGATCAAAAGAAAGTTGATTTTCTTACCAATGCATTCGAAAAAGAATTTCATCAACCCCTGCCGTTGAACAAACGCAAACGTGTTTTGGAAAAACTGAACCAGGGTGTAATGTTTGAAAAATTTCTTCATACAAAATACATTGGTCAAAAACGTTTTTCGCTTGAAGGTGGTGAAACAACTATTGCAGCATTAGATGCCATCATTAATACAGCCGCCAACAACGATGTGCAGGAAGTGGTGATTGGTATGGCGCATCGTGGTCGTTTGAATGTGTTGGCAAATATCATGGGTAAAACCTATGAACAAATATTCAGTGAGTTTGAAGGCACGGCCAAGATGGATCAAACCATGGGTAGTGGTGATGTGAAATATCACATGGGTTATGGTAGCGTAGTGGAAACATTGGATGGCAAAACAGTTCACCTGAAATTGATGCCTAACCCTTCGCACCTTGAAGCGGTTGATCCTGTTGTGGTTGGTTTCAGCCGTGCAAAGGCCGATATCATGTATAAGAGTGATTTCGATAAAATACTTCCTATTCTTATTCATGGTGATGCATCGGTTGCAGGCCAGGGTGTAGTGTATGAAGTATTGCAGATGAGTTACCTGAAAGGTTATTATACTGGTGGTACCATGCACTTTGTGATCAATAACCAGATCGGTTTTACAACAGATTTTAATGATGCACGCAGTGCCGATTATTGTACATCATTGGCATCAATGGTGCAGGCTCCGGTTTTTCATGTAAATGGTGACGATGCTGAAGCAGTAGTAAAATGTGTGGAGATTGCAACTCGTTACCGCCAGGAATTTAACAGCGATGTATTTATTGATATGGTGTGCTATCGTAAACACGGACATAACGAAGGTGATGATCCGAAATTTACACAACCGCATTTATATGCATTGATCGATAAACATCCAAACCCACGTGAAGTTTATACCAACTATTTACTGGAGAATGGAGAGGCCGATGCAAAAGAACTGGCGAAGGAAATGGAAAAGAAATTCTGGAGCGATCTGCAGGAACGCCTTGATGAAATTAAACAGAATCCACTTCCATATCATTACCAGGCTCCTGAACTTGCCTGGAAAAGTTTGCGCCGTGCAACAGCAGAAGATTTTTTACAATCGCCTGTAACAGCCATCAGTGAAGCCAACTTTGATAAAATATTTTCATCGATCATGAAATGGCCCGATGATTTTAAGCCATTAAAGAAAGTTGAAAAGATCATACAGGATAAAATAAAATTATACAACGACGAGCAGAAAGTTGATTGGGCAACCGGTGAACTGATGGCTTATGCAAGTTTGATGATTGATGGAAACGATGTGCGTATGAGCGGACAGGATGTTCGTCGTGGTACATTCTCTCATCGTCATGCAGTTTTGCGTGATGAAGTAACTGATAAAGCCTATAACCGTCTTGCACATATTGAAGGTGCAGCCGGTCATTTCCGTATTTACAATTCTTTGTTGAGTGAATATGGCGTTCTTGGTTTTGAATATGGTTATGCAATGGCAAACCCCAATGCATTGGTGTTGTGGGAAGCACAGTTTGGTGATTTCTGTAATGGTGCGCAAACCATGATCGATCAGTTTATTGCAGCAGGCGAACAGAAATGGAATCGTATGAATGGTGTTACCATGTTGTTGCCACATGGCTACGAAGGACAAGGCCCTGAACACAGCAGTGCAAGAATGGAACGCTTCCTGCAAATGTGTGCCGAGTTGAATATGGTGGTAACAAATATTACTACTGCATCTAACTTATTCCATGCATTGCGTCGTCAGTTGGCATGGAGTTTCCGTAAACCGCTGATCAATTTCTCACCAAAAGCAAATCTTCGTCACGCAGGAACTTATTCGCTGAAAAAAGAATTCTTAAGTGGTGGTTTTAAAGAAGTGATTGATGATCCGACAAGTCCTGATGCAGCGCAAGTGAAGAAAGTATTTTTCTGCAGCGGTAAAATGTATTTTGATCTGGCAGAACGCAAAGCAAAAGATAACCGTACAGATGTTGCCATTATTCGTCTTGAACAGATCTATCCTTTGCCTGTACAGCAATTGACAGCGTTGTATAATAAATACAGCAAAGCCACCTGGTTCTGGATACAGGAAGAGCCGCTCAACATGGGTGCTGCTTCATTCTTGCAAATGAACCTGAAAGAAATTAACTACGGTGTTATCAGCCGTTCAGCATCGGCATCAACTGCAACGGGATATAATAAAGTGCACCAGCAGGAGCAGGCAGAGATAATAGATACGGCATTTAGTATTTAAAAAAATAACAGAGATCATGTTAAGCCCGTAGCATTCGTTACGGGCTTTTCTTTTGCACTGTTATGGTTAATAAACGCACAGTTATGAGCCAGGTTTGCTTACTTGTCCCGAATGTATTATTTTGACGCACTATCCAAAACACGTAACATGATAACCCTTAAAAAGCAACCGTTTTTTCTTCTTTTTCTTTTTTGTATTTCTTTCTTTGGCGTGCAAGCGCAACAAAACCCGTTCTTTGGCAGAACCGGAAAGCAGGTTAAAAGAACTACACAAAGTAAACCTGTTTTTAATGCAAGAGTTACCGGTACTGATAGTATTGGATTTGGTGGTGAGCCGGGAGTGGTGTGGGAGAGAATGATAAAGGAAGTGTTTCCGGAGTCAATAACCGATTATACTTACAATTTGATAAGACTTGCAGATGGCTCATTTGCAATAAGTGGTACTATTGAAACCGATTCTGTTGCTAACCTGGATGGTTTTATTATAAAAGCGAATGCCGATGGCCAGGTTTTGTGGAAAAAACGATTAGGTACAAGAAATGAAGATTTTTATCCATCTATATGTGCTACGACTGATGGTGGACTTGTTGCAACGGGGCCGTTTTCAGTCGATTCTTCCAATGGAGTACCTTTCATAAAGCTAAGTTCCAATGGTGAGATAGAATGGCAGACTATTATTAATTCTTCAATGATTTCATCATGGGGTATTGATATAGCGTTGAGTGGAGATGGTGGCTATATTATAGCTGGCGATAAAAACATTCTTATAAATGACACTTGCAACACATCTTTCGGGAATCGGGATTCTCTGTTCAATGTTGTCATTAAGCTGGATCATTCAGGTGGAATCGTATGGAATAGAAAGTATTTTATGGGGATTAATTACGCTACAATAGATATTGATAGTAGAGTAATCAAATTGCCTGATGGGTATGTAATCATGAAAAATTTTGAAGAGGTTACAGGTACATGTGTAGTTGAGAGTAAGCTTCTTGATTTAGTATTATTTAAAATTGATACTAACGGTAATTTAATCTGGCTAAAGAGATATGGTGGCAGCAAAGATGATTATGGTTACGATATTCAGCAGTTGCCAAATTCAAATTTCTTGGTTCTTGGACTTACGAATTCAGCAGATGGGGATTTGCAGGGAATTAACACTGATACAGTAACATCAGTTGCATGGAAAATAATTCTGAATGATACAGGTAAAATTATTGATAATAAGGTTTACGATTTAAGCCATGACATGCCTGACTTCTTTTATAGGGGGCATGTAAAAAGTGATTCTTCTTATATCCTTATTGGAATATCAGAAATGACAGATTCAAGTAGTAATGATTGGTATACAAGCCATCTTTTAAGTTTAGATAAGAATGGAGTTGAACAATGGCATGCAGTGTACCCTGACAAAGCAATTGTGACTATTGATTCAATTAATAAAAACGAATGGATGTTTGGAGCATTAGTAAATGTTGAACATTGCTCCTTCGGCAAACTGGGTCAAACCAGCAATATCACCGGCTCAGTTTATTACGACTTCAACAAAAACAACATCAAAGATGCCAATGAACCTTATGCCAACAAGTTTCTTATTAAATCTGAAAAAACAGGTTACAGCCGCAGCAGTGTTTCTACCAATGGATGGTTCAGGAATGATGTTGATACAGGTATCTATAAAACAACTGTAAAACTTAATAACGATTACTATATAGCTGCGCCTGCAGAAAGGCAAACAACTTTCACCACTTTATTCCAAAACGATACTGTTCATTTTGCTTTACAACCAGTGGCTGGCAAACGTGATGTGAGTATCAGCTTAATACCTGTTACACCTGCAAGGCCAGGTTTCAATGCAAAGTACAAACTTACTTTCCGCAACAACGGCACTGATACCATTCCAAACGGAGGTGTTTTGTTGATTAAAGATCCGAGTGTAACATTGGTGTCTTCAGTTCCTGCAGCTGGTTTAGTAACTGGTGATAGCTTGCTCTGGATGTACGCAGGTTTTAAACCCTTTGATAGTTACAGCATTGATGTTGAAGTAAAACTGGCCGCACCTCCAACTTTAAATAACGGTGATACCTTACACTACAAAGCTCTTATTAATTCAACAACAGGAAGTGCTGCAGCAGTTGATCTTACTCCTTTGGATGATACAGCTCATCTTAATCAATTTGTAGTTGGTTCTTACGATCCCAACGATAAACAGGAAAATGTTGCCGGTAAAATTCCGTTGGCAAAAATTGTAAACGGAGAAGATATTCAATATGTCATCCGTTTTCAGAATACAGGAACCGATACCGCTTTCACCGTTCGTATAACCGATACACTCGATGCAAAACTTAACTGGAACAGCTTGCAAATGATCGCAGCAAGTCATAATTATAAAATGACCATAATTGATGGTAATAAGATCACCTGGATATTTGATCGTATTAACCTGCCCGATAGTAACGTGAACGAACCGTTGAGTCATGGTTATATTGCTTTCCGGATAAAAGCGAAGAACAATCTTACTTCAGGCGAATATTTTCAGAATAAGGCTTCCATTTATTTTGATTACAACTTACCTGTTGTTACCAATAAAACAACAACCGTTGTATCAACAGCCATTATTACTAATGTGCGTGACTTGGTGAATAAGGATATGCAATTGGTGGCCATGCCAAACCCATCAAGCGGTGAGCTTTATATGAAACTGAGCGGAAAGCTTACAGGTAAATTTGAGTACAGTATTATTGATCTGTATGGCCGGGTTCTTCAAACCAAATCAATTGAACGGAACTCTGTGCAGGATACCCAATTGATACCACTGCATTTAAATAATTTAAGTGCTGGTGTTTATTACATTGTTCTGCGGCAAAAAGAAAATGTTTGGCAACAGATGATCATCCTGCAATAACAGCTTCATCGTAAAATAAACAGCAAACCCCTCTTTTGAGGGGTTTGCTGTTTTATCTAAAACCGGCAGTTAGCATGTAATACTCTTATCAGGATATCTCAGATCTCAGATATTTCCATAGTTATAAAATAACAACTTCAACCCTTGGCTTAAAATCTAAGGGTTTTCTCTTATGTAACACAATTATTGCCTTTGCTGCGCAGTTATAAGGAACTTATTTGCGGTTTTTAATTTTTAGTTATTTTCATGTTTCGAACATTGTAAGACTTTTTTCAAATTCAATTAACATGAAGAGCACAGTTAAGTGTATTATCAGCCTGTTGCTGATTGTATGTGTACAACAATTATCCGCCCAAACACTACCCGTTCAATCTCCCGATTCAAGAACTGTTTTAGGTAAGGGTATAGAATTTTACGAACAAGCTGATTACAAAGAAGCAGCCAGGTTATTCGGTTCCATTCACAGGAACGATACCAGCTATCTTTTGTCACTTTACGAAAAAGCATTGGCCTTTCAGCAAGACTCGTCGTACGATGATGCATTGCAAACGATTAATCTCGCATTAGCTCAGGAACATACTGAGAGCATTCATGATTTTCTTATTCTGAAGGCAAACATTATAGATGATATGGGTAAATCGGAAGAAGCCTTGCGTTTATACGATTCTATCTTAAAACTTTTTCCCGCTTCGCAAAATGCAAGATCGCAGAAGGTAACCGCATTGGTTCGTTTGAAACGATACGACGACGCAGAAGTGCTTGCCCGTGAATGTGTGGTGATAAATTTTCTCGACCCTTTGAATCATTATAAATTGGGAGTAGTGGCTTACCAGCAAGGTAAAATAGCACCCACATTAATGGCCATGATGATGGCGCAGGTTGTAAATCCATCAAATAATAATGTAAACAGAATCGTAAATTATCTCAGCAGCATCTGTAATGCAAAAGATGAAACACTGGAAGCACAGCAAAAACGTGCAGGGGAGTATCCGGATAATTTCAACAGAGTAGAGCAGATAATTTTTTCAAAAATTGCATTGGATAAAGGTTATAAAACAAAGTTCAACCTCGACGATAATGTCTTCAAACAGATTAATGTAATGATGGAAATGCTGGAGTTTGATGAGCAGAGTGATGATCCGTATATGCAGCTGTATGTTCCTTATTTTAAACAAGTGTTTGCTGAAAAGAAAGCAGAAGTCCTGTTGAACCATGCTTTCAGTGGCCTGGCTATTGATGCAATTGCTGCTTATATGAAGAAGAATAAGCAGGAAGTGTCTGCGTTTGGAAAGGAAACATTCAATTATGTAGAGTTGATACGAAATACAAGAACCATCAACTATAAGGCAAGACAAAATGAACCTCGTTTATATCATTTTGATGAGAACAGATTTTATGGTGAAGGCAAACTGGTTGGTGAAAATGGCGAAGGCCCATGGAAGTTCTATTTTCCGGACGGCTATTTAAAAGCAGAAGGCGGGTTAATAAATAATGAACGTAACGGTTCATGGAAATACTATCATGAAAATGGCAAGCTAAAAAGCGTGGAGGAGTTTAGCAATGGGTTGTTAAATGGCCAGGTAACGGAATATTATTCAACAGGCGGATTAAAGCGCACGCAAAACTATAAAAATGAAAAAACAGAAGGTATTGCAAAGAATTACAGTTTGTATGGCGTGTTGCTGAGCGAGGAAAACTATCTCAATGGCGAACTGAATGGAACAACAAAAAATTATTATAACAACGGTCGTATAAAATCGGAGTTTAATTATAATAACGGAAAATTGGATGGACCGTATGTAATTTATTACGGTAATAAAACCATTAAGGAGCAGGGTGGTTATAAAGATGGTGAGCTTGAAGGAGAGATTAAAGAGTTTTTTACCGATGGGAAAATAAAAGCAATTTACCAGTACAGCAAAGGTAAAGGCTCAGGAATATGGAGTTATTTCCATGCTAACGGAAAGCCTGAGTATAAGATGACAATGACAGAAAACGGAGCACAAGGCGAAGTGTTGCATAACGATGATTCAGGTGTTGTTACATCGAAAGAAAATTATAAAGATGGTATTATAACAGGGATTACAGAATACTATCATAAGGGTAAGCCTTACGTATATTATAAAAGCAACACCAAAGGCAAAACAAACGAGATTCGTTATGTTGATTCGCTTGGTAATGAAAAGCTGCTGAATAAACGCTCAGGTAAAGTATGGCCGGTTACCTATTACAGCCCGTATGGTTATAAAGTAAGCGATAAACAATTTAACCAGGACGAACAACTCACAAACGAAGCGGTTTACTATAACCCGCAAGGAACTATTGTATCAAAAGAGACTTATAAAAATGGAGAGCTCAATGGCAAAACACAATCATGGTATTATAATAGTAACCTGAAAGAGGAAACAGAATATAAAGAAGGAAAGAAAACAGGTATATCGAAAACCTACTTCCCCAATGGAAAGATATCAACTGTTTCCTTCTTTGATGAAGATGTATTGCAGGATTATCAATATGATTATTCGATTAAAGGTGTATTACAGAGTAAATACTTTTTTACCGGTGGTGAAAAAACAGGCTATGGCATCAATAATTATGGAGATGGCACACCGTTTTACGAAGAGAAATACCTGAACGGTTGGATTACGGAAATAACACAATTTGATACTGCGGGTAAACGCATGAAGCCAATCCGTTTCGAAAAAGGGAATGGCATGTATAAGCTGGTTTATCCAAATGGGAAAACCTATTATGAGTTGCCGTTGTTAAATGGTGTTTGGGAAGGTGTACAGAAGTCATATTATCCTGACGGAAAAGTGATGAATGAAGTGATTTTTAAGAATGATATGAAAGAAGGAACAGCAAAGTATTATCATTCCAATGGTAAACTGAGCCTGGAAGGAACTTACCTGTACGATTTAAAACACGGTGCATGGAAATCGTATAGCGAAGAAGGCATGCTTGAGTATGAAGAGTATTATGTTGATGGTTTACAACAGGGCAAGGCTAAATATTACGATAATGGAAAAATGGAGCGTGAGCTGGAATACAAAGATGGCGAGCGTGATGGTACTGCAAAATACTATGGATCTACAGGAGAGCTTGCGTTTGAATTATACTATGATAATGGTTTAATTACATCTTACGCATACCTAGATCGTGCAAAAAAAATGATTAAGCCTGTGCCGCTTGTTAATTTTACGGGAACAATTGAAGCGTTTTTCAGCAATGGAATAAAGTCTGCTCATATTGAAGTGGCTTCAGGGCTTTATCATGGTAAGTACAATCTGTTTAACGAAAAGGGTATTTTAACATACGAGTCATCCAATGACTATGGTGTTACAAACGGCACAGTAAAATCATATTATGATAATGGTAAATTGCAGACAGAGTTTACTCAATTGTATGATTTGTCTGAAGGCATGTACAAAGAATATTACCCTGATGGAAAAGTAAAAACAGAAGTAAAATACGATACAGGAAATGCGCATGGGCCGTACAAAGTGTACGATCAAACCGGAAAGCTGGTTGAAACACGCATCTACTATCAAGGTTATATCAGAGACATTAAAAAATAATTAAATGAAGTTTCTTTTATCATGCATTTGCTTGTTTCTCTTTGCCGGTTTATTTGCTCAAAGTAAAAAGGCAGATATAAATGCTGCTATGCAGCAGTTTCCCGATGCAATGGCTGTTTGGCTTGAACGTAAAACAGACATTGAGCTTACATGGAAAAATGGTGAAATAAAAGTGCAGCAACAGGAGCTGGAAGATATGTTGTTTACGAAAGACGAGTCTTCGAAGGTTGCCGGTTCAAACAATGTATACTTCAGTTATTTTTATAAACTGAAAAACTGGGATGCATTTACTCTCTTGCCCGATGGTAAGAAAATTAAAGTAACCAACTCTACTACCAAGAGCAGAAGCAGTTTTGTTTTTTACGACGATTCGAGAGAGATTGAATTTTTATATCCTGCTATAGGCAAAGGAGCAAGAGGTATTACCAATGCTTCATACGAATTAACAGATCCGCATTTGCTTTCTCCTTTTTATTTCGATAATTATTTTCCCGTGGCATCAGGTATACTTACTGTTACTTACCCTGAAGAACTCGAACTGGATTACCTTGTAAAGGGGAATAAAGACATTGTACAGATAAAGAAGGAAACAAGAAGAGGAAAAACAACGCTCACATTTGAAGCACACAATGTGCCACCGGTTAATTATTATGGTGATGCCCCGCCATCGTCGTACTTTTTAACGCATGTAATCTTTTACATTCAAAAAGTAAAAACAGCACAGGGTACAACAGAACCCTATCTCGGTACGCCAAAGGAATTAGCGAAGCATTATTATTCGAATATTGCTGATGTGGATGTTGCCGGAGGTAAGGAAGTAAAAGCGGTAACCGATTCATTAATTAAAGACATAAAATTACCTGTTGATAAAGCAAAAGCGATTTACAAATTCGTTCAGCAGAGTGTACGTTATATTGCATTTGAAGAAGGAATGGGTGGTTTTATTCCTCGTAATCCGGAATTGGTTTGCTCCCGCCGCTACGGCGATTGTAAAGATAAAGCTGCATTGCTGATATCGATGTTGCGATATGCAGGATTAAAAGCTCAGTTTACATGGATCGGTTCACGCCAATTGCCATACCGGTATTCAGAAGTGCCTTTGCCAATTACAGACGATCATATGATTTGTGCATTAGAGCTGGATGGTAAAACCATTTTTCTTGATGCAACTGATTCGTATATCCCGTTTGAAACACCCGCATCGCATATACAAGGTAAAGAAGCATTTATTGTGACAAGCCAGGACCAGTACAGGATTTTAACAGTACCTACAGCAGACCCGGCTTATTCGTTGTTTGATGATACTACTTATCTCCGTATTGAGAATAAAATGCTTAAAGGAAAGATCCGCATTCATACAACAGGCTATGAAACAAATGATTTGTTGCACAGGCTCGAAACACGCACAGGAAAAGCAAGAGAAGATTTTTTGCAATCGTATTGCTATCGTGGCAATAACAAAGTGTCTGTAAAAAATATGCGGATTGATATTGACACTGCAGCCAACCATGCAGTTATTACTGCCGATTTTGATTTGCCTGACTATGCCAGGTTTCTAAGCAATGAAGTATACATCAACTTAAACTTGTTGAAACTGTATAGCAATAAAGAAATTGATTATCCCAGGCGCAAGATTCCCATTGAATATGATTTTAAATCAACCATGCGACATGTGGTTGTGCTGGATCTTACAGATGGTTATAAGGTAAGTGAGTTGCCTGCTTTAAAAAATTATCAAAATGAAGTGTGGGGCGTACAACTGGGCAGTAAACAACAGGATGGGAAATTGTATTACACAAGGCAGTTTGTCAATAATAATTTATACCTGCTGCCAGATGCGTTTGAAAAATGGAACAAGGTTTTGGAAAACCTGTTTCCTGTTTATAAACAGTCGATTGTTATATCAAAATAAAAAATCTTACCTAAAAAATACTGCTCATGAAAAAAGTAATTTTAGTTTCCTTTAGCCTTTTTCTGTTACTGCATGTTGTGGCACAAACAACAGTTGGTGCTTATAAAGGCTTTACCCTGGTGGCCACGCCGGAGTTGCATACTGTTTCAAATGAGTTTATAACCGAGAGTGCTGTGTACATTAAAGATGACCGGAAACTGGAACTTGTTCCTGTTTCTAAAGGCATCGATTTCTATAGCAGTTATCATAAAATTATTCGTGTTAACGATGAAAAGGGGATAGAGAATTTTAACAAGATCTATATTCCGGTAAACAGTAATATGGAACTGGTGCAGATAAAGGCAAGGGCTATTACACCGGGTAATAAAATTGTAGAAGTAACACCTGATGCAATTAAGGATTACAAGGATAACAATGGTGAGTTTAAAATATTTGCTGTTGATGGAATCAGCAAAGGAAGTGAAATTGAGTACAGCTATACAGTAAAACGTTCGCCTTTCTTTTTTGGGAAGGAAGTGGTGCAAGGCCGGTTTCCTGTGCAGGAATCTTCTGTTGAAATCATCTCTCCATCGGGTATTCGTTTTGAAGCAAAGTCATTTAATGCAAAAAACGAACCCTCCGAAGAAGTGGATGAAGAGAAGAATCAACGTGTCATTCGTTTTACTGCAACCAATGTTGCTTCGTATACCGAAGAAAAGTATGCAAATGTTCGCCCCGGTTTGTTGCAGGTGCAATACAAATTATCCTACACACAAAACAAAGGGATGAATGTGCGGATGTTTACCTGGAATGAGCTGGCAAAGGATGTGTATAATACCTATAATCAATTCAGCAAAAAGGAAAAAGATGTTGCAGAAGATTTGCTGAAGAAAGCCAATATTAAAACTGCTGTTACCGACGAACAAAAAATAAAAATCGTTGAGAATTACGTAAAAAATAATATTAAAACGGGTGAAGATGTGGAAGGCGATGATTTTGAAGACTTCAACAAAATACAACGGAACAAGATTGCAACCAACAAAGGCATAGGACGTTTAATGTGTGCCATGTTGCAGGAAGCAGAAGTAAAGTATGAAGTGGTTATTGCCGGCGATAGGGAAGAGTACCTGATTGAACGAAATTTCGAAAACTGGAATCATGCACAGAACCTGGTGTTGTATTTCCCTTCGGTAAAACAATACATTGCACCGTCGTCATATTTATTCCGTTATCCGTTTATACCACCATCATGGGCTGGTACAAATGGTTTGTATTGTGTACCTGTTGAAGTGGGAGAAATGAAATCAGCAATGGCAGAAGTAAAGGCCATTCCGATGATGCCCGCAACACGCAGCCATCACGATCTTGAAACAGAACTGAGCTTTAATAAAGAAGGCGACACTGTTTTTGTAAACACAAAACATATTCATTCCGGTTATGATGCTGCATATTATAAAGCGCAGTTCATTTTTCTTCCACCCGATGAGCAAAAGAACTTCCTGAAAGAAATGGCAAAGAACTCTGGTAAAACGGAAACAATCATCAGTCATGAATTGAAGAATAAAGAACTGGAAACAACTGATGAGGATAAACCTTTTATTGTTGATCTGAAGCTGGCATCGGTTGACCTGGTTGAAAGTGCCGGTAATAAAATTCTGTTGAAAGTTGGTGATTGCATCGGGCCACAGGTAGAGATGTATAACGAACGTGAGCGTCAGTTCGACATTGAAATTGATTTTCCTCATTTTCTCGACCGGAAAATTGTACTCAACATTCCCCATGGGTATAAAGTAAAGAACCCTGATGATCTCAAGTTTAATCTTACCTATAATACAGGAACAAGAACGGGCATGTCTTTCGTGAGTTCCTGGAAACAGGAAGGTGATAAACTGATCATTGACATAAGCGAACATTATAACCAGATTAAATGGCCAAAAACAGATTACGGCAACTTTGTAAAAGTGATCAATGCTGCCGCCGATTTCAATAAAGTGGTACTCGTTCTGGAAAAACAATAACGAACAATCATTCAGTTTGCAAATGCCTGGTTCAT
>JAKFDY010000298.1:0-1717 GCA_036675885.1 Lacibacter sp. | reverse complement strand
CCCGTAACAGGAATTACTCTATTATCAACATCGCCGGATTGGCTGTTGGTATTGCCGTTTGTTTGATGATCTTTATCATTATACAATTTCAAACAAGCTTCGATAATTTTCACTCAAAGAAAGATCGCATTTATCGTGTGTTAACCGAATATCATCATGCAGATGCAGCAACTATTTCTTATGGGAAAGACGTTTCTTTTCCAATGCCCACAGGATTAAAAACCGCTTTTCCCCAAATAGAACAAGTAGCTCCGATTTTTGCAAGCCACGATGATCAGTTGCTGATACCTGACGATAACGGAACAACGTTAAAGCAATTTAAAGAAAATAAGGGTGTATTTTTTACAGAGCCCTCATTCTTTAAAATATTTGATTTCCCTCTGCTCGCAGGTTCCTATGCCTCATTAGAAGAACCAAACAATGTATTGCTTACAAAAGAGAGTGCAGAAAAATATTTCGGTGACTGGAAAGCAGCAATAGGCAAAACCATTAAACTTGAAGTAGGCGGCTATATGTTCGAGCACGGTACTGATATATTGAAAGTGTCCGGTATTCTTGCTAGCATACCTGCAAATACAGACTTTCAACTAAAATTGGTTGTGGCTTATGGAACAGGGTTTACCGGAAGTTATCTTGCAAAATCCACCGAGTGGGATGAAACGGTATCTGATTTTGGGTGCTATATTTTGTTGCCACCGAATATTGCTGTTGACAATTTTAATCAACAATTAGGAGCGTACTCACGAAGGGTGAAATCTTCCGAAAATAAGGATAGTCATATTATACAACCCTTAAGTGCAGTACATTATGATACACAGGCAGGAAATTACAGCAACAAAACAATCAGTCATGAACTGCTCAACGTATTATGGCTGATTGCAGCATTCATCTTGTTAATTGCCTGCGTAAACTTTATCAACCTCTCCACTGCACAAGCTGTTAATCGTGCAAAGGAGGTTGGCGTAAGAAAAGTTTTGGGGAGTGATAAATCTCAATTGCAAATCCAGTTCATTATTGAAACATTTTTGATAGTTACAGGTGCCGTAATGCTTGCGGCAGTTATTTCAACCCTTGCATTACCCTTTGTAAATCAGCTTTTAGAACTTTCGCTTTCATCCAACATGCTTAGCAATCCTGCAGTTATTTTATTTCTTGTGACGGTAACAATTGTTGTAACTGCACTCGCCGGTTTTTATCCATCTATTGTTTTATCTCGTTTCAATCCTGTTAATACTTTAAAAAGTAAACTCACAGCAAATAGGGCAAAGGGAATTTCATTAAGAAGAGGATTGGTGGTGTTTCAATTCATCATTGCACAGGCGCTGATCATCGGAACACTCATCATTGTACAGCAAATGAATTATTTTATGAGCCAACCGTTAGGCTTCGATAAAAATGCAATTGTAAATGTTCCTTTCCGTACGGATAGTCTCCGCATCAGCAGGCTGGATTATTTAAAGCAGCAGTTATTGTCTGTAAACGGCGTGCAAGCAGTAAGTTTCAGTTCCAACACCCCGGTTGAAGATGGTAATGATACATGGAGCACATTGAAATTTGATAATGCAATAAAAGAAGAAGACTTTAAAGTTATTACCAAATTCGCCGACACTGGATATGTGGCGGCTTATAAATTACAACTGATAGCCGGAAGAAATTTGCAGCCTTCTAAAATGACAAGAGAATTTTTAGTGAATGAATCGCTGGTGAAAAGTTTGGG
>JAKFDY010000297.1:0-2949 GCA_036675885.1 Lacibacter sp. | reverse complement strand
ATTGCACGTGAAGTGCATGATCAGCTTGGGCAACAAATAACAGGGCTGAAAATGGAACTGGCTTTGTTGCGAAGTTATTTTCATTCAGGTAAAGATGCAGAACATATCCACACAAAAATTGCTGACATGTTCCAGTTACTAGATGATACCGTTGTAACTGTTCGCAAAATTGCTTCTGACCTTCGGCCAAGTATGCTCGATTATTTTGGGCTGAGTGAATCGATCGAAACTCAAAACAAAGAGTTTGAAAAGCGGTCGGGAATAACAGTTCAATTTAGTAAACCAGCTGTGGATTTTGTTTTTGAGCCCGGCATTGCAATTGGTCTGTATCGCATATACCAGGAAGCCTTAACAAACATTGCCCGGCATGCAGAAGCTACAATTGTAAATACATACCTTGCTGTTACAGGAAATGAGATCGTTCTTACTGTTACAGATAATGGGAAAGGTTTTGACCAGGCAAGGAAAACCAAATCTCTGGGTTTGCTTGGAATGAGAGAAAGGGCACATATTATGGGCGGTAGAATTGATGTTGAGAGCGAACCAGAGAAGGGTACTACGGTGAAGATAACGGTGTTAACAGGTGAGGAAACATAATAGTTAACGATGATGACCTTTTTATTTCCCCCACTGTCGGCTATCATTGTTTTCTTTTGTTTCGACTTCGTAACTTGGTTTCCTGTTATATAAGAAGTTTATGCAAATTAAGCCCGGCAATATCATCATCAGCACCAATTTACTTGACGATACCAATTTTGAAAAGGTAGCGATTGTAATTACAGAGCATAACGAGAAGGGTTCTATCGGTTATGTATTCAATCAATTATTTCCACGAACCTTTAATGAACTGGAAGAATTTAAACATTCTATTCCCGTTCCTTTATATGCCGGTGGCCCCGTGCAAACCGATATGCTTTATTTTATGCATCGCCGGCCCGATCTTATTCCAAGCGATGAACATGTTGCAGGAAACGTATACATGAATGGCGATTTTAAAAAGGCGGTGCAACTGTTGAATAACGGGCAACTACCCACAGAAGACGTCAGATTGTTTATTGGTTACTGCGGTTGGGACTTTAAGGAACTTGAAGATGAAATTGCAGAAGGCAGCTGGCAGTTAACGAATGCCACTGTTGATTTTGTGTTTTCATCAACTCCTGAATTGTTATGGAATGAATTGCATTCAGCAGTACAGGTGTAATCTTCCTTTTGTTATGCCTGTCATTCCTTCATCAGTCAATTCCCTGCTTTTGAATTAAAATCAGCTTATGCAATTCGAAACCTTTCTTCAAAGTATTTCTGCAGCGGAACCGCCAAAAAACAGCAGCGTGTATCTCCAGTCAATGTGGTTCGATGCAAAAGGCGATTGGCATGAGGCGCATTCGCTGGTCGATCACCTGCACGATCCTGCTGCCTGCTGGGTACATGCATATCTTCACCGCAAGGAAGGCGATATTGCCAATGCTGATCACTGGTATCGTTGTGCCGGTAAAACAAGACCATCCGTTTCATTACAGCAGGAGTGGGAGCAGATTGTAAAAGCACTGCTGTAGAAAACTCCTCAGCAGCCGGCAAAACATTGCACAGAAATAACAGGATAGCCGGTTGAATGTTGTAACTTTAAAGAACTACTTACTGCTTGTCCATTAAACTCAATCGATGTTCAACGTCTTATGAGAAACCGTAAATATTCATTTCTAAAAAATTTACGGTATGAAAAAATTCTATCTACGTCCCTCTTTAAGGGCCGGTTTCCTTCTGTTTTTATTTGTCAGTTGCAGTTTCTTCAAGGCAAAAGCTGACCTGTTTCCGTTTAGTGCCACTTATTCGGGAGCAAACGAAGTACCTGCCAATGCATCAACAGCAACAGGAACCATTGTTGGGGTTTATAACGATGCAACCAACACTATTTATTACAACATTGTCTTCAGTGGTTTATCGGCTAATTCAACGGCAGCGCATTTTCATGCACCGGCAGCTCCGGGAGTTAATGCAGGTGTTACGCTTGGGCATGCCGGTTTTCCTGCGGGTGTAACGGCTGGCAATTACAGCAAGATCGATGTGTTTACCGATGCGCAGGAAACAAACCTGAAAGCCGGTTTAATGTATTCAAACATACATACATCGGCATTGCCCGGTGGTGAAATAAGGGCACAGATAATCCTTGGCGCTGCATCAACCGAAATTTATACATTCAGCAGAACGTACAGTGGTGCCAACGAAGTGCCGCCGAATACCTCGACTGCTACAGGAACAATTATAGGTGCGTATAATGCTGCTACCAATACCATCTTTTATAACATTCAGTTCAGTGGACTTTCTGCTAATACATCGGCAGCGCATTTCCATGCACCTGCAATACCCGGAACAAACGCAGGTGTTACACTTGGTCATGCAGGTTTTCCAACAGGTGTTACAAGCGGCACTTACAGCAAGACGGATGTATTTACTGCAGCCCAGGAAACAAACCTGCTGGCCGGTTTAATGTATTCGAATATTCACACAACTGCATTGCCTGGTGGTGAAATAAGAGCACAAATATTTTTAGATGCACCTTTTGTTGCACCTGTGGTCACTTGCCCGGCTAATATTACAACATCAAATGATCCAGGATTGTGTTCAGCATCTGTTTCATTTGCTGCAACAGCAACAGGCACACCCGATCCGGCTATAATTTATAAGATAGGCACAACAACTATTACTTCTCCACATGTATTTCCTGTTGGCACAACCACGGTTAATGTAACTGCAATTAACGGCGGAGGTGTTTCTACCTGTTCATTTACTGTAACGGTGAATGATACAGAAGCGCCGGTTATCAGTAATGTAAATGTAGATCCTTCAGTACTATGGCCTGCAAATCATAAAATGAGAAATGTTGCCGTTACATACAACAGTACTGATAATTGTCCCGGTACTGTTACCTGTGTACTAAGTGTTACGAGCAAT
>JAKFDY010000296.1:0-8523 GCA_036675885.1 Lacibacter sp. | reverse complement strand
GTGGCTCCGAAACGTTTTGCTGCCCCTGTGCAATACGGAAAGCTGCATGCCACTGTGCCTGATCATCTTGCGGATACCATATTTCATCGCCCGAAGTTAATGCCGCATTATACCATCCATCGCCATTTTTGGGCATATAGGAATAACAGGTAAACAAAAATTTCTCTGCTTCCACACGTAATTTAAAGGCATGATCTATTGTGGATATATTATCTGGTACCACATCCAGGTATTTGCGGCAGGATGAGAAACTGATTGCAACCGAAAAGAATGCTGCAAACAGCAAACCTTTGTTTACAATTTTATGATTTATGATTATCGTGTTCATTTACAAAAATTAAAATGTAATAAATTAAAAGTTGAGCTGCACTCCCATGCTGTAAACCGATTGAACGGGATAGCCTAAACCATTGCCTCCCATTTCCACGTCCCAAAGCTTAAAGTTGCTGATTACAAAAAGATTGCTTGCAGAGAAATACACCCTGGATCCTTTTAATTTGAGGGCCTTAATATCAGGCAGGGTATAGCCCATGTCTAAACTTTTTAAGCGAAGGAAGGATCCATTACGCATCCACCAGGTAGAGGTAAAACCATTATTATTATAATCCCTCTTACCAGTCAGTGTATTATTTATATTTCTTGTGGTACCGTTAAAGCGTGGCCAAAATGCATAGGCATTTTGATTTTCCTCAGACCAATGGTTGTCTGCAATTACTTTCAACAGGTTATTCTGATAGCCCCCATTTAAAAAGAAGGGTTGGATATTATCCGGATTAATGAAGAAAGAACTGCGGGCCGCCCCCTGGAAGTAAAAACTAAAATCAAAACGTTTAAAGCCTACTGATGCACCAAAGCCATAAATAATTTCCGGCTGGGTGGGGTATCCTATGGGAACTATATCGTCGGCATTCACTAACCCATCACCATTAACATCTTTGTATTTAATATCACCGCCTCTTAAGGTAGCATCGCCAAATTGTGAAGGGGAATTCGCTGCTTCTTTGTCGTCAATAAATAATCGCTCTGCAATTAAACCCCGGGCCTGACTAAGCGACAGACCTACCCTAGACAGGTAGGGAAGATCTGCGGGAAAAATTTCATCTATTACCTTCGCTTTGCTGGTGGCATAGGTAAGGGTACCTCTAAAATTAACCCATAGATTTTTATTGATCGTTTGTAAATAGGCAACCGTTAAATCAAGACCCTGACTCTCGGCTTTTCCATAATTGGCCGCTGGTATGGAGGAGAAACCTGCTGCGGACTCTACCGCTGATTTATTCTGTAAAATCTGTGAACGCCATTGTTTGTACACTTCTACCGTAATATCAAGATTACGGAACATTTTTAAATCCATGCCGAGGTTCAGCGATCGGGATTTCTCCCAGGTAATGCCATCGTTGGCATAGCGTGAAATAGAAACACCGTTACGATAATAAGTGGGAGCCCCATCGCCCCGGCCAAAGGTGGCGCCAAAACCACCATCATTCAGGTTTACATTGGACAAATAAAAGAAACGATCATTTACTGCACCAATCTGATCATTACCTACTAAGCCATAAGTAGCACGTAATTTCAGATCGTTGATTACATTTTTTAAAGGTTTAAAGAATTTCTCATTTGAAATACGGTAGGCCACGCCGCCGGAAGGAAAGAAACCGAAACGGTTGTTTTCTGCAAAACGCTCCGAACCGTTATACCCAAAATTAAACTCTGCCAGGTAGCGGTTATCGAAGCCATAAGTAAACCGCCCGGAAAGTGTTTGGTTACGTTGTGGTAAGGAAGCCGTTACGCTACCTGCATTCCCTGTTTCGTAGTTAGATACAACGCCAATCAACGAACCACCTACGGTATGGTTCTTAAAAGCACGGTTATAGTTAACGGTTGCTTCAAGCCAGTAGCGGGAGTCAACAACTTTAGCATTCCTATCCCCCGATTCATCATAGCCTAAATATTCCGTACCAAACTTATTAGGGTCGCCAAAATTACTTCCAACATTGCCATCATTTAATACTTGAAGACTATATTCCTGTGTGGCAGGATCTATGTTGGCAGTATAATAGAAAGGGTTATAGCTTCTGCTCACACCATAACGAGAATACCTTCGCAGATAGCCCATTGAGCGGAAGCTTAAGCCAGGGGTAATAAAATTAAGATTCTGCTTAAATTCAATTTGTGGCGCTAAGGTGGATGTTTTATACACCTGGTATCCTTTCACCATTTCAGCGTAAGGATTTGTATATAAAGTATTCGATAATGTGTTTGCATCAAAAACCCGCCCCGATCCAAACAAGGGATGCTCAAGATAGGGCAGTTTCGACTGGGGATATACTGCAGGAAACATCACCGGGTTGGACCAAATTGTATTGTTGAAACTGGCTGCCCCACCCCCAATGGGGCCGGTATAATCATCAAACTGGCCATACATCCGGATAATAATTTCGGAGTTGGGTGTTAAACGCAGGCCAACATTGGAGCGAATCGAATAATTCTTGAGTTTAATATTGGAATTAAAGTCGTTGAGACCATCTACTTTCAACACCCCATTGTCCTGGTTATAGGTACCCGCCACATAGTAGGTAGTTCGGTTGGTGCCTCCGCTGATATTGAGGTTGTAGCTTTGGTTAAACGTATATTTTTTAATGAGCTGGTCTATCCAGTTATTGTTGGGATAGAGATAAGGATCGTCCCCGGCCTTTGTATGCTCAATTTTATTTCTACTGTAAGGTTCCTGGGCCAGGGGATTTCTTGTAATCGCCGCTTCGTTAGCCATTTCCATATAGGTAATATTATCCGCAAATTGAAAATTTTTGGTATTAGACGATACCCTGTTTTCAACCCGGAACGAATACTTTGGGGCGCCGTCTTTTCCCATACGGGTATTTACCAACACTACCCCGTTTGCACCACGGGCACCATAAACAGATGCTGCAGCCGCATCTTTCAACACCGAGAAATCAGCAATATCATCGGGCTGTAAACGGGCAAGATCAGTGGGTGAAGATTCTATACCATCAATTAAGATGAGCGGATCTTGCTTACCTGTACCAAACGTTGATAAACCCCTGATGAAAAATGAAGAGTTATCAGTACCCAAACCAGGTTCACCACTACGTTGAAAAGAAATCATTCCCGGTATACGACCTGCCAATGTATTGGTAAGATTACCGGTAGGCCCTTTCAGCGTTTTTACATCCACAGTGGTAATAGAACTCACCATGCTTTCTTTTTTCCTGGTGCCGCCAAAACCAATAATCACAACATCTCCAAGATTACCACTTGAAGTTTTCATCACTACATTAATGGTTGATTGACCTTTTACCGCAATCTCTTGCGTTTCAAAACCAACACTTGAAATAACGAGAGTTCCTTTTGCAGGCACCCGCAAAGTGAAATTTCCTTTCTCATCTGTTTGTGTAGCTCTTTTGGCATCAGCTTTCAACTGAACAGTTACACCTTGCAGCACCGCAGAATCTGAACGTACATTACCTTTTACAGTAATTTCATTTTCCTGCGCAAAGAGTGTAAAAGAAAGGCAGAGCAACATTACTAATAAAGCAATGGCTCTTTTACCAGCTTTAATGGTTACTAATTCTTTCATAAGCAATCAATACTTGTTTAATTAAAAAATAAATGGAACCTTGTACGTTTTGGTTAATAAGCAGGTGTATCCGGCTTTAGGGATAAAACACAGGTAGGCAATAACCTGCATGCTTCACATTTTTTTGTGCAGCATACCGATTCTGGTAGGAAGGTGTGAACGAAGTACTGTATCAACGAAAAGAAGCCTTTTCAAAAAAAATCAACTCAGCAAACTTTTCAGAAAACAAAGAATACAGAACAGGCTCAGAACATCAGGTTGAAATAAAAGAGAGATTAGTAGGGGTCATAGCAAGTCGTTTTAGTCGTTAGAAATTAATAAGTGTAAATTTGACAAATATTAATTTATTCAGTTCGACTAAAAATTCCGATATTTCAACAAAAAGTACCAATTTTCACACAGGCACACAGGTGTTCGATTGGATATTATTACAACATTCAACAAGTCAAGCAATTGCGTTTTTTAAGAGCCATATGTGTTTTGAGTATTTTTTTAATACTTCATTGCTCCTCGTTTGGGCAATCGTATTATTTCAGACGTTTCCAGGTTGAGAGTGGCCTTTCACACAACAGTGTTATCTGTGCCTTACAGGATAAGAGAGGCTTTATGTGGTTTGGAACAAAAGATGGTTTAAACCGCTTTGATGGTTATTCGTTTAAAACATTTAGAAAAGATGCTGCAGACAGTAGCAGCATTGGCAATAATTTTATTCAATCACTGTATGAGGATAAACAAGGAACGATGTACGTAGGAACCGACAAAGGTTTATATCGATACATTGATAAAACAGAAGAGTTCAGGCTTCTCCCTTCAACAAAAGAACACAGCGTTTTTAAACTTACCGGCGATACAAAAGGCAACCTATGGTTTATTTCGGGTTTTGCAGTTTGCAAATATTCTCTGGCAACCAACAAACTCGATTATTTCGATCATCCATCTTTCTTTATTGCAAGCGCACTCTGTACAACAGCTGATGGTAACGTATGGGTAGGTACTGCTAACGGTGAATTAAAAAAATATCAAGCGGCAAACCGTTCCTTTTCCAGTATTCCTTTATTTAAAAACACCGACGATACAAAATACAAATACATTGAAACAATCGTGCAAATCAACACCGGGCAATTACTGGCGGGCACTAACAATGCCAGTATAAAATTAATTGATCCGGCAAAAGAAACATACATCGACCTGCCCCTGCCGTTAAAGAGTGAAACCAACTTTTATGTAAGAAGAATTCTCCAGGTTTCGCCTGACGAATTTTGGTTAGGTACAGCATCCGGTATTTTTGTTTACAACCTGCATACGGGTAGAGGTATGCAGTTAGAAAAAAACTATAGCAACCCTTTTTCACTTTCTGATAATGCTGTTGAAACAATGTGCATCGATAATGAAGGAGGCATTTGGGTGGGCACTTATTTTGGTGGCATTAATTATTTTCCGAAACAGGTTACCACTTTTACAAAATTCATTCCTGCAAAGAATGAAAATTCACTCAGCGGTAATGTTGTAAGAGAAATAAAAAAAGACAGTGATGGTAATTTCTGGATAGGTACAGAAGATGCAGGACTTAACAGATACAATCCAATTACAGGAACCTTTACACATTATGAAGCAACAGGCAAACCAGGCAGTCTTTCCTTTTTTAATTTACATGGACTGGAAGTTTCACGCAACGAAGTATGGATCGGCACTTTTGAACATGGCCTGGATGTAATGGATATCCGCACTGGTAAAGTCATCAAACACTTTCAAGTTGGTCCCGAAAGCGTTTTGGCAAGCAACTTTATTTATTGCATTTATGCAAGCGATCCCGATAATATCTTAATAGGAGCAACACTTGGCATTTATACTTACGATCGAAAAAACGATCGGTTGAAACGGGTAGAAGGTTTTCCTGAATGGGATTGGTACACGGCAATACTAAAAGATGATAAAGGAACAATCTGGGCAACAACATTTGGAAGAGGTATTCATTTTTACAATCCTGCTACCGGTAAAAGCGGAAACATTGTTCACAACGAAAACGATCCAAATAGTTTAAGCAGCAACCGTGTAAATTCTGTTTTCAAAGACAGCCGTAACAACCTATGGTTTACTACTGAAGAAGGATTATGCAAATGGAATGAGCAAACCAACAACTTCACACGCTATGGAACAGGCAATGGATTTCCGAGCAACTTTATGTTTTCCATTCTGGAATCAACAGCAGGTGAATTATGGATCAGCACCACCAAAGGACTTGTACGTTTTGTTCCAACTACCGGGAAAGCAGATGTTTTTACCACAGCTAATGGATTGATCAGTGATCAATTTAATTATAGCTCTGCATTTAAAGATAAGGATGGGCGCATGTACTTTGGCAGCACCAAGGGGCTCATCAGTTTTCATCCGAAAGAATTCAGACAATCAGCATTCTCCCCTCCTGTTTATATCACCAACTTTGAAATTGCGAATCAAGAAACAGGGATTGGCAAGAAAGGTTCTCCGCTGAAAGCTTCCATCACCTATACCGATACGATTGTGCTTACACATAACCAATCAACATTCAGTATAGATTTTGCAGCACTTGGTTATACAGCAACAGAAACCATACAGTATGCTTACCAGATGGAAGAATTATCGAACAACTGGGTGAACCTGAAAAAAAACCGGAGAGTTGATTTTGCTGAACTGCGTGCCGGAACTTATCATTTCAGGTTAAGGGCAATGAACAGCTATGGCATTGCAAGCCCCTATGAAAAAAAACTGATCATCCGCATTTTACCACCGTGGTGGTTGAGCACTTATGCCTACCTCACTTATTCTCTTTTTCTCCTGTTGTTCATTTATTTCATCATTCGTTATTATCATCAACAGATGGAAGAAAAGAATAAACAGAAATTTGAAAAGCTGGAAGTAGCCAAGGAAAGAGAAGTGTTGGAAATGAGATTGGTAAAGAACAAAGAACTGCTTGATGCAAAAATTGATTTCTTCACCAATGTGGCACATGAAATTAAAACACCACTTACACTTATTAAAGTACCGCTTTCAAGAATTACAAGAAAAGCTGAAGCACTTCCCGAGTTGGAACGAAGCCTGAAAATAATGAACCGTAATACCAATCGGCTGATCGAACTCACCAATCAATTATTGGATTTCAGGCAAACAGAAATCGACAAATTCCATCTCTCCTTTGTGCGCACAAATGTTACACAGCTGGTAGAAGATGCATGCAATGACTTTTCTGATCTGGCAGAAGAATACGGTCTTTCTTTTTCAACTGATATACCCGGAGATGCATTGTTTGCAAACATTGATGTTGATGCATTCAATAAGATCATCAACAATCTTATTGGAAATGCTATAAAATTTGCAGCTAAAAAAGTGATGATAGAATTGCTCCCTTTTTATAAGGATGAACAATCATTCACCATACGGGTTAAAAACGATGGCTATTTGATTCCTGTTGAACTAAAAGAAAAAATATTTGAACCTTTTTACCGTATAAGTGAAACAGAAGCACAAACTGGTTCAGGAATAGGTTTAGCTTTGGCTCTGTCGCTTACACAGTTACACAATGGTACGCTTATGCTCGAATCCCCGATAGATAATATGAATTGCTTTTCGCTCACATTACCGCTCAATAACGAAATAATCACCCCACAAACTTCAGCGTAAACATTTCATAAATCTATCACCAAATAAAAGACAATGAAACCAAGAATACTTTTAGTGGAAGATAACAAAGAGCTGCTTGAAGTAATTGCTGAGGAATTACATGAACATTATGAAGTTCTGAAAACAACAGATGGTGTGCAGGCGTTAAAGCTTCTTTCAACAGAATCGGTTCAATTAGTGATCAGTGATGTAATGATGCCCGGCATGAATGGTCTGGAACTCTGTAATAAGATTAAGAACGCACCGGCCACCTGCCACATCCCTTTTGTGATCTTGTCGGCCAAAGGAGGCATCGACCAGCGCACCGAGGGGTATGAAGTGGGTGTTGACGCTTATATAGCCAAACCTTTCCATGTGGCTCACCTGAAGGTGCGCGTCCGGAAACTGCTTGAATACAGGGAGCGGATGCAGGGATTATTCAATAATAATGACAGTACCACCGATCTGATCGTTGACTCTGATCTGGCCGAAAGCGACAAGCAGTTTCTGAGTAAGCTTTTATCCGTGATCGAGAAAAACATTGATGAGCCGGAACTGAATGCTGCCTGGCTGGAAAACGCTCTGACGATGAGCAAAATGCAGCTCTATCGCAAGTTGAAGACCATGACCGATATGACGCCGGGTGAGTTTATCAAAACCATCCGTCTGAAACGGGCAGTACAGCTGCTTACCTCGACCAATCTGACCGTTACCGAGATCTTTTACCGCACCGGTTTTAATAACCAGTCGTACTTTTTTCGTGAGTTTAAAAAACGGTACGACTGCGCACCAAATGAATACCGTGCCCAGCAGCAGGTGCAGGTTTAGCGCTTATTCATCCCGACGAAAACATCCCCATCTGAACCGGCCAATGCATTGATGCGGCACCGGCTTTTAGTAACGATATTAAGTATTTCGCGTTTTATACGCGTTTGGGACTATAGTACATCATAATGTAACTATAGTGCATAAGCTATCTGCGAGTAAGTTCCACCTTTAGAATATCAAATTCCTACCATTAGCCTGCTTGTCCAGACGTATCGGCTCAATGGGTGATTACAACAACCAAAATTAAAAACCAACTAAACCTTAATACCAAAAATATGCGGAGCCACCCCAATTAAATACGCCCTTAATGACACCTGTGAAACAGCGCAGGTTAGAATAGCGAATCATTTGAATGATTCTGATTCAGGTTCAATCCACATTATAAACTCAATTATGAAAAAAGCTAGTACGTTGATTAATCATTTGTTCACCCATAGAGTATCCATTTGGGTGAAACTTTC
>JAKFDY010000295.1:0-17693 GCA_036675885.1 Lacibacter sp. | reverse complement strand
CCTGCCGGTTTAATTGCAAAAGGATTATTGAGTTCTCCATTTGAGCATTGTCATTTCGTTACATCAACTACGCATAAAACATTGCGTGGTCCACGTGGTGGCATCATCCTCATGCACAAAGATTTTGAAAACCCGTTTGGGTTGAAAGATGTAAAAGGAAACACCCGTATGATGAGCAACCTGTTAGATCTGGCAGTATTTCCAGGGCAACAAGGTGGACCTCTTGAACACGTTATCGCTGCAAAGGCTGTTGCCTTTGGCGAAATTTTGAGCGATGAGTTTACAGTTTACGCAAAGCAAGTGCAGGTAAATGCACAAGCAATGGCTGCTTCGTTTGTGAAGAGAGAATATCAATTAATCTCTAACGGTACAGATAACCATTTAATGTTGATCGATCTGCGCAATAAAAATATCAGCGGTAAAAAAGCAGAAGGCGTTTTAGGTAAAGCAGATATTACTACCAATAAGAACATGGTTCCGTTTGATGATAAGAGTGCGTTTGTAACAAGCGGTATCCGCACCGGTGTTGCGGCTATTACATCACGTGGTATGAAAGAAGAGCATATGGATTTTGTGGTAGATGTAATTGATCGTAGCTTAATGAATGCAGATGACGAAGCTGTCCTTGCCGGCATCCGCAAAGAAGTAAATGCATTTATGGAGCAATTCCCGTTATATCCTGAATTGGGTTAATTTAAACCATTGAAACAGTTGCTATGATACAACGCATACAAACAATTTGGTTATTACTTGCAGCAGCAGCATCTTTTGCCACGCTGAAGCTTTCGTTTTACAGCGGCAATAAAGACAATAATCTTTTTGAAGAGTTAACCGGCAGCTCGCATTTTTTATTACTGATCCTGAGCGTGGCTGTGGGCTTACTGGCATTGATCACTATTTTCCTGTTTAAAAACCGTAAGCTTCAAATACGATTAAGTCTCTTGGGAATTGTATTGCAACTGGTGGTATTGGTTATTTATTTTCAGCAGATCAAAACTTATGTGCAGGGTAGTTTCACCCTAACATCAGCCTTCAGTTTTATAATACCTGTATTCTTTATCCTTGCCTGGCTGGGTATTCGCAAAGACGAAAAACTCATTAAAAGCATGGACCGACTTCGGTAAATTGATCATTTTCTTTCGCTATAAGTGAAGCCCAATTGTTTAAACAGTTGGGCTTTTTATTTTATATAATTTAAACAACAGCGTAAAAAATCGTATTTCTACTGATTCAAAAGCACTATTACCCTTATTTAAAGCACAGGGTATCTTCTGTTGTTTTAATAAGTGCTTACCCCTACTTTTGACTACCCAAATCCATATCCATGAAAACGATTGTTACCGTTTCATTCCTTTTTATACTCTGCTCGTCACGGGCCGCAATTCGAACGGCAGTGGAAAATTCCGGACAAGGTTGGTCTGTGGCCAGTAATTGGTCGCCTGCAGTTGTTCCCCAGGATGGTGATACTGTTGTGATACCAGCAGGCATAACCATCAGCGTAAAAACAAGTATTTACAACTCCACCCCTAATCTTATTATTCGTGTTTTTGGAACCCTTACGTTTTCTTCAGGTGGTAAGCTTGACCTCGGAACAAACTCACAGATATTTATATATACAGGAGGTTTCATTACAACCGCAGGTACACCATCCGAAGTAATTAAGATAGGAAATGTAACCAAGTATAAAGGCAATACAGATGGCACAATCGTTGGACCGGCTTATTCCGATACGTATTCAGGTGCATCACCAGCCGGATTCTCCTTAAGTATTCTGCCGGTAAAATTTCAATCATTTACTGCAAAAACAAACAATCAAAAACAAGCATCATTCAACTGGACTGTTACTGATGAAAACCAGATAGCATCTTATACGTTAGAAAAAAGTACAGACACCCGCAGCTGGAAAGCAATCAGGAAACAACATGCTGCAACAGGCCAACAGCAGGTGAATACTTATTATGAAACAGATAGCTTTGTAACCTTGGGTATTTCCTACTATCGTGTAAAAGCCGAAGGTAATAACGGAGAACTATTTTATTCAAATACCGAAAAACTTGAAGACCATTCAGCAAAGGGATTTACAATTTATCCCAATCCTGTTTCTTCACGTTTATGTTTGCAGGTAGACCCAACACAATTGCAGGGAGCTGTTACTGTTAGTTTATACAATTCAACTGCTGCACGTACTGAGCAATTTCATTTTGAAAAAACATCAACAGGTAATCTTGAAATGAATATCAGTCACCTTACAAAAGGAACATACAGGGTTGTGCTTACAGATGCAAAAGGAACAAGAAAAGATCAAACAGTTATTATCTATTAAGCAATATACTTTGCTGTCTGACTGTTTTTTGCTTTGCTCATACCTGATGGCAAGCCGGTGTAAACTACTTCGCCGCCGCCATCACCGGCTTCGGGACCAAGATCAATTACCCAATCTGCACGTTTAATCACATCGGTATTGTGCTCAATCACAAGTACTGAATGCCCCTTCTCGATCAATGCATGAAAACTTTTGAGGAGTTTATTGATATCATGAAAATGCAAACCCGTTGTTGGTTCATCGAAGATGAAAAGAATATTTCCCTGACCGTTACCACGGCCTAAGAACGAAGCAAGTTTTACACGTTGCGCTTCACCGCCACTCAATGTATCACTACTCTGTCCAAGCTTTACGTAACCTAAACCAACATCACTTAACGGCATCAGCTTACGTACGAGATCTTTTTCTAAACGGAAAAAATCAATGGCTTCATCTACACTCATCTCCAGTACATCGTAAATATTTTTATCGTTGTACTTCACATCAAGCACTTCTTCTTTAAAACGTTTACCGCCACACACTTCACAGGTTAAATGCACATCGGCAAGAAATTGCATTTCCACTACCTGCTCTCCTTCACCTTTGCAGGCGTCACATCGTCCACCATCAACATTAAACGAAAAATGTTTTGGTTGAAACCCACGGATCTTACTCAATGGCTGACTTGAATACAGATCTCTTATTTCATCGTATGCTTTAATATAAGTAACAGGATTGCTTCGGCTGCTTTTACCAATTGGGTTTTGATCCACCATTTCAATTTGTGCAATGGAATCAATATCACCGCTCAGCTGCTTGTGCATACCCGGTCTGTCGCCAAATTCACCTTTCAGTTTACTTAACGCAGGGTAGAGAATATTTTTTACCAAAGTTGTTTTACCACTACCACTCACACCACTTACAACGCATAACACATTCAATGGAAATTCAACAGTAATATTTTTGAGATTATGTTGTCTTGCACCTTCCACTTTAATACTGCGGTTCCATTTACGTGGCTTACCAAAATCCTGGATTTCTAATGCACCGCTCAGGTATTTTCCGGTTAAGCTTTTTTTATTGCTGATGACAGCATCATAATCGCCTTCAGCAATTACTTCGCCACCCAAGTGACTTGCAAACGGACCCATATCAATAATATGATCTGCTTCACGCATCATCATTTCATCATGCTCTACCACCACAACCGTATTGCCGAGATTGCGTAATTCTTTTAATACTGTGATGAGATTGGCAGTATCTCTTGGATGCAAACCAATGGAAGGTTCATCGAGAATGTATAACGAATCGGTAAGATTACTTCCCAATGAACGTGTCAATTGTATACGCTGACTTTCACCGCCACTTAAACTGTTGGCTAAACGATTTAACGTAAGATAACCAAGCCCAACATGCAGTAAGGTTTGTATGCGGTTATTGATCTCAATCAGAATACGCTTTGCAACACTTTGATCATACTCACTCAACTTCAGGTCATCAAACCAAACTTTTAATTCTTTCGTTGGCATTTCGCACAATTCACCAATATGTTTGTCGCCTACTTTAATATACAATGCTTCTTTACGTAAACGATAACCGCCACAATCGGTGCATTGCGTACGTCCTCTATAGCGACTCAACAACACACGGTATTGTACTTTGTATAAATTCTGTTCCACTTCTTTAAAGAAATCATCAATACCCAATGCAGTACCAACACCTTTCCACAATTGATCGTATTGCGGCTTAGTTAAATCAATAATTGGTTTATGAACAGGGAATCCTGTTTTTGCTGTTGCTTTAATGAACTGCTCTCTCCACCAACCCAACTTTTCTCCTTTCCATGGAGCAACGGCACCTTCATACACACTTAAACTTTTATCAGGTATCACCAGGTCTTCATCAATGCCCAACACCTGGCTGAAACCTTCACACACAGGACAGGCACCATACGGGTTGTTGAAGGAGAATAAATTCGGAACAGGTTCTTCAAACTTGATACCATCTAATTCAAACCTGTTTGAAAAATGCAACAGTTCTTTTCCATCTATCTCAACATACACTTCTCCTTCACCTTCAAAAAAAGCTGTGTTTGCACTATCACCAATACGGTGTATTTCATCTTCGTCAAAATCTTTTGACACTAACCGATCAACCAAAACATAAATAACAGTCTTGGCTTTTGTTGTTATAAACTGTGCATTCAAATCTTTTTCCGTTTGCTCCAGCAGATCTTCAATGCTTAGCGTTTCGCCTGTTTCAGTTTTAGCTTTACCTGTTTCATTTTTCTTATAAATCCTTGTAAAGCCTTTTTGCAGGAGAATGTTCAATTCTTCTTTAATGCTGCGTTTGGCATGCATCGGAAATTTTACCAGCAGCAGGATCTTTGCCCCTTCTTTACAGTTCTGGATTGCCTTTACAACATCAGCCACATCATCTTTCTTTACTTCACGACCACTTACAGGCGAAATAGTCTTACCAGCCCTTGCAAACAACAGGCGGAGATAATCATAGATCTCCGTCATACTACCCACCGTACTTCTTGGCGTGCGGGTGATCACTTTTTGCTCAATGGCAATGGCAGGGCACAATCCTTTAATGTAATCCACATCAGGCTTGTTCATCCGGTTGAGGAATTGGCGGGCATAAGCACTTAAGCTTTCCGCATAACGACGTTGCCCTTCAGCATATAACGTATCAATCGTTAAGGAAGATTTTCCGCTGCCCGATACACCTGTTACCACAATAAGCTTGTTACGTGGGATCTGTACCGATACGTTGCGCAGGTTATGCACCCGTGCGCCTTTTATATAAATGTCATCTTTCTTTAAGGGAGCCGAAAGATCAATCTGCTTCTTTTTTACCGCTGTAGCCATAGAAAAACAAATTTAGCTGATAAACAATTGTAAGAAGAAAGATGTAGGAAAGTTGTGCAGGATAAGCCGGGGATGTTCTACAAAAACTTAAAGGCTTCCTGTCGTGCCTTTTACTACAGTGTGGGGAAAATACTATTAGAACGCTGCGGGGTAATACGTTAAATAATTCTGAATGTTGGAAAGTTGAACTATTTCTGTTATTTTTATTGTGAAATTCAATATTCCAATCAGAAACCCAAATTTCTTCGCCTATAGCATCAAACTTCTACACAACAATTTCAGTATTGCTTATCAGCTGAATCCCTTTATTGAAAACCATCAACCGTAGAAGTGTATGCATCTGTATCAACAATTTACCGATCAACAACTCGTCCACCTGTTTAAAGACGGTGAGGCTGAGGCCATGGAAACATTAGTGCTGCGTCATAAAGACAAGCTCTACACCTCCATATTCTTACTTGTGAAGGACAAATACCTGGCCGAAGATCTTTTCCAGGATATGTTTATCAAAGTAATTGATACCATTCGTGGCAACCGATATACCGAAGAAGGTAAGTTTCTTCCCTGGGCCATGCGTATTGCACACAATCTTTGCGTGGACCATTTCCGCAGGGTAAAACGTACGCCAACAATTAAGACCAGTGATAATCACGATATTTTCGAAGTACTGAATTTCAGCAATGAAAATGCTGAAGAAAAGATGATGAAAAACCAGAGTTATGACCGCATCCGCCGGATGCTGGATCTGTTACCTGAAGAACAACGTGAGGTGATCATTCTGCGTCACTACGCCGATCTGAGCTTTAAAGAAATCGCATCGCTCACTAACTGCAGCATTAATACTGCTTTGGGCCGTATGCGTTACGGGCTCATCAATATGCGTAAAATGATGACAGAAAAACAAATCGCTCTGTAAAAATCATTTCCTGTAAGAGAACCTGACAAAACCAGAAAACCCTCCCGCGTAGACGGGAGGGTTTTATTTTTATACCAGCTGTATATTTTCATAGCAACGATTGTTGCGGCGCAAATGAAATTCATTGATACCAAAATGAAATAACCAACATATCAATAATCCTTTCATCGTTTGGAAATCTATTTTGCTTTTTTTGCAAACGCTTCCAACCCACACTCCAGCCATAACTTAAATTCTTCTGCACTTGGAGTGTAGCCTTTTGTTTTTGTGAGTGCAGTTTCATCTAACCCAAGTATTGCATACTGCGGTTGAGCTACTGCATTAAAGTTTTCGCTCTGGAAGGTTGCCCACTTATCGCCTACAGTTACAATTTCTTTCTTTGCACCCGTTTTGGTGGTGAAGGTTTGCTGTTGTGCCGCAGGTAACACTTTACGTTCATCAACATATAGCGACACTACTACAAACTTGTTCTTCATCAATTCCAGCACTTCTGGATTCGTCCATACATTTTCTTCCATGCGCCTACAGTTCACACATGCCCAGCCTGTAAAATCAATGAGCAAAGGTTTGTTCTGTTGTTTAGCCAAAGCCAATGCTTCTTCATAATCACGCAATGGTTCCAACGAGGTTTCACAATTCACCGGGTGCGAGTAGACACTATAACACAATGGCGGAGGGAACCCACTGATCAATTTCAGGTTGGCCCATTTTGTATTTGTAACTCCCGGCACTAAGTAGATAGTTGCTGCGGCAAACAATGCAATGAACGTCCAGCGGATGCCACCGATCTTAATCTTCTTATCATCATGTGGAAAGCGGATAAGACCCAACAGATACATCACCAGTAAAATTCCAATAACTACCCATATGCCAATAAACACTTCACGTGGTAACAGATGCCATTGTTTTACCAGGTCGGCATTGCTCAGAAATTTCACCGCCATGGCCAGTTCTAAAAAGCCCAACACAACCTTCACCGTATTTAACCAACCACCGCTCTTTGGCAATGATTGTAACCAGTTTGGGAACATCGCAAACAAAGCAAAGGGCAAAGCCAGTCCTAATCCAAATCCACCCATTCCAAAACTTAATTGAATGGCGCCCCCATCTTTTGTTAAGGCACCCGCTAATAACGATCCAAGTATTGGACCTGTACAGGAAAACGAAACAATAGCCAGCGTTAATGCCATAAAGAAAATACCCAGCGTACTTCCAACGCTTGCTTTTGAATCGGCTCTGTTAGCAAAATTGCCGGGGAGTGTAATTTCAAAATAACCAAAGAACGAAATGGCAAACACCACGAAAATGACGAAGAAGATAATGTTAAGCCAAACGTTGGTTGAAATATTATTGAGTATCTCCGGATCTGTTTGATCGAGCAAATGAAACGGCAGACTTAATAAAATGTAAATGATAAAAATAAAGAAGCCGTACAGCAATGCATTACGAATACCTTTTGCCCTGCTTCCGCTACGTTTTGTAAAGAACGAAACAGTTAATGGAATTAACGGAAACACGCAAGGTGTAAGCAATGCAATAAAACCTCCCACTAACCCCAAAAGAAAAATACCCCACAAACTTTTCCCTTCTGTTCCTTCATCGCCACAATCACTGGCAGTATTGTTCAAATCAATGGAGTTGATCTTGATGCGTGCTGTTTGCGCTACACCACCTTGCAGCTTTACATCAAAAACAAATTCCTGTGCTGGTAAAAATTCTTCTGTAGCACCTGTTGCATAAACCAGTGTTCCTTTTAACTGCGCAGGAACTACGCCATCAATTTTTATTTTTTGTAAAAGTGTTACTTCCTGTTTTGCGATGAGCACATTCCTGTTATCAAAAACAGGATCAGCATAAGAACTGCTGCCATGTAGTAATTGCATGGAACCATTATTCAATATGGCACTATCAGTAAACTTTACGGTAATTGAATCGAGTCCTTCAGCATCTTTTGTAAACAGGTATAAAAAATTACCGGACTTTACTTTACCCTTGAACACTAATTCATATTCAGTACCGCTTAGTTTTTTACTGCTTACTTCCCATTGCACAAAGCTTGAGTCCTGTGCAATTGAAGCATGACCAACCAATAAACAAATAATTGAAAGAAAAGCAGCACGTAGAAATAAACTCATGATAACCCGAATTTAAAAAATCCCGTCTTTAAAAGACGGGATCAATTTTTTTATCCTTCTAATTTAACGCTGAATTTTGATTTATCGGGAGGCAGGCATTGCTTATCATCACACACCATAAACTCAACATCACCTGTAAGCGAAGTTTTTACATTTGATTTCACTGTAACAACCTGAACAAATTCTACTTTATTGGAATAAAAGCGTGAACGTGATTGTGTGGCTTTATCGAATGCATCGGTTATTTTACCAATTTCCTTCGGTTTACCGCTTACCACCAGGAGTGGGTTTTTAGCGAATGTAATGGTGGTTGGCAAAGCAATAGCATCAGCGCTTTGTGTTTGGCTGTATAAATGCCAGCCGGGCTGAATATTAGCTACCATACGCACCTCGTATTTCTTATCGGCAAGTTTTTTTACCGTATAATCCCATTTCACCTTGCTGCCGCTTTGTGCAAACAGAGCAACTGAAATAAATAATAAACCAATAGTTGTAATAAATTTTTCCATGGATTTGTACTTTCTGATTCTATTACAAAGATGCCTCCAAATCGTTTACAGAAGTGTCAGCTTTGTCACAAATAAAAACTTTATCAAATCATTTACGATTCAACCGTTCCATCAGATTGCAACAGCAGCATTGATTAACAAAGTATTGAGAATTTTGCGCCCATCGGTATTGCCCAAAATAGTGCTTGTTGCACGCTCAGGATGTGGCATCATACCAAACACATTCCCTTCTTTATTAGAAATACCGGCAATATTACGAATAGCTCCGTTCGGGTTGGCTTCAGCCGTAATAAGTCCGTTCTCATCGCAGTAGCGATAGATCACCTGGCCGTTGGCTTCAAGGCTATCCAGCGTTTTTTCATCAGCAAAATAGCGTCCCTCGCCATGAGCAATCGGGATTTTGAGGGCTGTACCGCCTACACCATCGAGGTAAATATTCTTACAAATGAATTTCTGATTGGCATTGCGCAACAAAGCTCCGGGGAGCAGGTGGCTTTCGCACAAGATCTGGAAACCATTACACACGCCCAGCACCTTACCGCCTTTGTTTGCAAAAGCAATCACACTTTCCATCATGGGGCTGAAACGGGCAATGGCACCGCAACGCAGGTAATCGCCGTAGGAAAATCCGCCGGGTAATACAATACAGTCGTCGGTTGAAAACATACTGAGGTCTTTGTCTTTATGCCAGAGCATCACCACTTCCTGGTTCATATCATTTTGCAGGGAGTCCTGCATGTCTCTGTCGCAATTACTGCCGGGGAATACAACTATACCAAATTTCATATTAAATAGGAAAACGCAAAGGTAAGGATTGAGGCCGATTAGCTGTTCAGGATCGCATAATTTGCTATGATCCAGATGAGACTAAGCCAGAAAATAAGTTCCGGAAAGGTTTTCTTTTTAGGATAAAAATAAAAAGCTGCATGAAAAAGGCTGATGGGCACTACCGCCAGCACCCAATGAGTAAGCCCTTGGAAACTGTTCACAAACGGGATGAACAGGGAAATAATGAGGTAAAAGATCATGAAATTCCAGCTTTTGCGGGTTTGCACCAACAGGCGGGTGGAATAAGTGCGGCTCATCAACAAACCCACGATCAATGGAAATACCACGAGAGAAAACTTCACCCAAAACTCCCAGTTAAACGATACATCGGGCAATCGCAGGTACTGGGCAGGCACTACCCCTTTCACCATGGCCCATTTATCCCACACAAAAAAGTAAACGAGTAAAAAATAAAATGGGGTAAGAATACCGAGAATGGCAATCAGCCATTCGGTTAAATAAAACGGGCGGAAAAGAATGAGCGCCACAATAAGCAACAACAACAAATAGGCTGAAGGAAAATAAAAGAACGAACAAAGGCCAAAGCCAAAACCAATGTTGAACAATACTGTTTTTGGTTTTGGATGATTATACAACCCTACCATGCGTGGCCATGCCCACACAAGTATGGTATTGATGATGAGGGCCGGCGATAATACATTCCACTCAGGTACTACACTTGTAATTACGAGATATGATAACGCCAGCAGGTAATTGGGTGTCGCAAAAAGTTTCTGATCGTTCACCAAACCGTTGAACGTAATTGCCTGTGTAAACAACAGCACAAATGCAATGATGCTGTAAAGCACTGGAAAAACTGCACCGCTTTGCTGCAATGTTTTCAGCAATTCAATATAGAGAAAACCATCTGTTACTTCCGGCTTTGGAATAACCGGCGTAATGAAGTAAGGCAACTTAATAAGAAGCCCTAAGAAAAACAGAATAATAACATTCAGCGGATTATTGCCGGAGAAAAAACGGATCACAGTGCTAATTGATTTGCGGCACAAACATTCCGAAAGAAATTCACTTCACCAAAAAAAATACCGCAAGCAGTTGCTTACGGTACTCTTTTTAGAAAGATCAACGGTTAAAATTCGATACGTGCAAAGCTGAATGAGTTACGGTACAAGCAAGGAACGATCATTTCCCTTGCACTCACCTGTTTGCCAAAGCGGATCATAAATTCATATCCTTTATCAAGACTTTTTAATGGCGGTTCTTTGTTTACTCTTCCGTTAGGATCGAGTGATTGTGCATTAAGCATCGGCGAACGTCGGCTCCACTCATTATACAGGAACAACAACTCAGCACCGCTATTCATCACCTGGTAGCTGATCATATTATCTGTATTATCATCAAACTGCGTTTTTGCAATCACATTGTTCCATTGCATATTGGCATCCTTATCAAGAGAAATCACCATGATGTTATCAGCATAATATCTTGTTTGCTGGCTGCTATTCCAACCATAAGGCGAATTCCATCCGCCATAACCACCCCAGCCCCAATTATTGTAAGGGTTCCAGCCCCAATAATTGCCGGGATAAAAACTGTTGCCCCACATCCATGGATTATCCCAACGGTTAAACCCGCCACCTCTTGAATTACCATAAGTATTTTCACCCGTGATAAGTAAACCGCCGTCTTTCTTCACAACAAGATGTTTAAGGAAATAATCGTTAAAGGCCAGTTTTGCTGAATTATCACCTTTTGCCAATGCACGGAACTCATCATTAAACTCAATTGTTTTTTCAATGCCAGTTCCTGAAAGATCTTTATTGATAATAGCAGTGAATAAACCATCAATATTGCCACGTTTCGATTTTGAATAAAGAGATGTGAGAATATAACGGCCATTCAGGTTATCAACTTTAATTCTTAACTCATCCAGCAATACTTTATCCAGCTTAAGTTTAAATGACTTGATTGAATCAGCATACACGGGTAATACCACCAGCTTTGCTTCATTGATATAATCTCTCGTTGCAGGGCGGGTTACATGGCTGAATAAAAAATTACCCTCGTTATCAAGATAAAAATCTGCAATGGCTTCTCTTGAATTTTCAAGGTGATAGTTGAAAGATGATTTACGCAACGGCATCAGGTTATGACTAAGCAAAACTGTTTGAATACTGAAATCATCCCGTTGTCTGTTCTTCATTTTAAACACCATGAGTTTTTGCTTATCATCGCTCATGATGGTACTGTAGATTTTATTATCGCTGAAAATGCTTAGCTGCGTTGTATCCAGTTCAAGTGGTTCACCAATTTTTTTGCCGCTTCCATCAATCATCACACCCATGCAGTAAACGATATTTTTCTTTTGGTATTGATAGATGACCATTGAATGTTCCGGGTTCGAAAAAACATCAACATTAATAGCCCTGTCTGGAATAAAATCAAGCTCAACTTTATCCTTCTGTTTCATTTCCGCATCATACACCGTAATAAAGTGGCGGCTCCGGATGTTTTTATACACGAGATAATTACTGCCATATTTACCCATAACTTCAAACTTGAGCTGACGCAGATCATCACGATCAGGCTCTGAGTAGTAGATACGTTGTGCCTTTGCAGAAAAAACAGCAAATAAAAGTATTATGGCTGGTACTATCGTTTTCAGGAGCTTCATATCTGTCATTGATTACTATTTAAAATTACGTTGAAAGCGAACATTTCGTATAAAGATGCCGTTAAAAATTAAATTACATACGATTAACAAAAAACAGCAAACTTTTCATGCTCATTTTAGCTTGATTTTGGCCACATAATATGTGCATGAAAATTATCATTGCTATTCGTGTAAATTAGCTCAATAATCTTCATGCACATTTCATGGCAACAATTTGTATAACGGGCGGAACAGGTTTAATAGGAAAGGCACTCACGCACTATTTATCGGCCAAAGGTCATGCCATTATTGTCCTTAGCCGCTCCGCAAAAAACAGTAACCAGCCGTCTGTCACCTATCGGCAATGGAACCCCGAAAACGGAACCATTGATGAAAAAGCCATTGCAGAAACAGATTACATTATTCACCTGGCAGGTGCAGCTGTGGCTGATAAACGCTGGACAAATAAACGAAAAGAAGAGATCAGGAATAGTCGGGTAGTTGGCAGTGCATTACTGGTGAAAGCCTTGACTGAAATACCCAATAAAGTAAAGACCGTGGTAAGTGCATCGGGTATTGGCTGGTATGGGCCTGATAAAAAGAATGCTTTTGTTGAAACCGATCCTGCTTACCAGGATTTCCTTGGCATTACCTGTGAAGAATGGGAACAAAGCATTGAACCCGTTACAAAACTTGGCAAACGCCTGGTAAAACTCCGCACAGGAATTGTGTTGAGTAATGATGGTGGCGCATTAGTTGAATTTAAGAAACCACTTCGCTTTGGTTTAGCGGCAGTACTCGGTAGTGGCAAACAAATTGTGAGCTGGATACACATCAATGATCTTGTGCGCATGTATGAATTTGCATTGGAGAATGATCAATTGAACGGAGTATTTAATGCAGTGTCTCCAAATCCTGTTTCAAATAAAGATCTTACACTGGCGCTTGCAACAAAAATGAAAGGCCGTGCATTTATTACAATACCCGTTCCTTCTATTGCCTTGAAAGCAGTACTTGGCGAAATGAGTATTGAAGTATTGAAAAGCGCAACAGTGAGTGCAGCAAAAATCAGGAACAGTGGTTTTCAATTCCTGTATCCCTCACTTGATGCAGCATTGAATGAATTGATTGCTTAATTTATTTTCTTACCGTCTGCACCTGTAATCACCGGCGGCTTCATGGGTGGAATAACAAGAGCGGGACTCAGCTCAGGTAATTTTTCTTTTGATTCTTTTTGCCTGTAAAGCATTGCATCAACAAAGTACCATTTGGTTCCGTTGTTTGATAAACAGATCAATGTTGTTTCAAGGCTTACGGTTCCCATCAATGCTTCAACGGTTGTTGTTTGTGGCAATGTACATTGCATAATGCCTTTGTGTGTTTGCACAGCAGATGGATTACCGATCAATATCTGTTTTACTTTAAGACCAAATTGTTCCCGGTATTTATTCACCGAATCCATGCCCTGCTTTATTTTTTCCTTTGAAGCTTTATCACTTACCAGTGTGGGATACATGAACGTAGCATAGGTTTGTATATCCATGGCAGAAAGCGCCTTCGCCATTTTCAACGCTTCCGTTTTAATAACGGTACTTATATTCTGCGCCGAAAGAGATGCTGCACAGATCAACATTACGACAAGTATGGTTGTGATTTTTTTCATCTTTATTAAAGGTCACGCTTTTTATAGATCCAGAAAACCAACCCCCAAAAAATTAACAAGTATCCGATGGTAATAAACACCTGTTGATTGATAAGACTAAGCGCATGATCATATACTTTCGGATCAAGTCTGCCCAGAAAAGCAGGAACCGGCGTTAACAGATCAGATGATTCCGTGGGCAAAAACCGACCGGTATCGGCATGTACATATTTATTCAGTAACTCAGCTGAAATATTTTCAGCAGGAATTTTATAAAAGATAAATACACCCAAGGCAATGAATGCTCTTTTTATAACGAGGCCCAATAAAAATGCAAATGATAATTGAGCAAATGTTTGCAATGCAAACAATACAATATAATATCCTAATTGAAACTTGTCTTTTACATCAGCATCTGTATTAATAAATCCAATTGTGAGTGTAACGATTGTGTAAAGCGCTATTACTATCAGAGAAATAATAATTACGTTAAGAAACTTCGCTAGAAGAAATTCATTTCTGCTCCAGCCATCAATCACATTCTGACGGTTTGTTTTATAGGTGTATTCATTGGTAATAAGCATTATCACCAGAAGTGCAGGGATCGTAACAAAACAAGAAGATAAAAAGGCTGCAGTTCTAAACACCTCAGGAAATGCGAAAGGATTACCCATCAGCATTTTCAACATCTGTGCGGCCTGTTTAGCATCAGCCGTTTGATCTTTGTAGACAAAATGAAACATGCCGTTGATGCCTGGATACGATAGAACGGTAATTCCCATTAATCCCCAAAAGCCAGGATAGTTCTTTAGTTTAAGCCACTCAGTTCGCAATAAATTAAGCATAGATATAATAATTGATGGGTAAGGTTAATTGTTGGTAAGTTCAAAGAATCTTTCCTCCAATCGTTTTTTCTTAATGGAGATGTAATGCAATGCAATACCATGATTGAAGCAATATCGATTCACCTCTTCTGCACTGGCTGTTCCTTTAGGGAAATGTAATTGCATTGTATGTGTATTCACCGTAATTGCCGTTTTACCGGGATAATTGCTGAGTACTGTTTTTAATTGCTCCATATCCGCTGCACCTAATTCCACCACATCTTCATCGATCAATACATCTTCTACCGAACCTGAAGTTATCAATGTGCCTGTTTTTAAAATGGCAACATGTGTACAAACTTTTTCTACTTCATCAAGCAGGTGACTGGCCATAATGATCGTATGACCTTTTTTGCTGAGTTCAATGATCAGCTCACGAATTTCCATGATACCAACAGGATCCAATCCATTAGTTGGTTCATCAAGCACCAATATTTTCGGATCGCCTAATAACGCTGCGGCTATGGCTAACCGTTGTTTCATACCCAAACTGTAACTGCTGAACTTACTGTTACGTCGTTCATACAATTTTACTTTCTGCAACACAGCATCAATTGCTGCTGCATCGCCACGACCGCTAATGCTGTTGGTGATCTTTAAATTATTAACTGCCGATAAGTAATGATAAAAATTTGGCGTTTCCAGTAAAGAACCAATGTGCTTACGCAGATCCGGTGAGGCAGGTTGTCCAAACCAGGAATATGAACCACTATCGGCATTCAACACATCAAGTATAATACTAAGCATGGTTGTTTTGCCACTTCCGTTTGGACCGAGTATGCCAAACACAGCACCTTGCGGTATTTCGAATGAAACACCTTTTAATGCCTGGATTTTTCCGTAAGATTTTTTGAGATCCTGAACCTGTAATACGCTCATAGATTTGTTTGTGATGATAAATGAAAGCTAAATGTAATTGTTTATTCTTTTGGCAGGTAATGTGCGTGATAAATACTTGTAAAATCTCCAAGAACGGCAAACCCAGCTTCATCATAATCCAGTTTGTGGAGTTTGAGTTGTTGAATATCTTCTGCCAATACTTTCCGATGCTTCGGATCCAACGTTCCGCCTTTTTGTCCCGGCGTTGCTGAAGGATCATATTGAAAATGTGGATCGCATAAGGTACCACGTGGATACATAATGCCGGGAGCAATATGTCCACGAACATCCAGTTCTTTGGGATGAAACAAACCGATCATGTGCCCGTATTCGTGAGCAGCAGTTGTAGATGTTTGCAAAAGATTTGACAATTTGAAATAACCTGTGTTGCTGCCAACTCCATCTACAAACGAAATATCCAGTGGTGAGTATTCTTCGATACGGAAGAAAAATAATTTCGGATCGGTATTGTACCAAACATCTTCCGGTTTCAGTTGCGGTTCATACACTCCCTTAATATCGAAGATCACTTTATACCTGTCGTGTTTGCAAAGAATAGTTACCTGCGGCTCGTTCCAGTGTTGCGAAATATCATTACTAATCTGCTTCGCCAACATTTCTGTTGCCGCATCTCCATAAATATAGAAATGCGAATGAATGATGAGTCGATTGGAGGATTGTATAAGTTGAGCAAGTGCCATAGGTGAATGCTAAAAATGAAACTACAAAAATTGACAATATCAAATAAGTAATAACCAGTAATTAATTATAGCTTATGATTTCCAGTAATCATACTGCATATACTTCGCTGTTTCGTCTGCCACTTCTTTGCCAAGCAGTTTGCCAACTGTAAATACGTCAAATGGCCCTGCAAAATCCAGTACCTCAACTTCATTAAAAATAAAAACAGCGAATTTGTATTGCATCTGGTAAAATTATGGAAGTTGATGAAGAAAGAAACACGCCCCGTCAGACCTTGCCTACCGGCAGGCAGGCCATTTGCTATGTGAAGTTTACCTGCTCAACTGAAAAATTCAATAAATGAATTGTCAAATTTTCATAATTTTATTAATGAGAACCTAACCTTTTAAAATTATGAAACTCACGATCATCTTCTTCTCTAGTTTACTTTTATTGTCACTTTTTCCCCAATCTTGCCGCAAGCCTTCAACTGATAATGCAAAGCCGGACGCTGATTCCTGTATTTTGACAAACATTTCATATGGCATGTTGCCAGGCTATCTTCCAAATAATTATTCGGTCGACTACGAAAATGGAAACATAATAAATCTAACCTCTTCTAAGTATGTATTTAAGTATCAATACAACACCTTTCAACACCTGAAGAGAAAGGAGAAGTACTTGAAACTAACAAATGAGCTTGTTGCATCGGAAGAATATATCACAAACAATGAAGGACAGGTTATTGAGCAGTTAGATACCGTTTTCATTGCTGAGGAAGGGTATCAGAAAAGTATAAACAGATGCGAAAATATTTACATCAATAATCAGCTTGTTGAAAAGCGATTTTTTGACCGATACAATAACCTGAAGGGTAGAAATCTACTAACATGGATCAATAATAACATTGCAACAATTTCAAGATACTACGACAATCAATTGGTTGACAGCATCGAAATATCCTATGACACAACAAAATTCAATAAAATTACAAACGGTACATTACGATTGATTATTCAGGATTTAGCGCCTGGATCTTCTACACAATTTCAATTCCCTTTTGACATCATTCAGGTCTCTTCTCAACATCTCATTTCAAAAATCAATTCTGTGACCGGCCTTTCTAATAACAATATGTCATATCAATTTAACAGTAAAGACTATATAAACAATGTAGAATTAAACGGAGCTTCTTATTGGCGGTTTACATACAGTTGTGATTAAATCTAAAGGAGCACGCCCTGTACGGGGCGTACTCCTTTCATTAATTCCTCACCGGCTTGCCACCTTTCAACACACTCTGTATTCTCTCCAACGACTTCTTTTCACCGCAAAGCGATAAGAAAGCTTCCCGTTCCAAGTCGAGTAAGTATTGTTCAGTAACCAAAGTTGGTTCACTTAAATCACCACCGCACATGACATATGCC
>JAKFDY010000294.1:0-7173 GCA_036675885.1 Lacibacter sp. | reverse complement strand
GCACAGTGTTGCAAATGGTGAGTTATTTTGACGACAGCAGCGAAAATTGATTTTTATTTTTATTTGTCGGTTCAATTATGAAATTTGCAGGAACTATCTGTTGAAAGATAGAAATGTGAAGTATGCATGATATTGAACCTTTTTACAACTGGCGGCACATTTATGTGAGCGAAGAAGACGAACGTTCTCCTTTCTATGGCCGTCAATACTCCGAGTTTGAGTACTCTCAAACCGTTTACAATTATTATATACATCCGCAATGGGATGAATTTGGCAGCCGCACGTTATACCTAAAAATACTAATGGCCGATTATGCCGAGCAATATGCCATTATAGAAATGCTGGGTGAATGGAACGATGCTATTGAAAATGATGTAATGGAACTGAAGCGTGAGGTGATTGATAAGCTGATGGCGGAAGGTATTTATAAATTTATCATTGTAGCTGAAAATGTGCTCAACTTCCACAGCAGCGAAAAAGATTATTACGAAGAGTGGTACGAAAACTGTGCTGATGAAAACGGCTGGACCATTATTCTCAACATGCCGCCACAAACACAGTACGATTTCAAAAAACTAAAACTCAACCGTTACCTTGAACTGATGGAACTCGATAACTGGCGTATTTATAAACCTTACCACCTTTATAAAAAAATTGATGGAGAACTTAACCAGCGGTTATTGGTTTAGCGCTACGGGCAAAATACCGTTTAGGAGGTATAGTATTTGTTATTTTTTTAAGTAAGATTTGCTGTGTGTAATTCGCTTTTATTTTCCAAACCAAATTGTATGTATAAAAAAAAGATCTTAACCACACTGCTTATTTGTGCCCTGAGCATTACTTCATTAGTTGCGCAGTCAACACTCGATGAACAATCCGGAGGCAGTGCACCTGTCATCAAAAAAACATCTGCTGAAACAGGGGACAACCACAAAATGAATATTGTAAAAGTGAACCTGATGGCACTAGCTCTAAAAAACTATTCATTTCAGTACGAACGCATTTTGACAAAGAAAATCTCAGTAGCTGTTGGTATACGAAGCATGCCAGCAGGATCTTTGCCCTTCAAGGATGTTTTTGTTAACCAGCTCGCTGATAATGATCCGGATCTTGAATCAAACATCCGTGCACTGAAAGTGGGCAACTTTGCAATTACTCCTGAAGTGCGTTTTTACCTGAACAAGAAGGGATATGGCCGTGGATTTTACATTGCGCCTTATTACCGTTTTGCAAAATTCAATTCCGATGAATTACCGATAACTTATAATGGCGATGGAGGAACAGAAAAAACGATCAAGTTAAAAGGAGATATTACAACTCATAGTGGAGGTGTAATGATTGGTGCGCAATGGTTTTTAGGTAAAACAGTCACACTCGATTGGTGGATTGTTGGTGCTCATTATGGTAAAAGCAACGGAACGTTGAATGGCACTCCATCTGAGAATTTAACCCAGAATGAGCAAAACGGTATAGAAGCAGAAATAGAAGCGATAGCGTCTGAAATTTCTTTTATGAAAATAACTCCTGCAGTAAGTGCCAATAATGTAAAAGTAATAATTGATGGCCCATGGGCTGGTATACGTGCAGGACTAACAATTGGTATTAAATTTTAATCATTAGAATAAACAATCATATTTATAAATGCCCCGGGAAAAGGGGCATTTTTTATTACATAATTCATAATACCTGTATTTTGAACCTGTTCCTCCCCTAAATTTGCAACGGCTTTCCAAAACTATTTTGTTATGACGTTTCAGCAGATGTTTACTTCTTCTATTGGTAAGAAATTAGTGATGGGCCTTACAGGCTTATTTCTCATTACATTTTTAATAATACACGTTAGTATCAATGCCTGCATTTTTGCAGACTTGTTTAATCCCGATGATAATGGTGAGATGTTTAATAAAGCAGCTCATTTCATGGGATCAACTGTTCTCATCCGTATTCTTGAAGTTGGCCTAATGGCCGGTATTGTGTTGCACATTATACAGGGTTATATGTTGATGGTGCAAAACAAACAAAAACGATCTGTTGGTTATGATAAGCCAATGGGTAATGATGGAAGCAAATGGTATAGCCGCAGCATGGGATTGCTGGGTACACTCATTCTGTTATTCCTCGTACTTCACTTTAGCCATTTCTGGATTCCTGCCCGTTTTACACATGCAGGTTTAGATATGCCTGTTAACTACTATGGTAAAGACATGCATGATATGTTTGGCTTAATGAAAGTAACATTCAGCGAACTGTGGGTAGTAATCGTATATCTTTTAGGTTGCTTCTCTTTGTTCTGGCATTTAATGCATGGTTTCCAAAGCGCTTTCCGCACTGTGGGCGTAAGCAATAACCGTTACCTCTTATTATTAAACACACTTGGTATTGGTTTTTCTGTGATCGTTAGCTTATTGTTTGCGTTGATGCCAATTGCTGTTCACCTGAAATGGATTGAATAAACCTGTTGATTGCTGCAACACTGTTCAAGTGTGCGACGCAACAAAAGCCGAACAGATAACTCAAGAGCTGACTACACAAAAAATACCTTATAAATTGTACGATAACCGAATTTGATACGATATGCTCAATTCAAAAATTCCTGCCGGTCCGTTAGATACTAAATGGGTAAATTATAAAAACACCTGTAAACTGGTGAACCCTGCCAACAAACGCAGTCTTGAAGTGATTGTGATTGGTACAGGTTTGGCCGGTGCATCTGCAGCTGCGGCTTTAGGTGAACTTGGTTATAAAGTGAAAACATTTTGTTTCCAGGATAGTCCACGTCGTGCACACTCAATTGCTGCGCAAGGTGGTATCAATGCTGCAAAAAACTATCAGAACGATGGTGATAGTACTTATCGTTTGTTTTACGATACCATTAAAGGTGGCGACTATCGTGCACGTGAGGGAAACGTTCATCGTTTAGCAGAAGTGAGCGCAAACATCATTGACCAATGTGTGGCACAAGGTGTTCCTTTTGCACGTGAGTATGGTGGTTTGCTGAGCAACCGTTCTTTTGGTGGTACACAGGTACAACGTACATTTTATGCTGCAGGTCAAACAGGTCAGCAGTTATTAATAGGTGCTTACCAGGCTTTGGAGCGCCAGATAGCATTGGGTAATGTAACACAGTATTCACGTCATGAAATGCTGGATATTGTAATGATCGATGGCAAGGCTCGTGGTATCATTGCACGTAACTTAATTACCGGTGAACTGGAACGTCATTTCGGTCATGCAGTGCTGTTATGCAGCGGTGGTTATGGTAACGTATTTTATCTTTCTACAAACGCTATGGGCAGTAACGTTACTGCTGCATGGAAAGCGCATAAGAAAGGAGCCATGTTTGCCAACCCTTGCTTTACACAAATTCATCCAACATGTATTCCTGTAAGTGGTGATCATCAAAGTAAGCTCACCTTGATGAGTGAATCACTTCGTAACGATGGCCGTATCTGGGTTCCAAAGAAACAAGGTGATACAAGAAAATCTATCGATATTCCTGAAGAAGAAAGAGATTATTATTTAGAGAGAAGATATCCTGCATTTGGTAACCTCGTTCCCCGTGACGTAGCAAGCCGTGCAGCCAAAGAACGTTGTGATGCCGGTTACGGTGTTGGTACAAGTAAACAGGCGGTTTATCTCGACTTTGCTGCGGCCATTCAACGTTATGGAAAAATTGAAGCAGGTAAGCGTGGTATTAATGCCGATGCAGAAACCATTACGCAGATGGGTAAGGATGTAGTGAAGGAGAAGTATGGTAACCTCTTTGATATGTATGCAAAGATCACCGGCGAAAATCCATACGAAGTACCGATGCGTATTTACCCTGCGGTACACTATACAATGGGTGGTTTGTGGGTTGATTATGAACTGATGACGAATATTCCCGGCTTATATTCTTTAGGTGAAGCAAACTTCAGCGACCACGGTGCAAACCGTTTGGGTGCAAGTGCGTTGATGCAGGGTTTAGCTGATGGATACTTCGTTATTCCTTACACAATTGGTAACTATCTCGCCGATGAAATTCGCACAAAAGCAATTCCAACGGATCATCCAGCATTTGCTGAAACAGAAAGCAAAGTGCGTGACCGCATTCATATGCTCATGAACATCAAGGGTACAAAAACCGTTGAGAGTTTCCACAAACGTTTGGGTAAGATCATGTGGGACAAATGTGGTATGGCCCGTAATGCTGAAGGATTGAAACAAGCCATTAAAGAAATTCAGCAGTTGAAGAATGAGTTCTGGAGCGACGTACGTATTCCGGGTGAAATTAACGAAATGAATCCTGAACTTGATAAAGCCAACCGTGTAGCCGACTTTATTGAACTGGGTGAACTGATGTGTATCGATGCATTGAACCGTGAGGAAAGTTGTGGTGGTCACTTCCGTGAAGAATCTCAAACGGAAGAAGGTGAAGCAATGCGTCACGATGACAAGTTTATGTATGTAGCTGCATGGGAAATGAAAGGTGATCATGAATGGCAACTGCACAAAGAAGAGTTGAATTATGAAGTGGTGAAACCAAGTCAGAGAAGTTACAAATAATTTGAAAATTTGAAAATGTGGTAATTTGAAAATGAAATCAAATTGCTAACATTCAACTTTCAAATTATGAGAAACGATAAAGACAATGTGATAGTGACCAAGACAATTGATTTTTCAGTTTCGGTCATAGCATATTGCGAAGCTCTTGAACAAGACAGGAAATATGTAATTGCAAGACAATTACTTCGTTCAGCAACCAGCATTGGTGCCAACGTGTTTGAGGCACAGAATGCAGAAAGCAAAGCGGATTTCATTCACAAAATGAAAATTGCTGCCAAAGAAGCCAGTGAAACATTATATTGGTTGATTCTTTGCGAACGAAGTGAGAGTTACAAATACACACCAAAACTGAAAGAAGATCTGGATGAGATAATCAGAATTTTATCGAAGATCATTGCCTCATCTAAAGGAAGGATTTCAGGATTTATTTGGAGTGTGCTTTTTGCATTTTCAAATTTTCAAATTCTCAAATTGACACATTCATAGCTATGGAACATAAAAATATCAATGTAAAGCTGAAAGTTTGGCGCCAGAAGAACAGCAACGATAAGGGTTCGCTTGAAACTTACGATGCAAAGAACATCTCTCAGGAAATGAGTTTCCTGGAAATGTTTGATGTGTTGAACGAAGAGTTGATTGGCGAAGGGAAAGACCCGATTGCTTTCGATCACGATTGCCGTGAAGGTATTTGTGGTATGTGCAGTATGTACATCAATGGCCGTCCACACGGTCCTTGGGAAGCAAACACAACCTGTCAGTTACACATGCGTGCGTTCAACGAAGGTGATACCATTGTGGTTGAACCCTGGAGAGCAAATGCTTTCCCTGTGATCAAAGATCTGATGGTAGATCGTACGGCATTTGATCGTGTGATCCAGGCTGGTGGTTATATTAGTGTAAACACAGGTAATGCAGTTGATGCAAATGCATTACCTATCGATAAAGCAAAAGCTGATGCAGCCTTTGCAGCAGCAGCATGTATTGGTTGTGGTGCTTGCGTGGCAGCTTGTAAAAATTCTTCGGCTATGTTGTTTGTGAGTGCAAAAGTGGCTCACCTCAACCAATTGCCGCAAGGTGAACCTGAAAAGAAAACAAGGGTACTTAACATGGTGGCACAAATGGATAAAGAAGGCTTTGGTGCATGTACAAACACAGGCGCTTGTGAAGCTGTTTGTCCGAAAGAAATTTCACTCACCAATATTGCACGTTTGAATGCAGAATATGCAGTGGCAAGTTTAACAGCAACAAAATAATAAAATCAAATGCATAGTGAAGCCTCCCGCCTGGGAGGCTTTTTATTTATAGTAACTTACAACGCAGAAAAACAAGAACCGAAAAGAATCAAACATATAACTTATGACCAAGGGCAGACTTGAAGCTTTTAGTGATGGGGTATTAGCCATTATCATCACGATTATGGTGTTGGAATTAAAAGAACCGGAAGGAGAAACACTTGCTGCGTTACAACCGTTACTGCCCAAATTCGGCAGCTATATCCTTAGCTTTATTTATGTTGGTATTTATTGGAACAATCATCATCACCTGCTGCATTCGGTGAAGCAGATCAGGGGCAATGTACTCTGGTTTAATATGCTGCTGCTATTCTGGCTTTCACTTGTACCTTTCGTTACAGCCTGGGTTGGATCGAACCTTATGAAAGCTGTGCCGGTAGCAATCTATGGTGTTGTTTTGTTAATGGCTGCTATCTCTTATACCTTCCTGCTTCGTTCATTACTGAAAGTAGAAGGAAAGGATTCAACGCTTGCAACAGCAATTGGCAAAGACTGGAAAGGACGAATTTCAATTCTGTTGTACATCACAGGTATCCTGAGCAGTTTGTTAATACATCCTGTGCCAGGTTATCTCTGTTACATTGCCGTGGCATTGATCTGGTTTATTCCCGATACAAGGCTGGAACGGAACATCAGGTAAGAAAGGATAATATGCAGGAGTTTCTGTGTCAAAACCTGACTTCACACAATAAATTCTATTTTTACACATTCTTATCCTGAAAACCACTGACTTATCAGAAAACTCGCTTTTTTCATAGCCTTGTTGCTTTCCTCCCTGCTGTCATTTGCACAGCAGCCCAACTCCTTATCGAATCTGCGTAGCAAAAAGATCAGTACAAAAACAAGTTCGGTTAAGCTCGACAGTCTCAGCATTGTTCCAAAATCAGTCATTATTCCAGGTATTGCATTTGAGAGTTTTAATGTGGATGAAGTAAATGGCAGATTGTTTTGGGTAAACCCTCCGACGATGGATTCGGTAATGGTTACTTATCGTGTGTTTCCTTACAAACTCAATGCACAAGTGCAGCGTATGAATTTTGAAGATGTAAAAAACAATTTTCTCACTGCACCAATTACGATTGATCAAAACACAGGCTTTGGTAAAAACATGTTCGATTTTGGTAATGTGAATTACAACGGAAGTTTTGGCCGGGGTATTTCCTTTGGTAATAACCAGGATGCAGTGGTGAATGGCGTATTGAATCTGCAGATCAATGGTATGATAGGCGACAGCATGATGTTATCAGCTGCGTTAACAGATAATAATATTCCTGTGCAGGCAGAAGGAAATACACAACAGTTGAATGAATTTGACCGTGTATGGATTCAACTTAAA
>JAKFDY010000293.1:0-17702 GCA_036675885.1 Lacibacter sp. | reverse complement strand
GGTCATTTGTTGTTGATGAAGGAATACATCATTAAACTAAAGCCGAAGTATGTGGTATTGCTCACGGGCGTGAATGATGTGGAAACAGAAAAGCCTGAGCGTTTTGATGTAGCGAATGATAATCGTCTGCAAACAGGATCAGCAAAACAGTTTATAAAATCATTATTACAGAAAACAGAAATCGGTTCTACATTTTACCAATTCTATGCAATACGCATGGCCTATAAAAAAGGATTGATCCATAAGGAAGTTGATTTCAAACAACTGAAGGATACAACCTATTCCACTGCTTATATTCAGGAAACAATCAGCAAACAGAAAAACTACCTCAACGGCTATCAGTCAAGGTTACAGGAGATCGTCAATCTTTGTAAAGCAAATAATATAAAACCAATCCTGTTAACGCAACCATCATTGTATGGAGCTTTTACCGATAGCACAAGTGGCATTCGTATGGATCTGAAATTTCACGAAAGCAACCCCGGTAAAAACAATTTATTGCAGGAACAGGTATTGGAAGAATACAACAATGTGGTTCGATCGTTCAATACACAGGTAACTGTTATTGATTTGGCGAAACTGATGCCAAAGAATACTGCTTACTATTACGACTTTATTCATTTTAATAAGCAAGGGGCGGCAAAAGTAGCGGAGATAGTAGCCCCGGCATTACAACAAATTCTTCAGCGCTATTAACAAAATCAGCAGATCCCTTCTTCGTAGGGATTGCAATGAGAAAACATTTATTTTGCACCCATGTACATTCTCGGCATTTCGGCTTTTTATCATGATTCTGCTGCAGCCATCATTAAAGATGGAGAGATCATTGCCGCAGCACAGGAAGAACGGTTCAGCCGAAAAAAACATGATGCCGGTTTCCCTTCAAAAGCTGTTGAGTATTGTTTATCAGAAGCAGGTATCAGTATCGATCAACTGGAAGCGGTAGTGTTTTACGACAAACCCCTGTTGAAGTTTGAGCGCCTGCTTGAAACCTATTATGCTTTTGCACCAAAAGGTTTTGCATCCTTCCTTATGGCGATGCCGGTGTGGCTGAATGAAAAACTGTTTCTGAAAAAGATGATCCGTGATGAACTGAAGAAGATTCAACTCTACGATAAAAAGAAATTGAAGCTGTTGTTCCCCGAACATCATCTCAGTCATGCAGCGTCTGCTTTTTATCCATCAACATTTGAAGAAGCAGCTATATTGACGATTGATGGGGTTGGCGAATGGGCTACAACTACTATTTGCAAAGGAAAAGGCAAAGAGATTGAAATACTCAAGCAGCTCAACTTCCCCCACTCTGTTGGTTTACTGTATTCTGCTTTTACATACTACTTAGGTTTTAAAGTAAACAGCGGTGAATATAAGTTGATGGGGCTGGCTCCTTACGGCGATCCCACTGCAGAACAAACAAAACAGTTAGTTTCAATTATTAAAGAAAAACTCGTAAGAATTTATGATGATGGTTCCATTTATTTAGACCAGCAGTATTTCAATTATTCTGTTGGATTGCGCATGGTAAAAGACAAAAAGTTTGAAACACTGTTTGGTTTTAAACGCAGAAGCGAAGAAGAAGAACTGACACAACAACATTGCAATCTTGCTCTCGCCATTCAACAGGTAACAGAAGAAATTGTGTTGAAACTGGCTGCACATGCAAAAGCAATTACCGGTTCAAACAATATTTGTTTATCAGGTGGTGTGGCATTGAACTGTGTAGCGAATGGTAAACTGCAGAACAGCAACTTGTTTGAAAACATCTTCATTCAACCTGCCAGCGGCGATGCTGGTGGTGCAGTGGGTTCGGCACTGGCAGCGCATCGTATCTACTTTGAAAAAGAAAGAATCATCAGTTCAACAATGGATGCAATGAAGGGCTCCTATCTCGGGCCGTCTTTTTCTGCTGATGTAATAGAATCAACAATTCAACAATACAAAGCAATTGCAACGTCATTCAACAACAGAAATGAATTAGTCCAAAAAATAGCAGCATACATCAACGATGGAAATGTAATTGGTTGGTTCCAGGGAAGAATGGAGTTTGGTCCACGTGCGTTGGGCAACCGCAGTATCATTGCCGATCCACGCAATCCGGAGATGCAGAAAAAACTAAATCTTAAAATTAAGTACAGAGAAGGTTTTCGTCCCTTTGCTCCTGCTGTACTTGCAGAAGATGTACAGGAATATTTTGAATTAAAAACTTCATCACCTTACATGTTATTGGTACAACCGGTGAAGAAAGCATTGCAGCATCCTGTTCCGGAAAACTATCATCATCTAAGCATAACCGATAAATTATACTTTCAACGAAGCACTTTACCTGCCATCACACATATTGACTATTCAGCCCGTGTGCAAACGGTACATAAAGAAACGAATGAGGCATTCCATGATCTGATCACTGCTTTCAAACAACAAACGGGTTGTGCGGTGTTGATCAACACGAGTTTTAATGTACGTGGCGAACCTGTTGTGTGCACCCCGCAGGAAGCATATCAATGTTTCATGCGAACGGAAATGGATTACCTGGTAATTGAAAATTACCTGTTCAGTAAACAGGAGCAACCTGATTGGAAAGAAAAAGATGATTGGAAAACCGTTTTTCAACCGGATTAAAAGATATTAAGTTTATGAAATCTAATACTTCAATAGCTAAACAGACAATATATTATACTGTATTTGTATTCCTTTTCCTTTTATGTATTGAAGGAATATTAAGCATTGCCTTTCACTACAAATACGGGAATAACAGGCTTGCAATTACTGATCTCATTGTGAGTTTAAAAAGCAGGTACTTTATTTACACCTCAGGAAATAAAGAGAACGAAAAACAATATAACAATCAGCAGTTGATAAGGCCCGATTCAACTAAAGAAATGAATAAGCAAGTAGTTGATGAAATGGGTTTGGCGAATGCTTTCGAGTTTGACACCTGGTTACAGTTCAGAAATAAATCTATCAGCGGAAGGTATGTTAATGTGAATGGGTATATAAGAAAAAGCATCCCGGAATTTATTTCAAAGGGAACTGACACCTTACGGATCTGGTTCTTTGGCGGTTCCACAATGTGGGGATTTAATGTAACAGATGAAGAAACTATTCCATCAAAATTTGCTCAATTGTATCAACAAACAACGAAACATACCAAATCGCTTCATGTAATCAATTTTGGAACAAGGGCCTATATCAGTTTCCAGGAATTAAAGCTTTTACAGGATCGTCTTTTATATGAAACCCAACCAGATATTGTTATTTTTTTGGATGGACTTAATGATGTTATTTCTTCACCAACTCCATTATTTCGTGAGCCTTTGTACACAGGATATATGCGTGAATATTTCAAGGGTAATTTCCCGATAGCGAGAGGAAAAAATATAAAAGACTCAATAGAAAAATATTATCAACAAAATGGCGTACGATCAATAAACGAAATTGCATCTACACTTTTTAAGAATTATACTTTAACGATTAAAAGTGTTGAGCAAACTGGAAAATCTTATGGATTTCATTCGCTTTTTGTTTGGCAACCTGTTCCGTACTACAACTATCCAAATCAAAAAAAAGATCCCATTTGCGACAAAGATTCATTCCCTGTTTATAAACTCCTGAATCCGGAAATCGAATCGTTATACCAAAAAATGGACAACAGTTTATATCTTGCAGATATGCTGGATGGGACGATATCATTACCATTTATTGACAGAGTTCATTATTCACCCGCTATGAACGAGGCTATTGCCCGGAGATTAATACATAAGCTAGGCGGTTTATTAACAAAATAACTATGTTAGAGTTTTTAAAAGATATGTGGGCATTTTTAAAAGAGCGTAAGAAATGGTGGCTTGCCCCCATAATCATTGTTATGTTATTACTGGGAGTATTACTCATCTTTGGTGGAAGCTCTGCCGTTGCACCCTTTATTTATTCCTTATTTTAAATGAAGTGGCAGGCTAAACATACTTCGCTCATTGTAATAACTATAGGCTTTTTTTTATTCTATTTTCTATTTAATAAGCAATGGTTGCTTGCGCCGATTATCCTTGCAATTCTTGGCTTCTTGATATCACCTTTTGGTGAACTTATCCATAAAGGCTGGATGATATTGGCGAAGGTATTAGGCTATATCAACAGCCGTATCCTGCTTTTTATTATCTTTTTCATCATCTTAACCCCTGTTGCTTTTCTACGTAAGCTCTTCGCTAAAAAAACAATACAGGATAAAAACAAGGTTAATTCGTATTTTCAAAACAGAAGCCAAAAATACCGGGCAGTTGATTTGCAAAACCCCTGGTAAAAGAATCATTACTAAAAGCATATAAGTTGACGAAAACAAGATCCATTTCTTTCAGCAGAAGATTTAGTTACCTGCTACTACTGGTAATAATTATATTGTTTCTGATTGAATCAATTGCGAGTATTGCGTATTACCAGAAAAATGGAAAAAATGTGTCTGCGACAGTTGCGTTCATCAAGAAAATGCAAAACAAGTTTGCAAAACGTCCAACTACTTCCAATATTGATTCGCATCAATTACTTATAAGACCGGGTGCTGACACACACATGACACAGACACTTATAAGAGAAACAAAACAAGCATTATTGTTCGAATATACACCATGGGTAATGTATAAATCATCTAACATAACCGGCAAATATGTGAATGTATCCCAATTTGTAAGAAAATCTGTCCCGGAATATTCAATAACCAATAATGATTCTGCTATAACCATCTACTTCTTTGGAGGTTCCACCTTATTTGGTGTGCATGCTGCAGACAATGAAACAATTCCATCCTATTTCGCAGCTCATTGCAAAGAAAAGGGCATTCAAAAAAACATACGTGTTGTTAATTATGGAGTGCCGACCTATTTCAGCTACCAGGAATTAATGCTTTTTTTTCAACTCCTGCAACAGGATAAAATGCCCAAGCTTGCTGTTTTCTTTGATGGACTAAATGATTTTCTTTCGATCAACGAGGCTTTACACAGACACCCAATGCTGAACCATTATTTCCAAACTATTTTCAATGCCCCTTCTCCGGTTAATCATTCCGAAGAATTAGAATACTCTTTTCAATATAGTTTCCGTTTGCCATCTAAGGATTCAATATCTAATATGAGCAAGCAGCTTGCAAATAATTACCTAAAGACACAAGAGCAGATTCGTACCCTGGCAAAAGCCTACCATGTACAAACCTGTTTCTTTTTACAACCGGTTCCCTTTTATAAATACACCCTTGCAGCAAAAGATCCGGTGTGTGATAAAAAAGATCGACCCCAGTTTCAACTTATTTATCCTGAACTGGAAAGAAGATCAGCAACGATTCCGGAGTTTTACTTTCTCGGCAACCTGCTGAAAGATGAAACGGGCTATCCATTTGCAGATGCACTTCATTACTCTCCTTCCTTTAACAAAAAAATTGCAGCTGCAATGATTGAGCAAATGCTACCTGTTCTTCAACGGCTATAATTTACCATGAAACTCAAACAAAACTATGATCCATGGTTCATTACCGCAATAATCAGTTGTTGTTTATTAGTATTGCTACAGATATTATTTATCCAACAAGCTCCATGGACAGGTGATTACTGGGAACATAAAGCAGTTGTACAAGAATTATCACTACACCTTTTACGCCCTTCGCATCCGATATTAAAAGTTGATGCTCCACATGCTTTCTTTTCGCCTTACATGGTTTTGCTGGGAGCCACAGTTTCCGCAACTGGTATTGCAGTAAGTACAGCATTAAATATTGCCATGATTGTTAATCTGCTGTTGTTCCTTACGGCCGTTTACCTGCTGGTAACCCTATTTATCGATGAAGATTGTAACCGCTCAAAAGCATTTTTATTGGTGCTGTTGCTCATCCTTTTTTTCTGGGGTCCACAAGCGCCGCTTTACAGTTCTTTCCTGCATATCCGGTCATTAGTACTCACCTTATCTTACCCTTCCACTTTTGCTTTTAGCTGTTCTGTATTTGCTGCAGGTGTTACAAAACTGCTGCTGACAACTACGTCAACAGCAGGGAAACAAGCTGTTTCTTTTATTGTACTAATCCTTCTTCTTTCGCTTACATTACTTTGCCATCCACTTACATTTGTTTTCGCAGCATCACTGTTGCTTTATGTTTACAATACTGCTTTAACCCAAAACAAATTCACCAAGCAACAACTCATCAAAAAGACTTTATTATTGCCCGCAGCAGGAATACTTTCATTAATGCTTGCAGGTTTCTGGCCTTATTACCCTGTTTTTGCACTGTTTAACTATATTGAAGGAGGAAATCAATTTCATGCCGATAGTGCTGTACTTTATCAATCCCTAATAAAACAATTATTCCCTTTATTGTTATTACCTGTTCTGATTTTTTTCAACTCATCCATATCATTACGAAAAGAATGGCCATGGTTCATCAGCATATCCATCTTGCTACTGCTTTTTGCTATTGGCTATTACACTAAGTCGTATGGTATAGGGCGTATGATTGCGTTCGTGTTTATCTTCGGTCATTTGTTTATAGTGAAATACCTAATGAACATCAAAGAAAAAAAAGCAATCTGGTTTGCTTTACTGTTTCTGCTTGCCATCCCTTATTTACTACAAACAAAAACTACTTTCAAACATCTTTTTTCATCTGAGTTTCAAATAGCTTCTAACGCTGATCAGTTTCAAAGAGCCGGTCATTCTTCTAAAGCCCGACTCTTATCTTTTCTTGAACCTGTTTTACAAAAAAAGCCCTCAGTAGTACTTACAGATATGCCAACAAGCCTGTTCGTTCCTGCAATGGGTGCCAGAGTGGTGGCAGCAGTATATCCTGTTTATTGGGTATCTGATGCTGATGAACGCAAAAAACAGGTGCAACTTTTCTTTTCTATAAACGCAAATGAAACAGACCGGGCCAATCTAATTGCCCAGTATAAGCCCGATTATATTCTGCTCACACCAGCCACGATTTCGCTGCTTTCACAACTCACTTCTTTTATTGAACCACAACCAGTAGCCAGCAGCAACGGTATAAGCCTTTACAGGATAAGAAAGAGTCAATAAACCTCAACAAACTCATACCCGTTAGCAAATCCTGCGCAAAATTTGGGCGAAAAAAATCCCTCAAAATTTTTCCTACCACCGTACATTTGCACCGCAATGGCAAATACGATCCTTCACAACGAATCCATTCCATCTCAACGTAAAAAAATTATTGTTCTCGGCAGTGGCCCCAACCGTATTGGTCAGGGTATCGAGTTCGACTACTGCTGTGTGCATGGTCTCCTCGCCATTAAAGAATGTGGCTATGAGGCGATCATGGTGAACTGTAACCCCGAAACCGTTAGTACCGACTTCGATATGGCCGATAAGCTCTATTTCGAACCGGTTTATTGGGAACATCTCTGGGAAATTATCGAGCTGGAAAAACCTTACGGTGTAATTGTACAGTTGGGCGGACAAACAGCCCTCAAACTGGCAAAACGTCTCCACGAAAGAGGTATCCGCATCATCGGTTCTTCGTTCGACAGTATGGATATTGCCGAAGATCGTGGCCGTTTCAGCGATTTGCTGAAAGAACTGGAAATTCCATATCCAAGCTATGGCACCGCTTATACAACCGACGATGCTATTGAAGTGGCAAAAGAAGTTGGTTACCCGGTGCTGGTTCGTCCCAGCTATGTATTGGGCGGACAAAGGATGCGTATCGTTATCAACGAAACGGAACTTGAAAGTGCGGTGTTGAGTCTTATCAAACATTTGCCAAACAATAAGATCCTCATCGATCATTTCCTTGATCGTTGCCAGGAAGCAGAGATCGATGCGATCTTTGATGGAGAAAATTTCCATGTAATGGGTGTTATGGAACACATTGAACCGGCAGGTATCCACAGCGGCGATAGTCATGCGGTGTTACCTGAGTTCAACCTTACTCCTTTGGTGGTTACAACCATGGAAGAGTATGCTAAGAAAATTGCGAAAGCATTGAAAATACAAGGTCTCATCAACATTCAGTTTGCCATCAAAGATGGTAAAGTGTTTGTGATTGAAGCCAACCCACGTGCAAGTCGCACCACTCCGTTCATTGCAAAGGCTTACCAGATTCCTTACCTCAACATTGCTACCAAAGTAATGATGGGTGTAAACAAGCTCACCGACTTTACCTACGAGAAAAAACTCACAGGTTATGCTATTAAAGAACCGGTGTTCAGCTTCAATAAATTCCCGAACGTAAACAAGGAGCTCGGACCTGAAATGAAGAGTACGGGTGAGGCCATCCGCTTTATTAAAAATCTTCGTGATCCTTACTTCCGCCAGTTGTATAAAGACAGAAGTATGTATCTCAGTAAATAAATTTCAAATTCCGCACTTGCGGAGTTTTTTTTGTCGGTACGGCCCTTAGGCCGTCAGACCAATTATTTGCCGGGAAGGCGGAAAGCCGAAAGAAAAACTTACCGCCTTCCCGTCTTAACGGCTCAATATTTTCTTTGATACCAACTGTTGTATTCCATAGCATCACCTGTTGCGTCGCACTCTTGTACTGCATTGCAGGAAGCGGCTATTCTTCTTAACTTAGAAGAATGAACAACAAAGAAATACAATCTATCATCAGCAATCTCGAACGTGTGCTAATTGGTCAGCCCTGGTATGGCGAAGCAGTAATGCCTATGCTGCGGAAAATCCATCCTGCAGTTGTGTACATCAATCCAAAGAACTCACATGCAGCCATTGAAATATTATACCACATGATCACATGGGCTGAGTTTACGTTACATCGTCTGCAAAACAAACAGGATTACGATTTAAAAACAGCCGAAGAAATGGATTGGCGCATGATCGATCCAAAAATTCATACCTGGGAAAAAGGATTGAATGAGTTTGAGCAACTTCACAAACAGATCGTTGCTGAACTGCAAACCAAAGACGATTTATTTTTGAAAGAAATCGTCGATTACCGGGAATACAACTTCCGCTTTCTGCTCAATGGGTTGATACAGCATAATATTTATCATCTTGGTCAGATAGCCTACCTGAAAAATCTGTTAGGCGAATAAAAAAGGGTTAAATCCCCCTGCCCATTCGCTGTGCCAATTTCTATTTTGCCCGAAATAGCTGATGATGATCCCAATCTGGAAAAACATCCCATTCTTACGCATTATCATTCCGTTGAGTGCCGGCATTTTAACAGCCTGGTATTTTTCTCTGCATTGGCAAATTGCATTGATCGCAGCAGCAGTAGCTCTCCCGTTTTTTCTTTACCTGCAGTTCAGTGGCGAACGCAGTCGTTATTACAACAGTTGGTTAGATGGGCTTTCCTTCAACATCATTTTTATTTCACTCGGCATTGCACTTGTATGGCTACAGCAAAAACCACATCAACCAAACTGGGCCGGACATTTTTATAAAGAAGGCGATGTCGTGCAACTGCGTTTACTCGAACCCTTGAGCGAACGGGAGAAAACCTACAAAGCACTCAGTGAGATCAGTGTTGTTTATCATCAGCAAAAAGCAAGAAAGCTAACAGGAAGAGCAATGATCTATTTTCGAAAAGACAGTATTGCACCTGCACTGCAATATGGTGATGTAATTCTTGTACGCAGCAATTTGCAGGAAATAAAAAATGCAGGTAATCCCGGCGGGTTCGATTACAAGCGTTATGCTTTGTTCAATGGTATCACATATCAACTCTTTGTAAAATCGAACGAGTATAAAAAATTACCCCAACAGCAAACATCGTTCTTCTATAAAAAGACGTATGCGTTCAGAAGCTACATTCTACAAACAATCCGCAAGTTTGTAAAAGGCGATATGGAAAGCAGTATTGCAGAAGCGTTACTCATCGGCTACCGTGATGATCTCGACAGAGATCTGGTACAGGCATATAGCAATACAGGTGTTGTACATATCATAGATGTGAGTGGTGTGCATCTTGGTTTGATCTATGGCTTATTGATGTTTCTGTTGAAAGCCATGAACAGAAATAAACGGTTGAAAGTACTGAAAGCAGTGTTGATCATTGTGCTGCTGTGGTTATTCAGTTTATTGACTGGTGCAAGTGCTTCGGTATTAAGAGCCGTACTCATGTTCACCTGTATTGCCTTTGGTGATGTGGTCGGTAAGAAAGGAAATATTTACAACAGCATGGCTTTCTCAGCAGTGTCATTGTTATTCTTCAATCCGTTCCTGTTATGGGATGTAGGTTTCCAATTATCCTACGCAGCCGTATTGAGTATTGTTCTTTTTATGAAACCTATTTACCACTGGTTCTCTATTCAAAATAAATTATTAGATGGTCTGTGGAAACTAAATGCGCTGACATTCTCTGCTCAAATATTAACGTTGCCACTTTGCATGTATCATTTTCACCAGGCACCCACACTATTTTTAATTACTAATTTAATAGCTGTTCCTTTATCAAGTCTTGTGTTATATGCATTGATACTACTGATGGCTGTTTCACCAGTTACTGCATTTGCAAATGCAACCGGCTGGTTCATTACAAAAATGCTTTGGCTTATGAACAAGTTCATCTTGTGGGTCGATCATTTTACATTTGCCGTAGTAGATGGTATTCAACACTCACCCATTCAAACTATTTTGTTGTATCTAATAATTGCAGCATTGGGTGTTTGGCTTATTCAAAAGAAAAAAGCAGCATTAAAATTTACGCTACTCTTCATCGCAATTTTCTTTGCCGTTCAATTCTATTATCAGTATTCAACTTCAAAGCAACAGAAACTGGTAGTTTATAATTTATCGCAACACACAGCAATTGATTTTATACTGGGCAAACAATATTACTTTATCGGGGATTCAGTGCTGTTGCAAGATGGCTTTCTTCGAAATTTCCACCTCAAACCTTCCCGCATTGCTCATCGCACCTTCGAGCAGCTAAACATCAATACAAACAATGTCTGGAGAATCAACAATAAAACCATCGTACACATCAATCAATCATACCGATACGATTCTACTGCAAAAATCACTGCCGATGTGGTCATTGTTTCCAACAATCCCAAGCTTTACCTCAATCAATTGCAAAAAACGATCAACTGTAAGCTATTAGTGTTCGATAGTTCTAACCCGCAATGGAAGCTCAAATACTGGAAAGCCGACTGCGAAAAGCTGAACATCCACTATTTCTGCACAAGTGAGCAGGGCGCTTTTGTGATGAACCTGTAGAGGCTTACCTTTGCGGCTTCTAAAACAGAACGCCACCTCTGTGGCCCCAAAAACTCTCTCCTCGTTATGAAGAAAATTCAATCGGCACTCATTTCAGTTTTTTACAAAGACGGACTCGATTCATTGGTTAAGCTCCTCCACGAGCAAAATGTAACCATCTACTCTACCGGTGGTACACAACAGTTTATTGAAAAACTCGGCGTTCCTGTGGTGCCTGTTGAAAATCTTACCAGCTACCCTTCTATTTTAGGCGGCCGTGTAAAAACATTACATCCTTCAGTATTCGGTGGTATTCTCGGTAAGCGTGATGATGAACAGCATTTAGCTGAAATGAAGCAATACAATATTCCTGAAATGGACCTGGTGATCGTTGATCTTTATCCGTTTGAAGAAACGGTTGCTTCAACAACAGATGAAAAAGCAATTATTGAAAAAATTGATATCGGCGGGCCATCCATGATACGTGCAGGTGCAAAAAATCATAAAGACGTTGTGGTATTAGCTGCAAAGAAAGAATATGCAGTATTGGAAGGTATTCTTCGTGAACAGAACGGTGAAACAAGTTATGAGCAACGTCGTGCGTTTGCCATCAAAGCATTTGATGTGTGTACAGCTTACGATACAGCCATCTCTAACTACTTCCATCAATCAGCAATTGAAACACCTTTCAACAAAGAAGAAAAAATTATGCGTTATGGTGAAAACCCGCATCAGAGTGCACATTTCTTCGGCAATCTTGATGAGCTGTTTGCACAACTGAACGGAAAAGAACTTTCTTACAATAATCTTGTTGATGTGGATGCTGCTGTGCAACTCATCAAAGAAGCCTCCCCAAGCCCTTCCAAAGGAGGGGATGTTAAACCCTCCGAAATTTGGTTTGCCATTATAAAGCACACCAATGTTTGCGGAGTTGCTGCAAGAACTTCTGTAAAAGAAAGCTGGGATGCAGCGCTTGCCGGTGATCCTGAAAGTGCATTTGGTGGTGTATTGGTTTGCAATGGCGAAATTGATAAAGCAACTGCGGAGGCCATCAACGAAATTTTCTTTGAAGTATTAATCGCTCCTTCTTTTGCAGCTGATGCATTGGAAGTATTAAAGTCGAAGAAGAACCGCATCCTGTTACAACTGAAACAACAACCGAACGTAAAAGAACAATACAAATCATTATTGAACGGTGTATTGGTGCAAGGATTGGATGAAGGAAACTATACAGAATGGAAAGAAGCTGGCGGCAGGGAAACAACTGCTGCTGAAAAAGATGATCTCACTTTTGCGAACCTCATCTGCAAACATTTAAAATCGAATGCCATTGCATTGGTGAAGAATAAACAACTGGTAGGTAAAGGTTGCGGACAAACAAGCCGTATCGATTCACTTCGTCAATCGGTGGAGAAAGCAAAGCAGTTCAATTTCGATCTCACCGGTGCGGTAATGGCAAGTGATGCGTTCTTTCCGTTCAATGATTGTGTGCAATTAGGTCATGCAGCAGGTATTGTTGCATTTATTCAACCGGGTGGTTCTATCCGTGACAATGATTCAATTGAATATTGTAAACAAAATAACCTGGCGATGGTGATCACAGGTATGAGACATTTTAAACATTAGCCCCATCCGGCTTCCCCAAAGGGGAAGAGAACAGCGCACAACGCTCGCTTTTTAAACGACATAATTGAAAGCAGCGGTGTTTAGATGCGATGAATGGATGGCAAAGCTGAAGTGGAAGAACAAAAAGCTTATTAAAAATACACAGTACCGCCTTCTCTCCTTTGGAGAGAAGGATGGGAAGAGAGGCCAAATTCATGCGCAAACCCAGTTTCAATAAAACAATTACAACTGCAACAGACACTGTAAAGAGTCTTTCTGTCTTCAATCCTTTAACCATTCATAAAAAAGGAACAAGGGCAAAAGCATTGTTTGCATTGGCAGTTGTGTGTGTATTGTGGGGCACAACATGGATTGCTTCAAAAGTTGGCGTGGAACACATGCCTTCTGCTATTCAGTTATCGGGAATGCGCCAGTTGCTGGGCGGTTTGTGTTACATGATCTTTTTTATTGCAAAAGGTGCGCAGTTTCCCCGGGGAAAAGAACTTGTTCCTTTGCTCATTTTAGCACTACTCAATTTTGTTTTAAGTAATGGCCTCAGCACCTGGGGATTGAAATATATTTCTTCCGGTCTTGGTGCTATCATGGGCGCCATCTTTCCGTTATGGATCGTAATCATTAACCTCTTTGGTTCAAAAGAAAAAATTCCTTCACTCGCCTTACTTGGTTTAATGATCGGCTTCGGTGGTGTATGTGTTATTTTCTACGAACACCTGCAGGATTTCTTTGATCCGAATTTTCGTTTCGGTATTATCATTTCACTTATTGCTACATGGACATGGGCTTTCGGTTCACTATACACGAAGAAACAGGCGGCGAACTTTAATCCATATTTCGGCTTAGGTTTTCAAATGGTGATTGCAGGAACAGCGTTGTTGGGCATTTCCACAACCGATCCAAATTTTACACCGTTTACAGAAATTGCGTGGGAAGCGTGGGCCGCTATCGGTTACCTTGTTTTGTTTGGTTCGGTGATTGCTTTTATCTGTTATCTCTATGCATTACAAAACCTGCCTACTGAACAAGCCAGCATTTACGCTTATGTAAACCCGGTAGTAGCGGTACTGTTTGGGGTATTGATCTTTCATGAAAAGATTTCCGTTACGCTTGCAACCGGAGGATTGGTTGCTTTGTTAGGTGTTTATCTTGTTAATAAGGCTTATAAAAAAACGGCTGAAGAGCAGCGTGATGTGATGGATGCGTAGTTTATCTACTTTTTTCTTATCACAATATATCTGAAACCAAGCCATAATTCAGGCTTTGAGTACTGCTGCTTATTTGACAAGTCGCATTCAAAAAGTGTCTGTTGATAGCTTCCTCCTTTTGATAGGTTTTTTTCTTGAACCATTTCAGATACATTACCCTTTACATGAATAAGACCACAGTCATTTTTTTGAGAATCATAAATACTAAACAATCGAAAATCATAATTACAACAATAACTATTCTTTTGGAATTTTCTTGGTAAATCCGACTCGCTTATAGTTTTATCAGATGTATTATAAATACTCTTAATTTTTTTATTATTCTTATCAGAATTATTTTCACATGAAGCAATATGTTCCCATTCACTTTCTGTAGGCAACCTGTAAGTGTATTGATAACCGTTTTTGAATTGAGAACGAACTTTTAAAGTAACCCAATCACAAAATGCTACGGCTTCTTCATAAGAAATACCTACAACAGGGCACATACTGTATTCTGGACTTAAAAAGTAATCTGAAGAAATACCTCCAAATCGCTTAGAAACTGATTTCCAATAAAGTGAATCCTTCTCAACATATTTTCTGTCAGCTTTATTCATTGAAGCTCCTTTTTGAGATTCAAATAGGAATTGCTTCCACTGATAAAGAGAGACTTCGCTGATTCCTGCATAAAGGGTATCATTAACTTTTACTACTGTAGGATCCCGTAAAACAGGAAGATCAACTAGAGAAAGACTAAGCAGTACAAGTAGGATGGCTACAAGCATTTTCATTCGCTAATATTCAAAAAAATCATTTAATAAAAAAGAACTATTTAATTTTTAATCCAATTAATACATTTTCGTTGATAACAAAATGCTTGCGTACTTTTGAGATATGGCCGAAGAAAAAATCAGTCTCAATAAATACATCAGTGCAACAGGTTACTGCTCACGCCGTGAAGCAGATAAACTGATCGATCAGGCACGTGTGGTTGTAAATGGCAATGTTGCACTGGCCGGTACACGAGTTTCTTCAAAAGACAAAGTATATATTGATGATGAATTGCTGAAAGTAAAATCAACAGCCAAGCAGGATCAGTTTATTATTGCATTTAATAAGCCACTGAATATTACTTCTACTACCGATGAAAAGGATCGCACCAACATTATCCGTTTCATCAATCACCCCAAACGCATTTTTCCAATTGGAAGATTAGATAAGGATTCAGAAGGTTTGATCTTCCTTACCAACAATGGCGATATCGTTAATAAAATTCTGCGTGCAGGGAACGAACATGAAAAAGAATACACCGTTACTGTCAATAAAAAATTAACGCCTGATTTTGCTGCGAAGATGAGCAAAGGGGTGCATACTCTCAATACAGTAACACTACCCTGCAAAGTGCGTACACTCAGTGGCAAGAGTTTTTCTATTATCCTGAAACAAGGATTGAACCGACAGATCAGGCGCATGTGTGAAGCATTTGGTTACGAAGTAGTGAGCTTACGACGTGTACGTATCATGAATATTCAACTCGGGAATATTGCTGTTGGTAAGTGGCGCTACTTAAGTGATCCGGAAATGAAAGAATTGATGCAGATGCTGGAAGGATCGAAGAATGAACACTGATGATGAGTGATGAATAATTAGTGATGAGTGTTTTGTGTACTTCCAACTTCGTATATGGTACCTGAGCTAATGTGTCAGACGCTCTTCGAGACATCAGACACGAACGACTCATACATTTCCCTCCAACCTTTAAACATCGGATCTGTTCCGAGCATGTGATTGTGAAAGATGCTAATGAAAGTTCCGTTTACCTTTTCCACTTCACTGCAAAGCTTTTTCATTTCTTCCAATGCTTCTTCCGGCGATTGATGCAACTCGTAAAAAGAATTTGCTTCCATATAAGCGAACGGATGTACTCGCAATGTCGTTACTTCTTCCTTCTCCAGGTCATACCACAAAAACGAATGCGAGGTTGATGCCCGGAAACCATTCACCGTTCCATAGCCCATACTATACTCATCAGTAAATCCATTTGCAATTAATGAACGGTAAGAATGTGGCAGATGAAACTGGATATAATGATTCCGTGTAGCTGCAATTGCTTTTCTGCTGATACGTTGCAACGTTTCTTTTTCCTCTTTCAGCAACAATGGATTTACTGTGCTTTGCGTGGATGGATGCAAAGCTACTGTTGCTGTTGCAGCAGTTGAACGAATCAATTGCTGTAATGCAGTTTTCCCTGGCGAAATATTTTTATCGTATTCACTATTGCGTTCAGCAAGTAAGAAAAAGTAAATGGACTGCAATTGGTATTGTTCATGCAGTTGTTGCAGCCATGCGTACGAATCATATGGATCTTTTTCTTTACCACTAAAAACACCTAATCGTTTTGCAATAGTTGAGGGATGCTTTAATACTGCCCCAATTGTCTTAAGCAAGCCTTTATGTTTGTAACTCCAGGCTATATCGATATCGTAAGTGGGGAGGAAAGTGAATGGTGAATGGTGAATGGTGAGTAGTGAATACCGTTGCTTCAACTTTGTCGCAAACTTCACTAACCATATATCAATAATCGGCTGATGCAAGAATCCTTCCTTCCATGCCAATGAGTTCCAATGTGCATAGCGGCCATATTCATCGGGTTCGTATTCAAGATATTCTTCATAACGGGTAATGAGATAGAATATCGCAGAGAAAATATCAAAGCCCAAATCATCATTTGTTTGAAAGAAAGCTTTACTCTCTTCCCATTCAAAACAAGTAATGTATTGCTTCCGGATATCATGCTGCAACAACAATCCTGATGATTGCAGAAAGAACGAAGAGTTATCTATTCGATCTTCTGCGTACACAAGCTTAACATCATTACTTTGTTGAAACAACGTTACATCATCTGTTACTTGAATTTCAATCTGCCAATGTTCCTGTAACAATTGAATGATGTACTGAAAACGTAATGTATTTTGTGGAATGTAAATTAACATGCTTATTGTTGAGACAACATACGAATGTACTCTTCAGAATCCAGATCAACCTGACGCAAAATTGTTCTGATTAATGGCCGGGATAAATCTTCACCCGCATGATGAGGAATAGTTGTATATCGGCCATCCGGATGTTTATAAAATTTGTGACTTCCTTTTTGCTTGATTGCTTCAAACCCTAAACGAAAAAGTATTCGCTCCAGTTCTTTCGCAGTAATCATCGGCAGTTTACTCATACTGCAATGGCTATTTGCTGAATACCGATAAAATGTGGAATATCTTTTTTCTCCTCTTCACTCATTGCAGAAACACATAACTCCAATACTTCCTGTAAACGCAGTTGCAACTCATCCAGCGTTTTTGCCTGTGTATGGGCGCCCGGTACAGCTGGAACAGTTCCTATGAAGAAACCGGTTTCTTCGTCTTGCTCAATATGTGCTGTGAAAACCTGTTGCATAATCTTTTTGTTTCTGCTACAAATTACAAAACATTTCAGGAATTTCGTTCACGCCAAAGTTGATTGAAACTTTTTTCAGGAAAATGCATTTCACCACGGTGCCGTGTCCAGTCTTTTACGAATTTATTGATCATCCAGCTGCGCATTTTACTGCTTCCGGTGTTCATGAGCTTACGACTGAGTGATACTTTTTTCCAAACCTTCCAGGCCATGCGTTCACCAAACGATGCGTAGCCTTCTTCCACGGCTTCGTACCTGTTCTCTAATAATAATTCGTGCAGATTGATGCGCATC
>JAKFDY010000292.1:0-36224 GCA_036675885.1 Lacibacter sp. | reverse complement strand
TTCAAAATATTGTTTCCAATCCTGCCACAAACAACACTCTTATCAGCAATTATATTTTATCGTTTTACGAAGCACCCAACAATGACTTATGGATTGGCACCGATGGTGGAGGCTTGAGCATTTGGAACAGAAGATTGAACTCGTTTACCAATTATCGCCACGACAGTGGTGACCCATATTCATTAAGCGACAATTTTGTTACCGACATCCAATCCGATTTTCAAAACAACATTTGGATTACCACTTATCGTGGAGGAGTAAATCGGTTTAACAACGGGAAGTTTGAACACTATAACTGTGTTGACCCTGATAACAGCACGCTCACTTTACATCCCATAGGCCCTACTCTTCTTGTAGATGCTGAAAAAAAATTCTGGCTAAGCACCCAGCAATACGGCCTGTTCAAATTGAACAGTCAGAAAAAGGTTTTTGAATTGTTTGATGACAGGCTCCTGGATTTGTATGTATTGAAGGAAGACAGGAACAATGTTTTTTGGGGCGGTGGCATAAAACACCTGGTTCAAATTGATAAAGCCGGCAAAAAACATGTTTCTTATTTCATCGGTAAACCGGTTAGTGTTTTAATGGAAGACCGCTCAGGTAATTTTTGGGTTGGTACGGAAGGAGGGGGATTGATTCTGTTTGACAGAAAGCAAGGAAAGATTATTGCCCGTTATACTACAGATGAAGGTCTTTGCAGCAATTCGGTATTGACCATTTTGGAAGATTCAGAAGGTAATCTGTGGATGAGCACTTTTAATGGCATTGCCAAATTCAATCCTAGGAACAAAACATTCAAGAACTATTATCAAGGCGATGGATTGCAAAGCAACCAGTTTAATTATCATGCAGCAATAAAGTTGCGATCCGGCGAATTTGCTTTTGGTGGTATTAAGGGATTTACTTTGTTCCGCCCCGAAAACATCATCGCAGCCAACAGCAATCCTATAATTTTTTTAACAGAAGTAAACGTTGCCAATACTGCTCTTGAAGAAGATTCTTCGCTTGAAATAAAAACCAACTCCAATCGTATTGAACTCATCAAAATTCCTTACAACAAAGCCGTTCTTTCATTTGGGTTTGCAGCGTTAGAATATTCCGCACCTGATAAAATTCAGTATGCATATTACCTGCAGGGTTGGGATAGAGATTGGAACTATTCCGGTAATACAAGGAAAGTAATTTATAGCCGTCTTTCAGAAGGCACTTATACCTTCAGAGTGAAAAACACAAATGCCGAAGGACAATGGAGTAAAGAGGAGGTGCAAATTAAAATTATTGTGCTCCCGCCATGGTACAGAAGCTGGTGGGCATATTTGATTTATGCCATGATGATTGGCGCAGCGATTTATTTTTATTTTCAATACCGTGCAAGACAAACCAGTCTGCAATACGAAGTAAAGATTGCAAAGCTTAATGAAGAAAACGAACGTTCAGCAAAAGAAAAAAGTCTTGCAGAACTGGCGGTAGAGAAAGCAGAACTGGAAAAGGAGAGGGCCGAAAGAGAAAAAGCCGAGGCAGAACATGAAAAAGAAAGGATCCTGAATGAAAAAGAAAGAGAGATCAATGAAAAGAAAATTTCTTTCTTCACCAATATCTCTCATGAGTTCAGAACACCGCTTACTTTAATTATTAATCCGGTTAAAGAACTGCTGGGGAAAAATTCCAGTGAAAGAGACAAAGGTGAGTTGAGCATTGTTTACCGCAATGCAAGGCGAATGCTCAGCCTTGTCGATCAGTTGCTTTTGTTCAGAAAGACGGAGAGTGGTTTGGATAAAATAAAACCATCCAAACTTAATCTTCACGATCTGGCATACGAAGTATATCTATGTTTTATTCAACAGGCAAAAACGCAGAGCATCAATTATGTTTTTGATTGTGCAAATAAGAATTTAGAAATCTATGCAGACCGGGAAAAGCTGGAGATCATTTTATATAACCTTCTTTCCAATGCATTAAAATATACATCTGCTGAAGGCAGCATTAAGCTTTCAATTGTAGAAGGAACCGAAGATGTTGCAATTAAAGTAGAAGACGACGGTGCTGGCATCCCCTCCGAAACAGGCGATAAGCTTTTTGATAAATTTTATAAAGCAGAAAGAGCAAAAACAAGTTCAAAGGCAGGTTTTGGCATCGGGCTTTTCCTGGTAAAACAATTTACCGAACAACACCAGGGTACCATTTCTTACCAAAGTGAAGAAGGGCAGGGGACAACTTTTACATTAAAGCTTCAAAAAGGCAAAGATCATTTCAATGCGGACGTTATTATTTCAGAAAGGGAAGCTGCACCCCAATTGCTCGAAGTACTGAAAGATGAAGCCCTCATTGAAGAAGATAATGCAGGCGGGGAACCCTTAACGGAACTGGTTTCCGAAAAACAATCCATCTTAATTATAGATGATGATGAATCCATCAGGCAATACCTTGCCCGCTTGTTTAAAGACACATATATAATATATCAGGCAGAAAACGGCGAAACTGGTTTGGTCATGGCTCAAAAGTATTTACCCGATTTAATCGTTTCCGATATTCACATGAAGGAGATGAACGGGATTGAGCTTTGCAAGGTTGTTAAAGAAAACGAGCAGTTAAGCCATATCCCTTTTATCTTACTCACCGGTGCTACGTCCGATGAACTCAAGCTACAGGGAGTGGAAGGCGGTGCCGACGACTATATTGTAAAGCCGTTTGACAGCAAACTACTGGCTGCACGGGTCACCACCCTTTTAAAGAATCGCAATACACTTCAAAAATATTTTTACAACGAGATAACCCTGCACAAAAGCGATTTCAAGATTTCTACCGAATACAAGGAGTTTTTGGGCAAATGCATTTCCATCATTGAAAACCATTTAAAGGATAAGAACTTTACTGTTCAAACTTTACTCAGCGAAATGAGCATGAGCCATTCCAATCTTTTGCGTAAAGTAAAATCAGTCTCCGGCCAGCCGGTAAATATTTTTATCCGGTCTATCCGCCTCAGGAAGGCGGCCGAGCTTTTTATTAATACCGACTACAGTATCAAGGAAACGGCGTACACCGTCGGCATAAGGGATATTAAATACTTCCGAGAACAATTCAACAAGCTTTTCGGCATGAATCCTTCTGTTTATGTAAAGAAGTACCGCAAGGTCCATGGAAAGCAGTACGCGGTTGACAAGGAATCCATCAATCCCGATAACTAAATTGATTTACCTGGAGGTGAAGGAAAATCGCAAACCGGAAGCATCATCGGGTTCTTCTGTCCCGGCGTAAGCAGCCCATATTAGTTTTTAATTCCATCCCAACGGTCTATTTGGCGTCTCCACCCCCCTTTTTGGGAGTTTACCCCCCTCCTGAATTTCCGAAAAAATTTGTTTAGTGCCGGTAGTTTTACATCGTCGAACATCAGAGCCATTAATTCTCAAGATTTAAACGATTGCATAATGAACACAACTGCCACACTTCCACTGAACGGTAATTTACAAGCTGTGTTTTTTTATCCTCTCAGGCTAGATCGATTAACTGAAAATTTTAATAAGAAGCTGGGGTCTGCTAAATGAAAAAGAAAATCTCCATACACGATATTGCAAAAGAGCTTAAGGTTTCTGCCACTACTATATCATTTGTACTGAACGGGAAGGCAAAAGAAAAAAGGATCAGTGAAGATGTAAAGAAGAAGATTTTAGATTATGTGAAAAAGGTGGGCTATAGTCCTAACCAAATCGCAAAAAGCTTAAGAACAGGAAAAACCAATATCATAGGAATGCTGGTAGAAGATATTTCCGACCCTTTCTTCTCCAGCATTTCACGTGGTATTGAAAGCATTGCATACCAGCACCATTACAAGATATTTTTTGCCAGCACAGAAAACGATACCGAAAAGACCAAAGCATTAATAAAAGTATTCAGAGAACGCCAGGTAGATGGCTATATAATTGCGCCGGCTCCCGGCATTGAAGATGAAGTAAAGGCTTTGATGAATGATAATGTTCCGGTGATTCTTTTCGACCGCTACCTGCCTTCTCTTAATACCAGCACAGTTATCATAGATAATTTTTCCGGTGCATACCAGGCAGTAAAACACCTGGAAGCAAACGGTTTTTCCAACATTGCCTTTATTACACTTGAATCAGAGCAAACGCAAATGCAGGCACGTTTACAGGGGTATGTTAGAGCCACTGAAGAAAACCTGAAAGCCCCGATCATTAAAAAACTTCCATACAAACTAAGCCACGACCTGAGTGCAGAAAAGCTGGTGCAGGGTTTTATTGAAAAACATGACAGGCTCGATGCTGTCATTTTCGCAACAAACTATCTCGCTATAAACGGATTGAAAGCAATCCGCAACCTGGGCCTGCGCATACCTGATGATATTGCTGTTGTTGGGTTTGATGATAACACTTTTTTCTATCTGTTTACTCCTTCCATTACAGCAGTGGCGCAGCCTGTTGAAGAAATTGCAGAGGAAGTGGTGAAGCAATTGCTGGATGCTTTGTCTGACGAAAGAGAAAGTAAGAAAAGAAGAACGGTAACCCTACCTGTTAAACTCATTGAAAGAAATTCATCCTTGCCTCGAACGAAAGCAAAACGAACGATACAAAGCTTTGAACATGAAACGAAAACGGTAAACTAATCAATCATCATAATTATAAAAATGCGACAGGTTAAAAAATCGATTTAGCCTGAACAGGAATCTTTTTGTCCACTATAAAATTAATACTAATGAGAAATGTATTCAGCTTGCTCAGAAATTCGAAATGGATTTTGCTGTTTATATGCAGCCTTTTTATTTGCTCTGCTGTAAGAGCACAAGTATCAACAGGGCGGCCAAAGGTTCTTGCCACGGGCATTGCCAAAGACAAAGCCGGCACTTTGTTACCAAAAGTGTCTGTTACGGAAAAGGGTACAACTAATGTTACGGCTACCGATGATAATGGTTTATTTAAAATTTTGGTTAGTTCAGAAAATGCCGTACTGGTCTTTTCTACGGTAGGTTACCAACCAAAAGAAATGAAAGTTCAAACTGAAGGTCAAATGGTGGTTGAATTGGAAGAAAAGAAAGAAGAACTTTCTGATGTTGTTGTGATTGCCTATGGCCGTCAGAAAAAAGTAACTGTAGTTGGTGCACAAAGCACGGTGAAAGTGGATGATATAAAGTTTCCTGTGCGCTCAGTAAAAAATTCTTTGGTGGGACAACTAGCTGGATTGGTGGCGGTGCAAAGAAGCGGTGAACCAGGATTCGATGAAGCCAATGTATGGATACGTGGTGTTGCGAGCATCAATAACGCAGGATCTCCTTCTGATAACCAACTGGAGGGAGGTAATAACACAAACGCACCGCTGATATTGGTTGATGGCGTACCCCGCTCATTGGCAAACATTAATGTAGAAGATATTGGAAGCCTCACCATTTTAAAGGATGCCTCAGCTACTGCTGTGTATGGTGTAAGGGGTGCAAATGGTGTTGTTATTATTGAAACTAAAAAAGGCATAGTTTCCTCCAAACCTAGCATCACTTTCGATTTTAACCAGGGTGTTTCAAAGCCAACACGTTTATTGAAGATGGCTAATTCTGCCGATTATGTGCAGATGCTTAATGAAGCAAAACAAATGAGAGGAGAAACTCCTGTGTATTCAGCTGCAGAGATTCAGAAATATATTGACGGAAGCGATCCTTTGTTGTATCCTGATATAGATTGGATGAAAACAATTTTGAAAGACTGGACAGATAACAGAACAGCTAATCTCAATATCTCAGGCGGTTCTCAGATTGCAAATTATTATGTGGGTGCATCTTATTATGAAGAGTCAGGTTTATATAAAACAGATCCTCTTCAGAAGTATGATCCACAGGTGCGTTTTAAGCGTTATACGCTTACCAGTAATCTTACTTTTAAAGCAACCAGTACAACAACAGTTGATTTAGGCGTAGGTGGTTTTGTTGGTAATGGTAATTATCCAGGAGTGGGTGCAGGTGGTATTTTCAACCAGGCATACATTACGCCGCCGCACTTATTTCCTGTAAAATATGGTTCTGATTCCATTGGCGCACATCTCAATATGGAAAGCCCGTATGATATGGCTACACAAAGAGGATATACCACGCATTTGAAAACAGAATTACGCATCAACACAAAAGTAAAGCAGCAATTAGATTTTCTGGTCAAAGGGTTGAGCGTACAAGGCCTCTTCGCTTTTGATGCTTATACTGCCCAGGACCTTGGACGCCGCAAACGCAGCTATACCTGGTTTGCAAGTGGAAGAGATCCCCTTACAGGAAAATTGCTCATGACAAACACTTTTCCCACCGGAACTACTTACCTGAATTATCAAAACAGTTTTAACGGTAATCGTAAATTTTACAGCGAGGCATCGTTGAACTATGCTCGCACTTTTGGTAAACACGATTTCACAGGTTTGGTGATTTATAATCGTAGTGATGTAGTCAGAAATACAGAGGGAAATCTTATAGCTTCACTTCCTTTCCGCAACCAGGGTGTGGCTGCAAGAACAACTTATGCATTCGACAATAAGTACCTTGCTGAATTAAACTTTGGTTATACTGGTGCGGAAAATTTTTCTCCTGAAAAACGATATGGCTTATTCCCTTCGGTGGGTATTGGTTACAACATCTCTAATGAAAAATATTTTGAGCGCTTTACAAATATTATTCAGTTCTTAAAGCTCAGGGCAACCTATGGTAAAACGGGAAATAGTTCTATCGCCGGAAGACGCTTTGCCTATATAGCACTTGCAGGTTCCGGAGGAGGCTACACTTTTGGACAACTTATAAATAATGCCTTTGGTGGTAATACAGATGGAGAATATGCCGTAAATGTAGGTTGGGAAACTTCAACCAAGACCAACTTTGGTCTTGAATTAAGAGCTTTGAAGAACGCTTTAAGCATACAGGTAGATTATTTCTACGACCAACGTACGGGTATCATTGTGCGCAACTCAATTCTTCCTGATTTTGCAGGTGTAATTAATCTTCCTTTTGGAAATATTGGAAAAACTGAAAACAAGGGTATTGATGGTACAATCGAATATTCAGGTAATGTGGGCAAGCTTCGAATGAGGATGAGAGGCAACTTTACCTTTAACAGGAACAAGATTATTGAAGATGGCACCGTGCCTCCGGCTTACCCGTGGATGGATACAAGAGACCAAAAAATTGGAAGACGCTTTGGTTACATTGCAGAAGGCTTATTTGCCGATACATCTGAAATAGCAAAAAGCCCCAAGCAATTAGGTGACGTTCGTCCTGGTGATATTCGCTTCCGTGATTTAAATAATGATGGTGTCATTAACCAGTTCGACAAAACTGCCATTGGTTATGGAAGCATTCCCGAAATCGTCTATGGGTTTGGAATTAATCTTGCTTACAAAAACTTCGATATTTCCGCATTCTTTCAGGGAGTAGGGAATATGGATGTTCTTTTAAATGGAATGGCTCCATTTGGTGGAACAAAAATCCCTGAAAATTCTTTGGCACTGATTACCGACCGCTGGACTCCCGGAACTACTAATCCGCATCCCTTCTATCCACGTCTGTCATCTAATTCAACGCTTAATGATAATTACGCCGCCAGTACATGGTGGTTAACCAATGGCCGTTACTTACGATTAAAGAATGCTGAAATAGGATTTACACTACCGGAGAAATGGTTAAAGAAAGCGGGCTTCAAATCTACCCGTTTGTATGTGAACGGTTACAATCTACTTACGTTCAGTCCATTCAAATTGTATGATCCCGAACTGGGTGATGGCAGAGGTACTGCATATCCTCTCAGCACTACAATCAGCATAGGCTTAAATCTGAGATTTTAATCTTCCTGTTAAACAACTAAAAGTTGAATCACTAACGGTAAAATAAAACTAAAATGAAAACAAAATATCTATTCTTTGTACTGGCCTCTTTTATGATGGTGAGTTCCTGTAAAAAGGGTTTTCTGGACCAGGTACCAAATAATGTGTTCACATTAGATGAAGTATTCAAAAGAAGAACAGAAACAGAAAAATATCTGGCTAACGTTTATGGCTATGTGCGGGATGAGGCTAACCAATGGAGCGGCAATCCCTGGCTTGGCTTATCTGATGAAGGTGATGTTACTTACAACAGACCTGGCTATCCCACGTATGCAATGAACCTCGGTGCTTATAATGCATCAAGCGGTTATTATAATTTTTGGACGCACTATTACAGGGGCATTCGTGCTGCTACCACCTTTTATCAAAGAATAGATGAGTGTAAAGAGTTGTATTCATATTATCCAAACGCTGATTCTGTAATAAAGCAGTACAAAGGCGAAGTGCGTTTTTTACGTGCATTCTTTTACTTCAACCTGATTCGCCAGTATGGTCCTGTGGTGATATTGCCAACAAATGAAACAGTTGCCCCTGATGCACCGCCAACAGAAACGCAATACAAAAGAAGTTCAATGGATGAATGTGTTGATTTTGTAGTAAAGGAATTGGATACAGCCGCAGCGCAATTGCCTGCTGTTATTAACAATGTTCAATGGTATGGTGTCCCAACAAAGGGTGCCGCACTTGCAGTAAAAGCCAGGCTGTTATTATATGCTGCAAGTGCTCTCTATAATGGTAACGCAGACTATGCAGGCTTTAAAAACAGTGATGGAAAACAATTAATCAGCCAAACCTATAACATAGAAAAATGGAAGAAGGCTGCTGATGCTGCCAAAGCAGTAATTGATATGAACCTGTATAGCCTTTACAAAAAGAACAATGACCCATTTAAGGATTACCGTGATCTTTTCCTTGATAACTGGAACAACGAAGTCATTTTTGCAAGGCCAGCAACTGATTACGGAGGATGGTCTGCCCATTGCTCTCCACGCCAGTTGGGAGGATCAAGCTGGAATGGAATAGGTGCAACACAACAACTGGTAGATGCTTATTTCATGGCTAATGGTAAGCGCATTGATGAACCAGGATCAGGCTATGTAGACACAGGTTTTTCAACCACAGCCACCGCCTACACCAAAGTGGGTACATGGAACATGTATCTAAACAGGGAGCCTCGTTTCTATGCTTCCATCACGTATAATGGGGGAGATTGGTTCAGTAACGGATGTGCAAACACAGCCAAAATACAGTTTTATTATAATGGCAATTCCGGCAAAAAATCAACTACAGACGATTACTCAAGAACTGGTTATTTACCTCGTAAAGCCGTTCATCCAAGCAGTACCAGTTGCAGCAACAAATGGGTTCAAACGATTGGTATTCTATTCCGCCTTGGCGAGATTTATCTTGATTATGCTGAAGCACTGAATGAATACGATCCGGGTAATGTTGATATTTCAACTTACGTGAATGCCATCAGGAGCAGGGCCGGCATCCCTGCTTTACCCTCGGTACTTTCTCAGGACGAAATGAGAGAACGAATTCGCCAGGAACGCCGTGTAGAATTAGCGTTTGAGAGCCACCGTTATTTTGATACACGTCGTTGGAAAATAGCAGAACAGACAGACGGCGGTGATTTTTGGGGAATGAATATTAATGGAGGTGCAGGCGGATTTAACGATGTGACCTTTTATCAAAGAACGGTTTTTGAAAAAAGGGTTTTCCAGAAAAAGCATTATCTGTTTCCCATACCTCAATCAGAAATTGACAGGGATAGAAGCCTGGTTCAAAATCCGGGATGGTAATCAAAAAAAACATTCAGGAGGTTAATCTTTCTGATAGTCTTTTGAATTTGGAACACTATTATACTCTCAAGTAATCAGATGAGTTTCTCATACGTAAGCAGTAATCATTCCAGGCAGGCAGTAGCATTCTTGCTACTGTTCTGCACCTGGAATAAAAAATGCGAACTTCATCGTCTAACAAATTAATTCATGCGAAAACTTCTCTTCATATTTTCTGTCCTTTATCTGTTTAGCTGGAACACAAGTGCACAACAACTTATTACTTATCCCGCTCCGCAAGCTGTTGTTTACGCTATGCACAACGATGATTACACTGTGAAAGTGCGCAAGCCCGGAGGCGAGTGGCAGGACCTGTACGAATACAATGTAAAAGTTGATCTTGATAAACCCCAGGATGCATCAATGGTTTATTTTGATTTTTCGGGAACAGTTGAAGTGTTTGTCCAAAAAAATAACGGTAATGTGCAGACAGTGAAAATCCGTCCATCTTCTTATGAAATAAAACCGACCTTAAGTGGTAACAGTATCACGTTCACTTTAAATGATCCCAAAAAAATTTCAATAGAGTTTGATGGCGACAGGTTGCATAACATGCATGTATTTGCCAATCCCATTGAAACGTCCCGTCCCGATCCCAACGATCCCAATGTTGTGTATTTCGGTCCCGGTGTTCACATGCCGAAAGACCTGCCGGGAAACGCATTCAACATTTCTTCAGATAAAACGGTTTACATAGCCGGCGGTGCTATAGTGAGAGGAAAGTTATTCTGTGATAAAGTGCAGAATGTACGCATCATTGGCCGGGGCATTATTGATCAGCCGGAGAGAGGTGTTGAGATCAGGCACTCCAGCAATGTTACTGTTGATGGGATTATTGTCGTGAATCCAAAACACTATACAATTTTTGGAGGGGGATCGGATCATATTACCATCCGCAATTTAAAATCGTTCAGTGCAAGTTCCTGGAGCGATGGGCTGGATTTTATGAGTTGCAGTGATGTTACGGTTGATGATGTGTTCATGCGCAACTCTGATGATTGCATCGCCGTGTATGCGCATCGCTGGGAATTTTATGGCGATGCAAAAAATTATTCAATTACCAATTCTATTCTTTGGGCCGATGTGGCACATCCCATAAACATCGGTGTTCACGGAAACACAGAAAAAACGGGTGAGGTAATTGAGAACTTACTGTTTAAAAACATTGAGATACTGGAGCAGGATGAAGATGATCCTTCAGCCGAAGGATGCATGGCCATACAGGCAGCCGACCTGAACCTGGTACGCAATGTTCGCTTTGAAGATATACGAATAGATAATTTCCAGGAAGGAAAATTGCTGCAATTAAAAGTTGCGTTCTTTCAAAAATACAATGCGGCTCCAGGCAGAGGAATAGAAAATATTTATTTCAAAAACATAAGTTATAACGGCTTTAATAATTCCCCGTCCCTAATTGATGGTTTAGACAAAGACCATCTTGTAAAGGATGTGACGTTCGAAAACCTTCGCATCAACGGAAAACTAATTACCAATGTTGAAGAGGCAAATATTAAAGTGGGTGAGTTCGCCAAAAACATAATGTTCAAAAGTACACAGCCAATAAAAAAGAGTTTAACGGGTGGATCGAACTGAAGGCGAAGAAAAATTATAAACCATACAGATAACCAATAACGATAAAACCAAAGACTTGCCATGAAACAGATGAAGCGTTTGTCATTTTTGCTGCTGCTTTTTTACAATATTACTGTAACAGCTCAAACGTTTACTCACCCGGGTGGCTTGCACACACAAACCGATTTAGACCGGATGAAAACACAGGTGGCGGCAGGTGCGCATCCCTGGATTGATAGCTGGAATGCACTGATTGCTCATCCAAAAGCGCAGAATACTTACACTGCAGCTGCACAGGCCAACATGGGAGTCAGTCGACAGCGGGCTTCAGCCGATGCTGTTGCTGCATATCTCAACGCTTTGCGTTGGTACATCTCGGGTGATACTTCTTATGCAGCATGTTCAAGAAAAATCTTAAACGCATGGGCTTATGCAGTGAACCAGGTTCCGAGTGGTCAGGACGTTTCTGGCTTAATGGGGATAGCGATTTATGAATTTGCTGTAGCAGCAGAGATACTGCGTCTTTATCCTGATTGGTCATCAGCAGATTTCAATCAATTCAAAAACATGATGACTACTTACCTGTATCCGGTTTGCCATGATTTTTTAACTCGTCACAACAATGCATGTATCAGTCATTACTGGGCTAACTGGGACATCTGTAACATGACAGCCATTTTAAGCATTGCTGTATTGTGCGATGATACAGCTAAGTTCAACGAAGCAATCACTTATTTTAAATCCGGAGCAGGCAACGGCAACATTACGAAGGCAATTCCTTTTGTATATCCGGGAGGCCTGGCCCAGTGGCAGGAAACAGGCCGTGACCAGGAGCATGCGCTTTTAGGTGTAGGAATGTTTGCAAGCTTTTGCCAGATTGCCTGGAACCAGGGACAGGACATGTATGGTTATGATGATAATCGTTTGCTAAAAGGAGCTGAGTACACTGCTAAATACAATTTATGGAAAGATGTTCCCTATACCACTTACAACAACTGTGATAACGTTCAGAACTATTGGGCATCAGAACAAAATAGTTGGGGAAGAGGTAGATTGCAGCGACCCATTTGGGAAATGATCTACAATCACTATGTGATAAGAAAAGGCTTAAGTGCTCCTAATGTAAAAGCCATGGCAGAAGTGAACCGGCCCGAAGGATTTGTGCATGATGATAATCTTGGATTTGGTACGCTCTGTTATACACTTAATGCCTCTGCATCACCTTATCCTGCATCGCCTGCTCCATTAGTACCTGCAGGCTTGAAAGCAACAGCAAGCGTAGGAAAAGTATGGTTAAGATGGCCTCCTGTTGCCACAGCAAATGGTTATAATATACTGCGTTCAACAACAAGTGGTGGGCCATATACTAAGGTTGCCACTTACAAAGGAACTTATCCTTTATATGAAGATACAAGTGTAACCAATGGTGCTACTTATTACTATGTCGTGTCTGCAATCAATCAAGCCGGAACAAGTAGTAATTCAGCACAGGTAAGTGCAACTCCAAAAGCTACCGGTGCACTGCCTACAGGTTGGGCACATCAGGATATTGGCACAGTTGCCACAGCAGGCAGCGCAGGTTATGCTAATGTGAGTAATGGAACTTTTGTTGTGAGTGGTTCCGGTGCAGGCATCGGTAGCACCGCAGATGGCTTGAGTTATGTGTACAAAACTGTAACTGGTGATGCAACGATCACTGTACGTATTACAGCAAATACATGGACTGGCGGTGGTTTACAAAAAACAGGCATCATGATCCGTGAATCGCTTTCTTCCAATGCCATAGCATTCAGTATGACTTCAGGAGATGGTGGTGTTCGTGAAGCAAGATTCGGAAGCCGCACTTCTGCAGGAAGTACTATGAGTTTTCAAACAGGTAATGCTTATACACGTGCTCCTACCTGGTTTCGCTTGAAAAGAGCTGGCAATATTGTTACTGCCTATCAGTCAACAGACGGTAAAACATGGTTTGTCGTAGGTGCTCCGGTTACGGTATCAATGGCGGGCACATACTATGTTGGATTGGCTGTTTCATCAAACAGCTCAAAGTTAAATACAGCAACATTCGATAATATAACGGTAACGGTCAGGCCAGTTACAAATAAATTTTACCGGTATGGGAAAAAAGCACAAAAAAAATAAATCAACATACCAGCCGGTAAGTGAATAAAAAACTTATGACTTAAGACATTTTTATCAACTCCAATTTCTAACGATTAAACAGCCATTATGATGATTTTTTTTACACATGGTACTTTTCCAAAGACCAGAATGCTCAACTGCGTTTGGGCATTCATGTTTACGTTTTTGCTTTCCTCAAATGCAGGTGCGCAAACCTTTGTGCATCCGGGGGCCCCGCTTTCAAAGTCTGACCTCGATATTCTGAAGGCACATGTGAAGGCCGGAGATTATCCCTGGAAACAGGCTTTTGATGTTATGGCTGCCGATGGCAAGTCTCAGTTGACCTACACTTATCAGGCTTTTGCTACGGTTAAGCGGAGCCCTGATGAAAACCTTTACCGTTGGAGAAACGATATGGTGGCCGCCTTTAATTTATCGCTGATGTGGTATTTTACGGATAATGAGGCCTATGCTGCAAAGGCGAGGGATATTTTAATGGCCTGGGCCACTACCCAAACGGAGTTTGGAGGGCAGCTTGGAAACCTGGACTTAGGGGACTTTGCGTATGCTTACGGCGGAGCAGCCTCTATTCTTCGGGGAAGCTGGAGTGGCTGGACGGCTGAAAATACTGCAGCCGTAAAAAACCTGTTTAACAACGTATATTGGCCGGCTTCAGGCTGTTCTTTTTATGCTATAGGTCCATCCAATAAAGGTAACTTGAGTATGTCCGCAGGTGTCGTAATCGCCGCATTTTCCGACGATCCTGCTAAAATAGCCCATATTGTCTACCTGTCGAGATATATTGCTTCTTGCGGGCTTAAAAATACCTTGCCCAGTGGCCAGAATGGAGAAAGTTTAAGAGACCAGGGACACGCCCACGGCACATGGAACAATCTTGCCTTCACTGCAGAAGTGCTGTATAAACAGGGTATCGACATTTATTCCGAACTGGAGGACCGGATTATGGCCAATGCCGAATATTTTGCCAGAAAAAATTTGGGCTTACCCATCGGGTTCGTCCCTTTTGGTACTATTGATGCCTATTATTTAAACGATGTGACAATGCCCTGGGATATGGGAAGGTTTGGCCCTACTTTGGCTCACGGGGCTTATGTAGTCCGTAAGAAACAAAGTTCGGTTTACCTGACCAAACTGCTAAATGCCATCCCCAGACGTTTTGACCCGGTAATCACCTGGTTCTATAAGTCGGAAGACAACTCTACGGCTACTGTTCCACCGCAAACGGAAATTGTCCCTGAGCCTACCAAAGTTGGAACAGGGGGCTTAACCTCTCTGGATATAGGTACGGCATCCCCTGCCGGAAGCAGTTCTTACAATAACAATGTGTGGACGGTAAAAGGAAGTGGGGATATATGGACACATGGAGCGGATGCTTTGCACTTTGTATATAAGGAAGTAACTGGAAATTGCTCCATCATCGCTAAAGTGGAATCAGTTGGGGGGGATCTTAATGCCAGGGCGGGGGTAATGATGCGTTCAGATCTGACACCAACTGCAGGGCAAAGGGCATGGATAGCGATAACCCCAGGTGTAAAAGCAGATGCGTTTATGCACGGGTGGTCAGAACTAAGGGGCGGTTCTTATTATGAGAAAGCGTCCAGGCCAATAACAGGCATTCCTTATTGGGTAAAAGTTGAACGGGTAGGTGAGATGGTTGCCGTTTATTATTCTCCCGATGGTGTAAGTTGGGCAGCGTCACATGAGGGCAGGTATACAGGCTTTACGGGCAAGGCTTATATTGGTTTGGCGGTTTGTTCCAATGCCAATGGTACCTTAAATGTCGCTACATTCAGTAATGTGAGTGTAACGGGCGGACAGGGAGGAGTGGTTACTGCACCCGAAGCACCGCATTCGGTCTATGCCTATCCCGGCGATAAACAGATGCGGGTAAGATGGCTATCCTCCTTTGGTGCAGTTAGCTATACGCTTAAACGAGCTTCCTCTGAGAACGGGACCTATTCTACCATTGCCACCGGCCTTTCAGGAAATACGTTTCTGGATGAAAATTTAGCCAACGGCCAGGCCTATTATTATAAGGTTTGTGCCACCAATGCTGCAGGCACAAGTGCTGATTCCCCTGCTGATGCGGGCACGCCGGAAGCGCCGCCGGTTCCACAGGTATTAAATTCCGATAGTTTCAATGGGATATACCGAATTATAGTAACTCATAGCAATAAAGCAGTAGAGGTTAAAAATAGTTCAACAGACGAAGGGGCCTTATTGGGACAAAATACCTATTCTTCTTCAAGTAACCAGCATTGGAGAATAACTCCTATATCCGGAACAGATTATAAGATTGTAAACCTGATAAGCGGAAAGGCAATGGATGTTGTGAACAATGCCGTAACCAACAATGCACTTATTGAACAACGCAGCTACTCGGCTACAGATTCAGCCCAGGTATGGTCTATTAAGGACCGGGAGAACGGAACGTTCAGTATTGTGGGAAAACAAAGCCAGAAAGCGCTGGAGGTTGCTGGTTCAAGTACTTTAGACGGTGCCGCAATGAATCTGAACAGATGGCTTGATAATCCTAATCAGATTTATAGAATAGAACCAGTTACGGCATCAGATATGGACTCCGCCTATCATAAAAAGCTGGCTGAGGCAATAAAACTACGTGATACCACCCAAACGAGTGCAACAGTTGAGGGAGGTAAATTTCCGGTAGCGGCCAAAGTACAGTTGAACGATAGCATCATGTATGTGCAGTCCTTGTACAATCCGCAATCAACAGTTTTTCAGATGAATGACTACGTTACGATATTGGAGAATGCTATAGAACGGTATAAGGCCTCTATGTATTACTATACGAATATGCTTGATGACGGGAATTACTATATTAAACCCCTTGCCAGTGATTCGTTATGGACCAGGAATGAGACCAACAAGCCTTTATTTGATGTGTCGAATCCCAATCCCTTAGTGCAAATGTGGAATGTGAAAAAGCAGGGAAACGGCAGGTATAAAATTACTTGTCTGAGCGCACCGCCTTCGGCATTTAGCAATTATATCTATGAGGACGCATTATTTGGTCGTAATGTCATTGCCTACTCAGATGCTTACAATTCATTTAATATTTACTCCAACGGTACCTCGCATGCGGTTCAACGGGCACAAAATGCCGGAAACGGGTACTGGTATAAAAGTGGCAATCAAATACTTGCTGTACTTGGAAGTGATAACGATTCGGTTCCCTATAGTTTTCCATTCCGTTTTGTACCTGTTGGAACTGTTCCGATAAGCCTGACTGCTTCGGCGGCGGATGGAAAGAACATCCTGGAATGGGAGCCTATCGCCAATTTTGCATATAACATAAAACGTTCAACTACACCAGGCGGGCCTTATACCACTATCGCCACTGTGAGCACACCGGCGTTCGCCGACACTACCGTGAGTAATGGAACACCTTATTATTACATAGTTGCTACGCCGGACAGTGTTGCATCCAGTCCGGAAGTTGTGGCCTTGCGGAATGTAGGGAAGATTTATCTTCAATTTGACGAAACCAGCGGAAACCGTTGTGTCAGCAGCTGGGGAACTACTTATGGTACTTTAGCAGCTACAGCAACACGTGATGCAGGCAAAACAGGCAATGCACTTAAGCTGGATGGGACAAGCACTTCTTATGCTACATTGCCCGCCGGAATCGTTAGTAATGTAACTGATTTTACCATTTCAGCCTGGGTAAAAATGGATGCCCTTGCAAACTGGATGCGGGTGTTTGATTTTGGTAACAGTCAAACGCAATACATGTACCTTACCGTGCAGGGAGGAACGACTACAGCGAATGGCGTAATATTATCAACCGTTAAATATGGAATTAAAAACGGAGGGACAGAGTTAAGCGTAACATCTCCTTATGCCTTTCCATTGAATACCTGGGTACACCTGGCTGTTACTCAATCAGGAACTACAGCCAAACTGTATATCAACGGAGTTCTGAAATCAACTAATACAACACTTAGTATTAATCCTTCACAACTTACGCCTACGGGCACTACCACCGGCACAAATTTAAACTACCTGGGTAAATCTCAATTTAATGATCCGCTCTTTAAAGGTTCAATTGAGGAGTTCAAGATTTACAAGAGGGCTTTAAGTGCTTCGGAGATTGCAGCATGTATGATGGTAGGCCAAACGATTATGTTCAACCCCATTACTCCAAAATTCATGGGTGATGCGGATTTTGATCTTGAGGCTACGGCTTCGTCAGGCCTTCCGGTAACTTATACCAGTTCGGATACCGCAGTTGCAACGATAGAAGACGGAAAGGTCCATATCTTATCGGCCGGAACTACAATCATTACTGCTTCACAGGAAGGGAATGAGGTTTATGGCGCAGCATCACAGGCAAGGTCATTACTGGTTGCTATTACCAACAATACTCAGCTCACTACTTTAATGGGTACACCGTTTAGTTATAGCATTACTGACAGGCCATACAGCAATTTTACGGCAACAGGTTTGCCTGCCGGCCTAAGCATCAATGCTACTACAGGTGTAATATCAGGTACACCTACCGAATACGGCACTTTTTCTGTAGTTATAGGTGCCAGCAATGGCAGTATCTCTGGTACACAAACCATCACGTTAACGGTACAGAATAGTATGGTAAGCAATGTTATGGTTGCCGCAGGAGATGCTAAAAACATTCTGGAATGGGATGCTATTCAAAACGTCACGTATAACGTTAAGCGTTCAACGACATCAGGCGGACCTTATACTACTATCGGAAGTGCGAGTACTACCAGGTTTATTGATACCAGTGTTAGTAATGGAACTATTTATTACTATGTGGTAGCCGCAGTTGATAATGCAGGGGAAAAGCCTTCGAGCATAGAAGTAATGGCATTGCCTAATGTTGGGCAGCTTACTTATCTGAAATTTGACGAAACAAGCGGACCCCGTGCTATTGATAGTTGGGGAGCTAATCATGGAACATTGGCAGGCTCAGCAACCCGGAATACTGGTAAATTCGGCACAGCTCTTAAACTGAATGGTACGGCCAGTGCCTATGGTTCATTACCAACCGGAATCGTAAGTTCTTTATCTGATTTTACTATTTCAGCCTGGGTAAAAATGGATGCGATTGGAAACTGGATGCGGGTGTTTGATTTTGGTAACAGTACCACCCAATATATGTTCCTTTCAGTTCAGGCAGGAACTACCACTGTAAATGGTGTAACGTCATCAATAGTTCGTTATGCCATCAAAAATGGAGGAACAGAGTTAAACGTAAGTTCTCCTTATGCCTTCCCGTTGAATACATGGGTGCACTTAGCAGTTTCCCAATCAGGTAATACCGCCCGGTTGTATATAAACGGCGTTTTGAAATCAACCAATACAGCAATCAGTATTATGCCTTCGCAACTTACTCCTGTGGGCACTACTACCGGCACAAGTTTAAACTACCTGGGTAAATCTCAATTTAATGATCCGCTTTTTAAAGGTTCAATTGATGAATTTAAAATCTACAAGAGGGCTTTAAGCGATGCGGAGATTGCTGAAGATATGAAAGAGAGCCAAACCATCAGCTTTAATGCCCTTTCGCAAAAACAGGCAGGAGAGGATGATTTTAATGCTGGCGCCATTGCCTCTTCAGGATTGCCCATAACCTATACCAGTTCTGATGAAAATGTAGCAACCATTGTAAACGGCATGATCCATATTGCAGGCAAAGGTGTTACTACCATCACAGCCTCACAAAATGGAAACGATACGTACAAGGCTGCTCAATCAGTTTCGCAACAGTTTACTGTGTATATGCTGCCAAATGTAAAAACGAAAAACATCACTGTAGCTGTTGATTCCCAAGGGAAATTGTCTATCACACCAGACCAGGTGGATGATGGTTCTGTGGGTCATGCTGGTGTATTGGCATTAAGTCTGGATAAAACCAATTTCACTTGCGCTGATATTGGTTCACCAATTACTGTAACCCTTACTGCAACAGATGGAGATGGACATTCCGCCAGTGCAACTGCACAAGTAACTGTTGTTGATGAGCAGAAGCCAGCAATTACTTTACCTGCAAATCAGTTCTTCTGTTATAATCAACCAGGTTCGTATAATGTTCCTTTATTGAGTGCTTCAGATAATTGTGGTATCGCTTCAATAAGCTATGTTGTAAGTGGAGCAACATCAAGAAGCGGCAATGGAACAGATGCAAGTGGAGTATTCAATGTTGGAGAATCAACCATTACATGGACAGTAACCGACATTCATGGCAATGTAAGTACTGCAACTGCTGCTGTAACAGTAAATGCAGCAATCAATGCAACCATTCCTGATGTGTATGCAATGAATCCTGCGTTGGATGCTAAGAATACTATTTACATTGGTTATGGCCCAACATCGCTTACTCTAACTGCTGATGTTTCTGGCGGTACAGCACCTTATAGTTATCAGTGGAGCAGCGGACAAACCACTCAGTCTACCAGTGTAAGTGCAGCAGGAACCTATACCGCAACTATTACTGATGCCAAAGGCTGCACTGCTACAGCATCCATTGTGATAAAAACTGTGGATGTGCGCTGTGGCAATAATAGCAATAAGGTAATGATCTGCCATAACAACAAAACAATTTGTATTTCTTCTGAAGATGTGCAGGATCATTTAAATCATGGAGACTATTTAGGAGATTGCGCAGTAGCTGCTGCGAGAGTAAATACGAATATAGCAGAATTAACGGGCAACATTGTATTGCTGTATCCCAATCCGGTTAGCGACGTAGTAAATATAAAATTAGGTAAACTGGAAACAGGCGCTACTGTGCAATTATTTAATGCGAATGGTGCACTGGTACTCCATCAACGCCTTGTTAATAATACACAGAGCATTTCTCTTAGAGGGTTGGCCGCAGGTTTTTACTATGTGCAAATTATAAACGGAGCACAACTTGTAAATAAAAAAGTAATGAAACAATAAGTAAATAAAGTTTTTTCTCATATAGCAGTTTATCAACTCCGGTACGGACGGTAGTATTCCTGCTACTGTCCAATACCTGGAGAATTTTCAAGGACATGAAAGCCTGGGAAAATACCGGTTAATAAGCAACTAACAGAAAATTATTTTATAGTTTTTCTGTTTGCTTTTGTTAATCAAAAACAACTTGATATTATTATTAAACTCTTAAACGCACAACTTTATAAATGAAACGCAGAACGCTGATCAAAGGAATGGCAGCCACTTTGCCTTCACTGTGGTTGTCCCGTGCATTAGGCAATGATTTTTTACAAGCAGAATATTCGGGAGAACCGATTGCAAAAGGTCCATTCAAACCTACGTGGGAATCATTGCAGAATTATAAAACACCTGATTGGTTTCGTGATGCCAAGTTTGGCATGTGGGCACACTGGGGGCCGCAGTGTCAGCCCGAATCAGGGGATTGGTATGCAAGAGAAATGTACCAGGAAGGTTCGGTTAAATATAAAATTCATCTGGAAAAATATGACCATCCTTCTAAGTTTGGATTCAAAGATGTGATCAATGAGTGGAAAGCGGAAAACTGGGATCCAGAAGAATTGGTGAGCTTATACAAAAATGCAGGTGCGCAATATTTTATGGCTATGGCCAATCATCACGACAATTTTGATTTGTGGAATAGCAAATACCAAAAGCACTGGAACTCTACTAAGATTGGCCCTAAAAAAGACATCATCGGTGGTTGGGCAAAGGCAGCAAAAAATAATGGGCTTCCATTTGGTGTAAGTGTGCATGCCTCGCATGCATGGCGCTGGTATGAATCGGCGCAACGTTCCGATAAAGCCGGTGCGTACGCAGGTATTCCTTATGATGGAAAATTAACAAAAGCAGATGGAAAAGGTAAATGGTGGGAAGGGTTAGACCCGCAGGAGCTGTATGCACAAAATCATCCTTTGAGTGAAAAAAGTTTAGACAATGGCTCTGTTCACAAACAATGGAACTGGGGCAGCGGCGTGTATCCGCCAGACAAAGCATACATTGAAAAGTTTTACAACCGCACAATTGACCTTATCAACAAATACAATCCTGAGGTCCTTTATTTCGATGACTCACAACTTCCATTGTGGCCCATTAGCGACGCTGGTTTGCGTATTGCAGCTCATATGTATAATAAAAGTATTAAAGAACATGGAGAGCTTCGTGCAGTGATCAATGGAAAAGTGTTGGATGAGAACCAGAGCAAAGCCATGGTATGGGATATTGAAAGAGGCCAGGCCAACGAGATACAACCGCTGCCCTGGCAAACCGATACTTGCATCGGAGGTTGGCACTATGAGCGTGGGATATACGAACGAAATGGTTATAAAACAGCAAAGACTGTCATCCAGACTTTAGTTGATATTGTAAGCAAGAATGGTAATCTCATGTTGAACATTCCGGTTCGTGGTGATGGCAGCATTGATGAAAAAGAAAGAAAAGTAGTTGAAGAAACAGGCAGGTGGATGAAAGCAAACAGCGAAAGCATTTATGGTACAAGGCCATGGAAAATATTTGGGGAAGGACCGGCACAGCAAGCAGCTGCTGCATTAAATGCACAAGGTTTTAATGAAGGAAAAGGAAAGCCATTCACTCATGAAGACGTTCGTTTTGTAACAAAAGGCGATGTGCTTTATGCAACCGCAATGGGCTGGCCTGAAGATGGAAAACTGGTTATAAAAAGTCTTAAAAAGAACTGTGAGCATTTTGCAAGAGAAGTTCAAAAAATAGAATGGCTACCCACAAGGCAATCATTAAGTTTTGAAAGAAATGAAACTGGTTTGATCATTTCTTTGCCTGAAAAGAAATCCGATGAAGTGACGTACGCAAATGTGATAAAAGTTCTTTCATAAATTTTCTCATGCAAAAGCAATTTAAGCCAGTCATAGTTTTTTGCCTGATCTTCTTTTTTGCCATTGCTGCTAATGCTCAGGATTTTACTCATCCCGGCATATTGCATAGCAAAGAAGATTTGCAGCGAATGAAAGTAGCCGTTGCCAACAAACGGGAACCAACTTATTCAGGCTATCAACTCTTCATTCAGAATCCTGCATCACAATACACTTACAAGATGCAAGGCCCGCTGGCAATGGTGGGAAGAAATCCGACTGTTGGAGCCTCAGCTTATGATAACGATGCAAACGCTGCACATCAAAATGCGGTGATGTGGGCCATAACAGGTGATAAACGGTATGCAGATAAAGCAATTGAAATTGTGAATGCATGGTCTTCAACATTAAAAGCAATTACAGGAAAAGATGCGGTGCTTATGGCGGGATTGGGCCCTTTTAAAATGATCAATGCTGCAGAAATTCTTCGCTATACAAATTCAGGATGGAAGGAAGCCGACATCAAACAAACAGAAAAGCATTTTAAAGAAGTGATCTATCCGGCGTTGAAAGATTTTGCACCGTTTGCCAATGGCAACTGGGATGCAGCAGCCATAAAAACAATGATGGCAATTGCAGTGTTCTGCAATGAGAGGCCAATGTTTGAAAGGGCGTTGCGATACTATGTAATTGGTCATGGTAATGGAAGCCTGCGCAATTACATTATTAATGAGGGTGGGCAAGTGCAGGAGAGTGGGAGAGACCAGGCACATACTCAGTTGGGAATTGGCATGCTGGCCGAATGTTGCGCTATTGCATGGAACCAGGGCTTGGATTTGTATGGTTACAACAAGAACCGTTTATTAAAAGGATTTGAATACACAGCTAAATTTAATTTAGGAAATAATGATGTGCCTTTTACCGAATGGTTAGACAGGACAGGAAAATATCATCACACTAAAATATCGCAACAAGCCCGTGGTGAACTTCGTGCTGTGTATGAACAGGTGTATAATCACTATATTGTTCAAATGGGATTGAATGCTCCTTACGTTCAACAAGCTGCAGAAAAGCTTCGTCCCGAAGGACCCGGTAAACCTGGTGCGGATCATCCGGGATATGGAACATTATATTTTACAACAACAAAAGAAAAAAATCCTGCAACACATTTATCTCCACCTGCAGGAGTAATTGCAATTAGCTCTGAAAAAGAAATTAAATTGAGTTGGATTGAATCCATCGGTGCAAATTCATACATAATCAAAAGAACAACAAAAAGCGGTGAGCAATATTCAATAATAGCGAAAAATGTTCGCCAATCAAAGTTTGTTGATAAGGAAGTAAAAGCGGGGGCTATTTATTATTATACCATAACTGCCTCAAATGAAAAAGGCGAAAGCACAAATTCTTCTGAAACTGCAATTGCTGCAGGATTGCCTTCACGCTGGAAACAACAGGACATTGGAAAGGCTTCAGTAAAAGGAACAACATCTTTCGATGGGAAAATATTTACAATAGAAACTGCAGGAAAAATTTTAGACAGTACAAACGATGAATTTCGTTTTACTTATCAATCATTATCAGGAAACGGAGAAATCATTGCCCGATTTGTTCCACAGCCAGGCTCACAATTTTCAGAAATGGGTTTAATGATGCGTGATGGACCAAATGACAATGCTCCTTTTGTTTCATTGATGATTTATCCTGCTAAAACAGATCAGATTGAATTGCCTGATTGGCGGGTGAAATTGATAACAAGAATAAATACGGGCGCAAGAGCTGACACTAATTCTGTTTCTTTTTCTCTCACTGAACCTGCTGTTACCTGGGGACGACTAACAGGGTATGTATGGCTTCGTCTTCAACGTAAAGAAAATAATTTTACCGGATCTATTTCATATGATGGAAAAACATGGCAACAACTGTCTTCGGTGGTGGTGCCGCTGAAGAAAAATTTATTTACCGGATTTTCTGTTTCTTCAGGTATGCTTAATTTAACGACTGTTTTTTTTGATCATGTTTCAATCCGCAGAAGTAAATGAGAAAAAATATCCTCTTTCTGAAAACTAATTTGAATCAAAAGATGAACACAATGATCAATTTACTGCCTTCTCCGAAATTTTCTTCTGTTATGATTAAAGCGGTATTGAACTGCTTTTTATTACTTTTTGTTCTTTCAATAAAAGCTCAGAGGCAAAACCCTTTTGGCAATGCACTGGTTCCTGATATGATTGCTGATGCCAGCATCCAGGAAATCAATGGAACATTTTACTGTTATGCAACCACAGATGGATACGACCAGGGACTGAAAACATCCGGCCCGCCGGTAGTATGGAAATCGAAAGACTTTGTTCACTGGAGTTTTTCAGGTTCTTATTTTCCTTCGGCCGTGGGACAAAAATACTGGGCGCCCAGCAAGGCTATTGCAGCCAATGGCAGATACTATATCTATCCAACGGTAAATGGTTTTATGTATCCTGCCGTTTCAGATTCTCCTGACGGGCCATTTAAACTCGCAAAAGCTGTTGATAGTTTTTCTTTGCCCTTTACTTCAGCAACGTTATTACAATCGAAAAATCCTAAAGGCCCAGCCGGTATAGATGCAGAAGTTTTTATTAACGATGATGGGCAGGCTTATGTTTTTTGGCAACGCAGGTTTGCAGCTAAACTGAACCCTGATATGGTTTCTGTAGATACAACTTCAATCATTCAAATTTCAACAAAGCGGGAAGGTTATTCTGAAGGCCCCATCTTTTTTAAACGAAAAGGAATTTATTACTACCTGTACACACTTGGTGGTGATGAAAAATACCAGTATGCTTATGGCATGAGCAAGACTTCGCCGCTGGGACCATTCGAATTTCCTGAGAATGATATTATAGCCACTACTAATTATGAGCGCCAGATTTTTGGTCCGGGTCATGGTAGTATATTTAATGTACCAGGCACTGATGATTACTATTTTGCATATTTGGAATTTGGCAGGCGAAGCACTAACCGGCAGACTTATGTGAACAAGCTGGAATTTAATGAAGACGGAACTATTCGACCGGTCGATTTAACGCTTAATGGAGTAGGTGCTCTTCACGCTGTACCGTATGCAAAAAGGATCAATGTTGTCAGTTCAAAAGTGTCGAGTGTCCGCTCCGATTTGATAATTAAGCGTAATCAAGATTCTTTATTTCGAAGAACAGAATCCTTTTCATCGCAGTTTGCTTTCGATAGTGCAAATGGCTCGAGATGGATGGCTGCCCCAGAGGATACTGCTTCATGGATCGTTGCAGATTTAGGCAAATCAAAGAATATCAAACGCAGTGAAGTGTATTTTGTTCGCCCAACTGCAGGACATGCTTATGTGCTGGAGTATTCCATCGACGGCAAAACATGGAAACCGTGTGGCGGGCATAGTGAGGTTATTGTTCAATCACCACATACAGACAAGTTGAATGTTAAAGCCCGCTATTTGCGGGTGAAAATTTTAACTGGCATCAACGGTGTTTGGGAGTGGAATATTTATTAAAAACAAAACGACATTTATTTTCAGATGAGTTATCTCAGGTTTTTATCGTTCTTATTTTGTTTGCAATTAGCAAGTGTATGCTCACACGCTCAAATGACCGGCAAGTGGGGAGACCAGGGAAATGGAACCTATGTTAACCCTGTTCTTCCGGCAGATTACAGCGACCTTGATGCCATACGTGTGGGTGACGATTATTACGCCATATCTTCTACCATGCAATTTTCGCCGGGCATGGTAGTGCTTCATTCCAAAGATCTCGTAAACTGGGAAATTATCAGTCATGTGGTTGATGACCTCCGCCGCATAAGTCCGGAGTTGAACTGGGACCGGATGAATTGTTACGGCAAAGGCATTTGGGCGGGCTCCATAAGGTATTATAAAAACAAGTTTTGGGTATATTTTGGCACGCCTGATGATGGTTTTTTTATGAGTTCTGCTACAAATCCTGCAGGACCATGGGAACCTCTTCATCAATTATGGAAGGTAAAAGGATGGGATGACTGCTGTTCGTTTTCTGATGACGATGGCCAGTTGTATTTTATTGCTACCAATTTTGCGCTTGATCCAAAAAACAATAAAAAGTACAACATTCATTTATTTAAAATGACACCTGATGGAAAAAACCTGATCATGGAATCGGACTCCATTATACACCAATCTCAGGGAAGTGAAGCGAATAAGCTTTATAAGTTCAATGGACTTTATTACCACTATTTTAGTGAAGTGAAACCAGAAGGACGTGTGATTATGATGGAACGTTCGAAAAACATTTACGGTCCCTGGGAAATCAGACAATTAAATCATGTTAATCAGAAGCTGGATAGGGAACCTAACCAGGGCGGATTATTGCATGCACCATCTGGCAAATGGTATTTCTTCACACACCATGGCAGCGGAGATTGGGAAGGCCGCCCTGCGAGTCTTTTGCCTGTGCACTGGATGGATGATTGGCCCATCATTGGTGAGCCAGGCGCTGACACAATCGGTCGCATGGTTTGGACAAGTGCAAAACCGGCAGCATCTAAAAAGAAACTTTCCATTCAAAGCAGTGATGAGTTCAATACCAACAAACTAAACGTTCAATGGGAATGGAACTATCAACCACGAATTGACAAATGGTCTTTAGCAGAACGCAAAGGTTTTCTGAGGCTTTATGCTTTTCAACCCATTCAATCAAACAGACAAAAGAGTGTTATACTTCGTGCAGGAAACACCATCACACAACGCAGCATGCGTACGCCTTCCAATGTAGTAACTGTAAAAATGGATATCAGCCACATGGCCGATGGTCAATTTGCAGGGTTAACACATTTTTCCACTACGAGTAACAATTTGTTTGGAATCAAACAGGAAGATGGAATACGTAGTTTAGTTTATTCTGTAAATGGAAAAGATACTTCAGGTATAAAGATTACTGGGAATTTTTTTTGGCTTCGCTCAACATGGGATGCCAACGGAATAAGCCGTTATGCTTTTAGTACAGATGGTAAGTCTTATCAATCTTTTGGAACCACATATCAATTAACCTGGGGCAGCTACCGGGGAGACCGCATCGGGATTTTTAATTTCAATAGTAAAGAAGATAAGGGATATGCAGATGTTGATTGGTTTCGATATGATTATGGGAAATGATAAAGGATAAGCGAATCATCACTGAAAATAATGCAAATCAACCTGGCATGGTTATGAACAGGAAAAAGTAAAGAAAGTCGGATTAAGGAAAAATAAAGTCGTTTTTGTGCAATAGCAGGAGCAGGCTTTTGAGTTATGTTTGACATTTTTAGTGTAATAGCCAATACTTCAATTAAGTAAAATTAAACCGTCTTGTCATGATTAAATGGAGCACATTTGTGTTGTTGTTAACTGCTTTCTCCATTAGTAAAAGTAGTAATGCCCAATCGTATCAAAAAACAGATCTTGGAATTAAGGCAATAATCAATTCCACTGCGATCGAGATTCAATATTATAGTCCTTCAACTGTAAGGGTACTGAAATCTCCTGATGGTCGTCCTTTCACTAAAGAAAGTCTTCCCGTTATTAAGAAGCCGCAAAAAACGGCATTCAATGTTAAGCAGCAGGGTGATATAGTAAACTTAAAAACGACAGCACTCAATGTTGCGCTTAACCTGAAAACCGGTGACATAATTTATTCAACAGTAAATGGCAAATTACTTCTGAAAGAAAAACAAGACGGCGTAAAGTTCACTCCATTCAATGATGCAGGCAATAATACTTTAACCGTTCAACAATCATTTGTATTGGACAACGATGAACCCATTTATGGTCTTGGTCAGCAGCAGGAAGGCAGGATGAGTCAGCGTAATGTAACGCTGAACATGGTGCAGGGAAACCTCGATGATTATATTCCTTTCTTTCAATCGGTAAAAGGTTATGGTGTTTTTTGGGATAATTATTCTCCAACAGTGTTCACTGATAATTCAGAAGCGACATCATTTAAATCAGATGTGGGAGATTGCATTGATTATTATTTCATGTATGGTGGTAATGCTGATGGTGTTATTGCATGCATGCGTGATTTAACCGGGCAAGCACCTATGTTCCCTTTGTGGACATATGGCTTCTGGCAAAGTAAAGAACGCTATAAATCGCAGGATGAATTAGTGGGTGTAGTAAAGCAATATCGCAAGCTCGGTGTTCCTCTTGATGGCATCATACAAGACTGGCAGTATTGGGGCAACAATTATTTATGGAATGCGATGGAATTTCTCAATCCTGAGTTTCCCAACCCAAAAAAAATGGTGAATGATGTGCATAATCTTAATGCGCACATGATCATTTCGATCTGGAATTCCTTCGGCCCTCAAACAAAACAATACAAAGAACTTGAGAAGATCAATGCGTTGATGAATTTCACAACCTGGCCACAATCCGGTTCTGAAAAATGGCCACCTAACCGTGATTATCCTTCAGGTGTTCGTGTGTATGATGCATACAATCCAGCAGCCCGTGAAATTTACTGGAAACATTTGAAAGAAATGTTAGCGATTGGGTTGGATGGATGGTGGATGGATTCATCAGAGCCAGATCATCTTGATTTTAAACCATCCGATTTTGATAACAAAACTTATTTAGGATCATTCAGGAAAGTTCGGAATGCTTTTCCTTTATTGACTGTAGGAGGAGTGTCAACACATCAACGTGCAGTTGATTCCAGCAAGAGAGTTTTTATTCTTACACGTTCTGCATTTGCAGGCCAGCAACGCTACGGAGCTAACACATGGTCCGGTGATGTAACTGCATCATGGACTGCACTACGCAATCAAATTTCTGCAGGATTAAATTTTTCACTCACCGGCATACCTTACTGGAATGCTGATATCGGCGGATTTTTTCTTTCAAGGTTCCCAAGAAAGCTAGAAGACCCTGAATATCGTGAATTGCATGCCCGTTGGGTAGAATTTGGAGCATTTACTCCAATGATGCGTGTGCATGGTGAAGGTGCTCCAAGAGAAATTTATCAATTTGGTAAGAAAGGAGATAAGGTTTATGATGCAGTTGAAAAATACATCAAGATTCGTTATCGATTCTTGCCTTATATCTATTCTGCATCATGGGACGTAACAGCCAATCAATCGAGCATGATGCGTGCACTGGTAATGGATTTTCCGAAAGATAAAGATGCGTTAGATATTAAAGATGAATACTTGTTTGGTAAATCGCTGTTGGTAAGTCCTGTTACAAACGCAATGTATGTAAAGCCAGGTGTAATTGGAAAAGATAATGTGCAGGTCGAAGATTTCAGCAACATCAAATCAAAAGAAACTTATTTGCCTGCGGGTACTGATTGGTATGACTTCTGGACAGGGGAAAAATTACCAGGAGGTGACAAAGTAACGAAGCAAACTCCACTGGATATTATTCCTCTTTATGTGAAAGCAGGTTCTGTTATTCCTGTTGGCCCTTCTGTTCAATACGCAGAAGAAAAAAAATGGGACAACCTGGAATTAAGAATTTATCCCGGTGCAAATGGAAAATTTGTATTGTACGAAGACGAGAATGATAATTACAATTATGAGAAAGGGATTTATTCCACTATCACTTTTAACTGGGATGATAAAAAGAAAACGTTAACAGTTAGCGACAGAAATGGTTCCTTTCCCGGAATGCTTACTGATAGAAAATTCAACATTGTGTTGGTCGATAAAAATAAAGGCGCAGGAGAAAACACAGTCAGTCAACCTGATAAGGTAATTACCTACACAGGAAAAAAAGTTACAGTTAAGCTTTAAGAAATAAATAATGCTAAACTGATTTCATTTTTGTATGATGATTGAACATTTATGGAACAAAATAGAGGAGAATTCATACACAAGTCAAAGACAAACCAAATAATGCTACTACTGCTCCAGTTCAGACACAAACAGGTTATTACGCCAAAAAGTTTTGCGCAAACGATAGCAGCAGTACCAATTATACAGATGCCAATGGAGTCAGTCAGTATGCTTTTAGTACTGATGGTAAGTCTTATCAATCTTTTGGAACCACATATCAATTAACATGGGGCAGCTACCGGGGAGATCGTATCGGGATTTTTAATTTCAATACTGAAGGAGATAAGGGTTACGTGGATGTTGACTGGTTTCAGTATAACTATGAGGTGACTGGAAAAAATAACAATAAGAATTAAAGACAAATAAATAATTGTATGAAATTTAAACATCTTATCCTTTCAGTTCCTGTACGAAACTTATTATTTATTGTCGCTCTGATACCAGCACTTGCATTTGCACAGGTGTATAAGAAGCACAGTTTGCAGAAAGATCATCTTTCGATACAACTTTCTGAAGGTGTTTTGAATATTACTCCTTTATCGGATAAAGCAATAAGAGTGCAATGGAAAAAAGGGATCGGAGAAGAAAGAGAATTTGTTTTGGTCAATAAACTTCCTGTCCCGGCATTTCAGCTTTCTGAAACTTCTTCAAAACTGAAATTGAGTACAAAAGCAATCACAGTTTTATTCGACAAACAAACTGGCGCAATCAATTATAGTGATAATACAGGTAAAATATTTTTAAGTGAAAAACCTGCAAGCAGAAGATTAATTGCAGATACAGTTGAAGGGCAAAATTGTTTTGTAGCAGAACAAAGCTTTGATTCACCTGCGGATGAATATTTATTTGGCTTAGGCCAATTCCAGGATGGTCATTATAATTTAAGAAACCTTGCACGAAAACTTACCCAGGTTAATTCGCAAATTTCAATTCCTTTTGTTTATTCAAGCAAAGGCTATGGAATTCTATGGCATCAATATGGCCTTACTTATTTTAATGCTGCTGACAATGAAATAACGCTCTTGAAACAACAGAATTCGTCTGCAGAAAATAAAGAAGCAGAAGTAACAACATCAGCAGGCACTCAAAAAGTTTCACAACAGCATTCGTTATATAAAGGAAATTTTTCCGTGCCTGCGGACGGAGAATATTCATTAATGCTTGATTTGGGGAATATGGATAACAGGCATTTTGTTGTGATCGATGGTCAAGCTGTTATTGACCAATCCAACTTTTGGGTTCCACCTGCAGCAAGCAACATCGTGAAGTTAAAAGCAGGTGAACATAGTGTACAGGTATTTTGCAAATCATCCAACACACCAAAATTATCGTGGAAGAAAACAGACAATACAACATCATTTCGTTCGCCCAATGCCAAAGACCTGGATTACGTTGTGTTCTATGGAAAGAATGCAGATGATGTGATCGGTACATACAGAAATCTTTCAGGGAATGTTCCCATGCTTCCATTGTGGGCTTATGGTTTTTGGCAGTGTAGGGAACGTTACACTTCGGGAAAACATCTGGTACAAACAATGGAGGAATTCCGAAAAAGAAAGTTGCCGGTGGATGTGATTGTGCAGGATTGGCAATATTGGGGAAAGAATGGTTGGGGCGTTCCGAAATTTGATACTACTAATTATCCTAACCCTGAACAATTTATCAGGCAACTGCATGATATGAATGCACATTTTGCAATTTCGGTTTGGGAAAATCTTGATAAAAAATCTGATGTTGCAAAACCCTATCTTGAAAAGAATCTTTACATACCTAACAGCCCATGGATTGATATTTTTAATCCTGAAACAAGAAACACACACTGGAATGCACTAAACACAAATCTTTTCAGCAAAGGTGTTGACTCATGGTGGATGGATGCAACAGAACCGGAGAATGATGCACTTGCAGGCAAACAAACATATTTTGGTTTGGGAAATTTTTATCGCCTTACTTATCCGCTTTTTGTAAGCAAAGCAATTTATGATGGTCAACGTGCAACAGATCCTCAAAAAAGAGTTGCAATTCTCACTCGTTCTGCATTTGCAGGTCAGCAGCGTTACGGAACGATTAATTGGTCAGGCGATATTGGTGGGACATGGGATTCTTACAAAAGACAAATTGTTGCCGGACTGAATTACAATTTAACCGGCATGCCCTACTGGACAACTGATATCGGTGGTTTCTTCCGCCCCGGTAAATCTCAATACGCAGATCCAAAATATCATGACCTTCTCACACGATGGTTCCAATGGGGGACATTCAATTCAATCTTTCGCATTCATGGTTATCAAACAGAGACAGAACCATGGAAATATGGCGACACGGTTGAGGCGAATATGCGAAGCATGTTGAACCTCCGTTATCGTTTGATGCCTTACATCTATTCCGAAGCATGGCAGGTTTCAAAAAACGGTTCGACTATTATGAGACCAATGGTGATGGATTTTAAAAATGACGCAACAGCTATTGTACAATCTTACGAATATATGTTTGGAAAGTCTTTTCTTGTTGCACCCATCACAGAAGCAGGCGTTAACAAATGGAATGTTTACTTACCAAAATCAACAACATGGTATGACTTCTGGAGAGCCAAGCGTTTCACCGGAGGACAAACCATAAAAACAGATGCGCCGCAAGACAAAATTCCGCTTTATGTGAAAGCAGGTTCTGTTATTCCTGTTGGCCCAAATGTTCAATATGCTACAGAAAAAAAATGGGACAATCTTGAAATAAGAGTTTATCCCGGAGCAAATGGAACATTTGTATTGTATGAAGATGAGAATGACAACTACAATTATGAAAAAGGGATTTATTCAACAATTACATTCAATTGGGATGAAGCGAAAAAGACTTTAACGATCAGTGATAGAAATGGTTCATTTTCCGGAATGCTTAATGAAAGAAAGTTCAATGTTGTGATTGTTGGTATGAACAAAGGCTTGGGAGATTCAATAAGCCAGCCAGACAAAGTAATAACATATACAGGGAAAAAAATAACAGTAAAACTTTAAGAAATAAACAATGACAAAGCTTAGGATTCTTGCTCTTCTATTTCCGGTTTTCATTAGCAGCCTGGCATTTGCACAAAAAGTACAGCTTCAGTCGCCTGATCAAAAAATTAATGCTGCTGTTTTTTGTCAGCAAAATACTGATGTGGGTGAATGGTACATCAAGGCATCTTACAATAGCAATGGGAAAATTACAGAAGCCATTCCCCATGTCGCTTTAGGACTGTTGCGCAGCGACCAGGATTTTTCAAAAGACTTAAAATTTTTAAAAGCAGGTAAACCAGTTTTAATTAACGAAGAATACACGGCTCTTCATGGCAAAAAATCAGTTTGCAAAAATGCTGCAAATGAAATTGTTGTTTCTTTTGAAAATCCATCCAAAGCAAAATTGAATATCATCATCAGGGCTTATAACGATGGCATCACTTTCCGGTACGAGTTTCCTGAAAAGCAGGGAAGCTTTGTTGTAAAGGATGAATTAACTGCGTATTCAATTCCATCAGAAACTACACGGTGGATGGAGAAATGGAACACTGCTAATGAAGGTCTTTACACTGCAATAAATAATGGTAAAGCGCCATCAGGCGAATGGGGTTATCCTGCACTTTTCAATACAGGTAATAAAGACTGTTGGTTTTTATTGCATGAATCTGATGTAAACAGAAATTACTGTGGTACCAAATTGAATAATGCAACCGATTCATCTAAATACAAACTCACGTTTCCAAACCCAAAAGATGGAAGAGGCCTTGGAGAATCAACCCCAACTATAACACTTCCCTGGAAATCACCGTGGCGGGTGATCATTATGGGAACACTTGCAGATATTGTTGAATCAACTTTGGTTAATGATGTATCTTCTCCGTCCCTTATAAAAAATAAAGATTGGATCAAACCGGGAATTGCCTCATGGAATTACTGGTCGAGTAATCACGGAACAAAAGATTATAAAACTGTTTGTGAGTTTACTGATCTTGCTGCTGAAATGAATTGGCCTTACACATTGCTCGATTGGGAATGGGATGTAATGAGTAACGGTGGTAATTTGGAAGATGCAGTAAAGTACATTCAGTCAAAAGGCATAAAGCCATTGATCTGGTACAACTCCGGCGGACCTCATACAGGTGTTATGGCAACACCACGTGATCGCATGCTCACGCATGAAAACCGTGTAGAAGAATTTACCAAGCTGAAAAAAATGGGATTTGCCGGCGTGAAGGTGGACTTCTTCGAAAGCGAGAAGCAGGATATGATCAAATATTATTTGGACATTTTAGAAGATGCCGCTCAATTTGAAATGATGGTTTACTTTCATGGTTGCATTGTACCGAGAGGATGGGAGAGAACTTATCCTAACCTGATGACGCACGAAGCAGTACGTGGTGCCGAGTGGTACAACAACACACCTGATTTTACAATGCCTGCACCTGAACATAATGCAACGCTTCCATTTACACGTAACGTTGTAGGGCCAATGGATTATACTCCCGTTACATTTACCAATTCACAATATCCGCATATCACCTCCTATGGACATGAGCTGGCATTGAGTGTGTTGTTTGAATCCGGCATGCAACACATGGCTGACAGACCCGAAGGTTATTATGCATTACCTGATGCTGCCAGAACATTTTTGAAGAATGTGCCCAATGCATGGGATGATACCAAATTGCTGGATGGTTATCCCGGCAAAGATGTGATCATTGCACGCCGCAAAGGAAATGATTGGTATATTGGCGGTATCAACGCAGAACAAAGAGAAAAAACAAAAACAATAAAATTTGATTTTTTACCTGACGGAGTAAAATATAAACTCACATTGATAGCAGATGGCAAACACGATAAAGATTTTGCAACGCAGTATTTAGTTGTAGATAAAACAAGTTCGGTGAATGTTAAGTTGCTTCGTCGGGGCGGGTTTGCTGCATCATTAATTCCTGTACAGTAAATCCATTAAAAACCTTTTTTGAATCGTAGCAAAAAAAATTGAAAACAGATTTTTATTAATTAGTCAATTGCAATTCATGAAAAAAATATTCTTTGCTCTTTTGTTATTTGTAGTGACCGATGGTTTCTCACAAAGCAGAACAGATTTAAGACTTTGGTATAACAAGCCATCCGGCAACACCTGGGAAAATGCATTGCCCATTGGAAACGGAAGAATGGGAGCCATGATTTATGGGAATGTTGAAACGGAAATGATACAGCTAAATGAACACACAGTTTGGAGCGGCAGCCCCAACCGCAATGATAATCCTTTAGCATTGGATTCGTTAACTCTCATCAGGCAACTCATATATGATGGCAAGAGGAAAGAAGCAGAAAGAGTTGTTAACAAGTCAATCATCACTAAAAAATCTCATGGGCAAAAATTTGAACCGGTAGGTAGCTTGCAATTGGCTTTTGACGGACATCAAAATTATTCAAACTATTATAGAGAACTCGATATTGAAAGAGCCGTCACCAAAACTTCATATACCGTTAATGGTGTAACCTATACCCGTGAAGCCTTAGCTTCTTTTCCTGATCGTGTTGTTGTAATAAGATTAACTGCAAACAAAACCCGAAGCATTTCTTTCACGGCATTTTTTACAACACCTCAAAAAAGAGCAACGATAAAAACAACGCCATCGAAAGAACTAACCATTCTCGGAACAACTTCTGACCACGAGACGGTGAAAGGCATGGTGAATTACAAAGGCATTGTTCGTATGAAACTGGAAGGCGGAAGTTTAAATGCAAATGATACTTCGCTTATTATCAAAGATGCCAGTGCTGTTACTATTTATATTTCTATTGCTACCAACTTCAATAATTATCACAACATCAGTGGTGATGAAAATAAAAGAGCAGCAGATTATTTAAACAAGGCATATCCAAAATCTTTCGCAACCATTTTGCCTGCACATATTGCTGCTTATCAAAAATATTTTAATCGTGTGAAATTAGATTTAGGCACCACTGATGCAGCCAAACTTTCAACAGATGAGCGGTTGAAAAATTTCAGTTCAACCAATGATCCTTCGTTTGTAACACTCTACTACCAGTATGGCCGTTACTTATTAATTTCTTCATCACAACCAGGCGGTCAGGCTGCTAATCTGCAGGGATTATGGAATGATAGAATCAATGCGCCATGGGATAGCAAGTACACCATCAACATCAACGCAGAAATGAATTACTGGCCAGCAGAAAAAACAAAT
>JAKFDY010000291.1:0-10165 GCA_036675885.1 Lacibacter sp. | reverse complement strand
ATTAAGATACCAAGGTGAAGAATACCACGGCCATAAACCATCAAACTATCTCCATCATCACTATCAGTAACACGGAGTGCAAGATTTTTTTCTGTTTCTTTCATCAACCTGTCACGCAAGTGACGGCTTGTAACAAACTTCCCGTCTTTACCAAAGAATGGCGAGTTGTTTACACTGAACAACATGTTCATTGTAGGTTCATCTACACTGATCACCGGTAGTGCTTCCGGAAATTCTGCATCAGCAAGCGTATCACCAATATTAAAATCTTCCACACCAACTACGGCACAAAGATCACCTGCAATAACTTCTGTTACTTTTTTCTTACCCATTCCTTCAAACACATACAGTTCCTTCACTTTCAGTTTCCTGATTGTTCCATCGGCCTGCATCAAAGCAACCTGCTGATTTTCTTTGATTACGCCACGACTTACTTTACCAATGGCAATACGGCCAAGGAAAGAAGAATAATCCAATGATGTTAACTGCATTTGCAAGGGACCTTCCGCAACCTTTGGCGGCGGCACGTGCTTAATAATACCATCTAACAATGGAAAGATATTATCGATCTCAGTCAGAGAATCGTTGAACCAACCATTTTTTCCGCTACCATAATAAGTAGGGAAGTCTAGCTGTTCTTCAGTAGCATCAAGGTTAAAGAACAGATCGAATACTGAATCATGTACTTCATCCGGACGACAGTTTGGTTTATCAACTTTATTGATCACCACAATTGGTTTCAAATTCAACTGAAGTGCTTTCTGCAACACAAAACGTGTTTGCGGCATCGGACCTTCATAAGCATCCACCAGCAGAATTACACCATCTGCCATTTTCAATACACGCTCTACCTCACCGCCAAAATCGGCGTGACCCGGAGTATCAATAACATTAATTTTTACATCATTATATACTACGGCTGCGTTTTTAGAAAAAATGGTAATGCCACGTTCTCTTTCAAGATCGTTGCTGTCCATAATCAGTTCGCCAGTGTCCTGGTTATCACGAAACACCTTGGTTGCGTGTAAAATTTTATCCACCAAGGTTGTTTTTCCATGGTCAACGTGTGCAATGATAGCTATATTACGAATATTCATACTCAATGTGTTAGGCCTAAACGGTTGCTGTTCCTGCCTTTTTTAAGGCGGCAAAGGTACGGCATTTAAGCGGGCTGGCAAGGGAAAAGGCGGTTAATGTTTGGTTATGGAAGCCTAAGCAACAAACCGTCAGTAATCATCAGAATCCTGTGAAAATTACCACTTAAAACGGTTGATAGCTTAAACTTCAAACGTCTTGTACACAGCAAATACACATTTGCCCGCCGTAACAATTACATAAAACAACCTTCATAATTATTTCATGTTACTGGTTGTAATTCACTAAAACATTTTAGTTATGGAAAAGCAAGTAATCGATATTACAAGAAATCTGCTGAACAGCGGAGCGTTCAATCATCTTTCAGATGCAGCACTTACAAGGTTGCAGTGGTTGTTACTGGGCAGGGCAAATGCAAACCGGGCAAGCCAGTTAATGCAATACTGGTATAGCGGTAATTATTACACGCAGGGTGTACCGCAATACCTGTTGCATAGTTGCAACATGCTGTTGTTGCAGGCGGGCAAACCAGCTATTGATGTGTTTGTGACCGATGAGATGGATGCGTAAGGCAGTTATAAATTTGATAGGCTGATCCATCGGGATTTGTCGACAGACATTTCTGTCTTACTGTAAATTCTTTCCCACAAAAAAACTTCTCCGCTTCGCTTGCTGTAATTTCGCCCAATGATCGATTATTTAAAAGGACTGAATGAGCGGCAGAAAGAAGCGGTAACCACTATTGAAGGACCGCTGATGATCGTGGCAGGTGCAGGCAGCGGTAAAACAAAAGTATTGACGACCCGTATCGCCCACCTGATGGCAAGAGGTGTGGATGCGTTCAACATATTGGCGCTAACTTTTACCAACAAAGCAGCCAAGGAAATGAAGGAACGTGTGGAGCATATTCTTGGCAACCACGAAGCAAGGAATTTATACATCGGCACTTTTCACAGTGTGTTTGCACGCATCTTAAGAAGCGAAGCAACCAAGATCGGATACCCATCGAACTTTACGATTTATGATACGGATGATGCAAAGAGTGTGATTAAAACAGTGATCAATGAAATGAACCTGGATGATAAACACTACAAACCATCAACTGTTTACAACCGGATTTCATCTGCAAAAAATGCATTGGTAAATGCAGATGAATATAAAACTGATTGGCATATACAACAGGAAGATATGCGATCAAACCGCCCGGCTATTGCACAGATCTACGACAGCTATGTAAAACGTTGTTTCAAAAACGGTGCAATGGATTTTGATGATCTGTTGCTGAAGTTTTATCAACTGCTGAAAACTGTTCCTGAAAGTTTAAGCAAATACCAGCGCCGGTTTAAATACATCATGATCGATGAGTACCAGGATACAAACCCTGCCCAGTACGAAATCATTAAACTGCTTGGTGCGATGTATGAAAATGTATGTGTGGTGGGTGATGACGCACAAAGTATTTACAGCTTTCGTGGTGCCACCATTGAAAATATTTTACAGTTTCAGAAGGATTATGACAATGTGCATTTGGTAAAACTGGAACAGAATTACCGCAGCACCAAGAACATATTGAATGTTGCAAACGAAGTTATTGCCAACAATAAAGGTCAGATCGAAAAAACGTTGTTTACTGACAATAGTGATGGCGAAAAGATTCGTTTAGTTCGTACCATGACGGATAATGATGAAGGGAAGTATGTAGCTGATACAATTCAGGAACAAAAACTCCGGAATCATTACCGTAATAAAGATTTTGCTATTCTCTATCGTACCAATGCACAAAGCCGTGCGTTTGAAGAAAGCTTACGCCGCATGAGTATTCCTTACATAATTTACGGCGGCATCAGTTTCTATCAACGTAAAGAGATTAAAGATTTTATTGCATATCTCCGTTTGATCGTAAACCCGAAAGATGAAGAAGCGCTGAAACGTGTGATCAACTATCCTGCAAGAGGCATTGGTAAAACAACAGTTGATAAATGTGTGTTGTATGCTAACGAGCAAAACATCAGTATGTGGGAAGTGCTTACCCGTGCACAGCAATTTGGTTTTAAGGCAGGCACACTCGAAGCAATTGATCAGTTTGTAACGATGATCAAGAGTTTTGCCAGCATGCTGCAGAAGCACAATGCTTATGATGTAGCAGTGCACGTAGGTAAACAAACCAGTCTTGTAAAAGAACTTTTTAATGACAAGAGCACAGAAGGTTTACAGCGTTACGAAAATATACAGGAGTTACTCAACTCCATAAAAGAATGGGTGGATGATACGGCAAACCGTCAGCAGATCGATGATGATGGAGTGATGATTGAAGAAGCTGATCCATTTGCAGAAACAGATAAGCCTCAACAGGAACTTTCGTTCGATACTGTTGCCCCAACAGATGAACAAAAGAAATCCGGTGCCGTTACGTTAGGAGCCTACCTGCAACAGATCACGTTATTAACTGATGCTGATGATAAAGATCCTGATGCAGACAATGTAAAACTCATGACCATACATGCTGCAAAAGGTTTGGAGTTTGAATGTGTGTTTGCTGCAGGATTAGAGGAACAGCTTTTCCCGAATGCGCTTTCTATAAACACAAGAGAAGAACTGGAAGAAGAGCGTCGTTTGTTTTATGTGGTGATCACAAGAGCAAAGAAAAAACTATGGATCTCTTATGCCAATACACGTTATAAGTTTGGACAGATCGTGCAAAACGAACCAAGCCGTTTTTTAGACGAGTTACCCGAACAGTTTATTGATAAGAGTTATGCAGGTGGTGGATCTAGAAATCAAGGCTCATCTTTCGGCAGTGGTTCTGCTTTCGATCGCTTGAAAGGCGGATTTGGCAACAAGAGTAATGATTATGATGATGCTGCAAAAGCAGAAAAACGATATGGTGCCCCGCCAAAAACAGCCTCATCAAAACCATCATATGTAACAACGCCACCAAGACCGCAAACAATAGAACATAAACCAGCCACTGATTTCGTTGCAAGCGATACCAGTAACCTGCAGGAAGGTCAGCGTGTTGAACATCAGAAATTCGGGTTTGGCGAAGTAGTGAAGATGGAAGGCAGTGCACACAACCCTATTGCAACTGTAAAGTTTGAACTGAATGGTGAGAAAAAGATCATGCTGAATTATGCAAAACTGCGGATCGTAGACCCCCTCTAACTCCCCCTAAAAGGTGAGGACTGAAGCACACAGTGCCAGCTTTTGTAAGATAATAATTAATAGCTCCACTAATCTTAAAAGAGATAGCCTTCGCAATGCGAAGGCTATCTCTTTATATCAAAACGACAGATTAAAATAATCCATCCACACTAAAATAACGTTCGCCTGTATCGTAGTTAAAGATCAACACACGACTGCCTTTCGGGATTTCCGGTAATTTCTTTGCTAATGCAGCCATGGTTGCACCACTTGAAATACCCTGGAAAATTGCTTCTTCTTTCGCTGCACGTTGCGTGTATGTAAAAGCATCTTCCTTGCTTACCTGTATTACACCATCCAGCACATCGGTGTGCAGGTTGGCAGGAATAAAGCCTGCACCAATACCTTGTATAGGATGTGGAGAAGGTTCACCACCACTGATCACAGGAGAAAGTTCAGGTTCAACCGCAAACACTTTCAGATTGGGGAATTTCTTTTTCAATTCACGGCCAACACCTGTAATATGCCCACCAGTACCAACACCGGTAATTAAATAATCCAATCCTTCAGGAAAATCATTCAAGATTTCCTGTGCTGTTGTTTTCGCATGCACATCTATGTTAGCAGGGTTATCGAACTGTTGCGGCATCCAGCTGTTAGGTGTAGCTTCAATCAATTCAGTTGCTTTTGCAATAGCACCCTTCATTCCTTTTTCACGTGGAGTTAATTCAAACGTTGCGCCATATACACTCATCAGCTTGCGACGCTCGATACTCATACTTTCGGGCATCACCAGAATCAGTTTGTATCCTTTCACAGCTGCAACCATTGCTAAACCAATACCGGTATTACCGCTGGTTGGTTCAATGATCACACTGCCTTCTTTCAAAATACCTTTTGCTTCAGCATCTTCAATCATGCTTAATGCAATACGGTCTTTAATGCTGCCACCGGGGTTTGCACGTTCCAGTTTGCTCCACACTTCCACATCGGAAGAGTATAAACGGTTAATGCGCACATGTGGTGTGTTTCCTATCGTTTCTAAAATGCTGTTTGCTTTCATTGTTGCTTATATTTTTTATATGATAAAATTGAGAGGTTCTGTAAAATCTTTTTTGTCAGCAACCACGATCTGGTTTTTGGTGTACACTACACTGTGCGGTATTACAGTTTCCGTAACCCATGTGTTGCCGCCCACAATACTATCGTGACCGATGACCGTTTTGCCGCCAAGAATAGTGCTGTTGGCATAAATTACCACATTATCTTCAATAGTGGGGTGACGTTTTGTTTGCGCATCTTCTTTGCGTACTGCCAATGCGCCCAGCGTTACACCCTGGTAAATTTTTACATTCTTTCCAATTATGGATGTTTCGCCAATTACAACACCGGTACCGTGATCGATAAAGAACGGACAACCGATCTGTGCACCTGCGTTTATATCAATACCCGTTCTGCTGTGCGCCAACTCGCTCATCATACGTGGAAGAATTGGAACATTGTGCTTGTATAAAGGATGCGTAAGCCTGTACACAACAATAGCATAAAAGCCGGGGTACGACAGAATCACTTCTTCAACCGAATATGCAGCCGGGTCAAACTCAAGTATCAGCTCAGCATCTTCTATCAGTTCTGCTTTAATGTTTGCCAATTCATCCAGGTAGGCATCGGTTATGCCCGGCACATCTAACTCGTAACGTTTAGACAAAGGAGTGAGTATTTCACTCAACTGTTTTCTAAGTGAAATATTTGCACTGCACTGTTGCTCTATGTAAGCCTCTGTATCACCCACCATCGGGAAAAGGCAATTGATCAAATCTTCCGTAAACGAAACCACAGTATTCCTCGACGGGAAATTGCTGCTAAGCAGATAGCCGGGAAAAGCACTCATGATAAAAAATTTAAACGTCCTCTGAAATGGCAGGCAAACGAACGGTCAGTAACTTTCGCAACAAGCGATCATGCGAAAATAGGGCTTCTTTTATTTAGTCTACTAATTCAGTTGATTTTCAGCAATCCCGCAACCGTTCCGCTTCCAAATATGACAGAGAACTAACAAAATACTTTATTGCAGCGCCTTTTTCAAGGCTTCCACCGTTTTTTTATCGTTACCTACAAAAATCTTGTCGTTCAAAATGGTTACAGGACGTTTAAGAAAAGTGTCTTCTTCCAGTATGTAGTTCTTGTAATCGTCTTCAGTGAGTTTTTTATCCTTCAACCCGAGTTCTTTGTATTTAAGTGCCCTCCTGCTGAACAATGCTTGGTAGCTGCCGGCAAGTTTCTTCATTTCTTCCAGCTGCTTGGCAGTGATCTTTTCTTCACGGATATTTTGAAATTCAAGTCCAGCTTTATCTGCACCTGTTTCTTTAATAATTGCCTGGCAGGTAGTGCAATGAGCGAGATGATACATTTTCTTCTTCATGAGCAAAAAAACAAATTTGCATGTAACTTAAATGAAATTTCCGCTACATATACATTTACGCAAACCATTTGGTTGAATGACCACCAACGCTGAACAGAATTTCCTGCTGCTGGTGCAAGAGCACCAGGGCATCATTAGAAAAGTATGCCATCTCTATGGCCGCAATGATGCGGACAGAGACGACCTGTACCAGGAAATTGTTATTCAGCTATGGAAGGCGTTTGGCAGTTTTCGTGGCGATGCCAAGATCAGTACCTGGATGTACAGAATCGCTTTGAACACCGCCATCAGTAACCTTCGGAAACAATCAAGAAAAGTAGCACTCAGTTTCCCCGAGTTTATTCCAAGAGAAGAAGCAGATACAAACGAAGAAAGGATCAAAGAAGAAAATCTCCGGCAAATGTATGCAGCCATCACCCGCTTATCGGAAGTGGAAAAAGCAATTGTGATGCTGTACCTCGAAGACAAGAGTTACGAAGAAATGGAAGATATCCTGGGTATCAGTAACGGCACACTGCGTGTAAAAATGAACCGAATAAAAGACAAATTACGTACACTCACAAAAGCAGAAGCTTATGGAGCTTGATCAGTTAAAAGAAATGTGGAGCGATGTGGGGCAAAGCAAAAACTCAACTTCTGAACAGGAGCTGCAGGCCATTTTGCAAAAAAAATCGAAGAGCCCCATTGCCAAAATGAAACGCAACCTCTTTATTGAAATGATTATTGTACTTGTATTGTACACATGGAGCATCATTTATTATTTCATGAAGTTTAACGGGGCAATCCTCAGTATTGCCTGGCTCATGCTTTTAACAGGTGTTCTTTATATGATCTATTATTTTCGTAAACGAAAGCTGCTGCAGAAAATGGAATGCGTTTCATGCGAAGTAAAATCAAATCTCCAGCTGCAGGTTAAAACGCTGGAAAAGTATATCTGGTTTTACCTTGTTGGAGGCACCCTGATATTCCCCTTCATTATGATTACCGCCGGTATTATCATTTTCCTGTTTGATGCCAGAATACAAATCAGCTCAGCAAATATTTCTTTCTGGTCATTCTTCCTGTTGTTACTGCTTGTTTCAGCTATACTTACAATCCCAATGTATTTTCTAAACAAATGGTATGTGCGCAAGCTTTATGGACAGCATGCTGAAAAACTGAAAAAGATCGTAAACGAAATGAGTGAAGAAGAAGACTAAATTTACAGCTATGCAAAAACTTATGACCAGCCTGTTTGCTTCTTTTCTTTTTGTTTCGATGAGTTTCGGACAGCCAGAACCGAAAAGCAGTTTGCTTTGGGAAATTACAGGCAACGATCTTAAACAACCATCTTATTTATTTGGCACGATACATATCATCTGCAAAGAAGATTTCTTTTTACCGCTGGTTGTTACAGAAAAATTTACCAATGCAGACCAGGTTTTTCTTGAACTGGATATGGATGACCCAATGATGATCTTAAAAATGATGCAGCTGCTGCAATTACCAAAAGGACAAACCATCAAACAACTTTTTGGCGACAGTGCCTTTCAGGAGTTTGATAAAAAGTATAAAGAAATTACAGGTAGTTCGGCCATGATGTTTAATACATTCAAGCCATTTATGCTCATGAGTATGCTTACGGAGAAATCGTTGAGCTGTCCTTCAAGAGAATCTTATGAGCAAACATTTATTGCGATGGCCGCCAAACAGAAAAAAAATATCAAAGGCCTTGAAACAATTGAAGATCAGGTGGCAGTATTTGATTCGATTCCTGACAGTACAGAAATAGCAAACCTGAAAACTATTGTGCTTGATTTTAATAAAGGTGTAGAAGAGTTTAAAAAACTGGTTGCAGTTTACAAAACACAGGATGTAGATTCAATGTATCGGCTTACCAACCAATCGCCTGAGCTGATGGATGCAGAGAATGAATTGCTGGTTAAGCGAAACAGCAAATGGATACCTGTGATGAAAACAAATATGGAGAAAACATCTTGCTTCTTTGCAGTTGGTGCAGCACATTTGGGTGGTGATATTGGTGTAATAGCATTGCTGCGCAGACAAGGTTATACAGTTAAACCGGTGAAGTTGTAAACCGGTGCGCCACACTAAAATGCATGCGGATGACTCACTGAAGCATCCGGTAATTTATCTTCGTGCTATGCAGCACTATGCTATTTTTCTTTCAAACACATTCAACAAACAAATTTTTATTCAACAACTGCTGGATAAAAAAGCAAACGGATTATTTGCTTCCTTCAATAGTTCCGATGCTGTTCTTTTTTCTGCCTACACTGTTCAGCAATTTTTATTGGAAGAAGAAATTCATGGTTACAGTGGTATTGAAGCAACGAGGAAACAAACGCTTCGCTCTATGTCCAGCGGTGAGCAGAAAAAAGTATTGCTGCAACACTTGCTGTCAATGAAGCCCGATGTGTTGATCCTTGATAATGTCTTCGATAATTTAGATACAGAAGCACAGGCATCATTTAAAGAAGCACTTGAACACGCTTCTGCTCATACACAACTTGTTCAGCTTACACATCGAAAGCGTGATCTTCTTCCTTTCATTGGGAATAAATTAAAGGCTACAACAACTGGTGAATTTATTTTGTTTGAACAAAATATGAATGAAGAAATTCATTCCGAAGAATTACCTGTTCCTGCACCACTGCATCATTATCAACTTGCCACAAGAGAATTAGTTCGCTTTACCGATGTACATGTAAGTTATGATGGGCGAAAAGTATTGCAACACATCAACTGGATCATCAATGCCGGTGAGTTCTGGCAATTAAAAGGACCAAACGGTTCGGGCAAAACAACTTTGCTCACCATGATCACCGGTGATAATGTAAAAGGTTACGGGCAACAACTCTATATTTTCGGACGAAAGAAAGGCAGTGGCGAAAGTGTGTGGGATATTAAAAATAAAATCGGCTATCTCACACCTGCAATGACAGACTTGTTCAGCACAAGACATACGTTGCTGCAAATGATCGTTTCGGGTTTTGTTGATTCCATTGGTCTTTACACAATTCCAAGCGATATGCAACTGCGTTCTGCTTACGAATGGCTGCAATTATTACAATTACAACATAAAGCACATGGACCTTTTTCAAAACTTACACAAGGTGAGCAACGTTTAGCGCTTGTTGCAAGAGCAATGGTAAAACATCCGCCGCTGTTAATTCTCGACGAACCATTGATGGGCCTCGATGATACAAATACAGAAAAAATTATTCAGCTAATCAACAAGCTTGCTGCTGAAACAAGTACAGCTGTATTATATGTATCACATCAAACAGAGAAAGGCTTGCAGCCACAAAAAGTATTTGGGTTAGTGAAAACAGATACTGGCTCTGTTGGTAACGTGTCTTCTTAAATTTTCGATCGAACAAACAAAGAAGAGATAACTATAAGTGGGGTCTGAATTTCACCCATACATATTCATCTATCAGTTGCCCGTTTTTGATCACACCTTTTTTATGTACGCATTCTAATTCAAATGCATTTTTAAGTAAC